>CBIHQM010000156.1:0-13417 GCA_966211885.1 uncultured Chryseolinea sp.
AGTAAGGAATTCCGGCAACAAATCAGGGTCTGCCTAAAACCTGTCGAGGTCGTGCTGGTAGAAAGGAGAATCATAGTCGGCCGTGAACAGCCGGTAGCGGCCTCCTATCCGCTGCGATTTTTTCCGGATCAGCATCATGGGCAGCCCCACAGCGACCATCCCGACGGATACACGGTCCACGCTTTGATCGAGGTTGGCGTCGTGGCCTTGCACCACGACGGTATTGAATTGGTCGATCAAAAAATAGGCGGCACCCCCGATCACCAGGAGCCGGCCCACGCGATTGGCAAAACTGGAATGTTTGAAATAGATGCGGTCGATCTTATGGAAAGGAATGATGTCCTTGTGAGCCATCACTGCGGTGTCGAAAAGGTTGTTCACATAACTTACCCGGACGGTCTTGCTACCTTTCACGCGAAAGGTGATCTCGTCGCCAAAGCCGAGGCGCAACAACACCTTCTCACCCTTCAGCAACACCAGTTGCTTCTGAGCATAGCCCGCCGTTGCCAACGCCATCAGCACCGTCAAACACCATAGCACTTTCTTCATTTTCAACCTGTAGCGATTTCCCTCTAAAAGTAAAAAAAACGGTGGACAATCAAGTCCACCGTTTCAGGTTGAGTTATTCAGGTAAAGGAAACAAATTACATTTTTATGACCCATCCAAACGGATCCGGAGCGATTCCGCGTTTGATCTCGTCCAACACCGTATAAATATGAGCGGCAAAATTTTGCTTTGACGCCGCGGGCAACGGGTAATCTATGCCTTCGTGGCCGATCGCCTGGATGGGGGCAATCGTGGCCGCCGTGCCCACGCCAAACGCTTCTTTGACGAGGCCGCTTTTCAAACCGTCTATTAATTCTTTCACCCCTATTTTGCGTTCCTCCACCTTCATGCCTTCCCGGCGCGCGACGGCCAGCACGCTGTCGCGCGTGATGCCGGCCAGGATGGAGTCGCTCAGGGCGGGCGTCACCAGCGTGTCGCCGAAAACAAACATCACGTTCATGGTGCCCGACTCTTCAATATAGGCGTGCTCTTTGCCATCGGTCCACAACAACTGTTGATAGCCTTGGTCCATGGCAAGCTTTGTAGGGTAGATGGCGCCGCCGTAGTTGCCGCCGGCCTTGGCATAGCCAGTGCCTCCGGCCACGGCGCGGGTATAGTGGGTTTCGATCTTGACTTTCACCGGTGCCGAATAATAAGCACCCACCGGCGAAGCGATGATCATAAAAGTAAAATCCAGCGAAGGGCGGATACCGATAAACTCATCGGCCGAGAAAAGGAAAGGTCGTATGTACAGGGCGCTTCCCGGCGTCGACGGGATCCAGGCCCGGTCGATGTCCAGCACGGCGCGCATACCCTCCATGAACAGCTCCTCCGGAACCTGCGCCATGCAGAGTCTTTCGGCAGAAAGGTTGAGGCGTTTGAAATTGGCCATTGGCCGGAAAACCAACGCTTCGCGGTCTGTGCCGCGATAGGCCTTCAAGCCTTCAAAAATAGATTGCCCGTAGTGCAACGCCGGGGTGGAAGGACTAATGAGCATGTGACCATAAGGCACAATGCGGGCGTTACCCCATTCGCCGTTGCGAAAATCGGCCATAAACATATGGTCCGTATAGATCTTCCCGAACGGAAGGTTTGAAAAATCCACCTGGGGAAGCCGCGATTTGGCCACCCGCTCTACCTCAATTTTCAACGTCTCTACCATGGATATCTGAATTTTTAAGGACCCGAAGGTAGGACTAATTTCCAAATTCGACTAACAAATGTTAGTTTTTTGACCAAAATGCGCCATTGGAGCCGGCTGCGTTACTTTTACCCGCCTCCTGGATTTCATAATGGAAATCACGTTATGAGAATTTACCTCGCGGTCGCCCTCTCCTTGCTTGTTGCAGGTTGCATCAAGCAAAAATCTCAGGAACACATCACGTATGAGCCTCTTCCGGAGCCTCCTCCACAAGAAATCATCATGGTGACGACAGACTCTTCGCACATTGAGACCAAGTGCTTTGAGTACTTAAACTCCACCAGAGAATTTAACCGGTTGGATTCCATTGACCGAACCTATTTTCGGGATTACTATTTTGATACCAATACACTCAACCGTGTCGGCGTTTTTGAAGAAGGCGACTACGCTGGTCTCTGGAAATACTACAATAAAAAAGAGGAGCTCATAAAAGAAATCAATTACGAAACCGGGGAAAAAATCCTTTGCGGAAACACACCAGATCCCTTTGACAATGATTTTTTTAAAATAAAAGCAACAGCAGACAGTATTTTGGTGTGTTACTTCGGTTCAGCTTTTTTTCATGATCATATCCAGTGGAACGCCAGTCAATCTCACTTCATTTCCGACAACGGTTCAGGAACATGGTTTGATGTTTCGGAAGGAAGACCCTTCAGCTTCATGTTGAACTATTCCGTTTTGTTTGACAAACAACATACCTACCCTACTATTCAATTTACACTTGACCGTTTCGGAAGACTTAGTGACATCACCGGATTTAAAAGTTGTGAACCGGACGAATGCAGGTTTGCCCTCAACTTTTTCCAGGCGCTCGCGCTCGGGCGGAATAATGGCCTTACACTCAGCCGAAGCAGTAAATATTTCTTCTTTTTATCCTGGATAAAACCGTCAGAAAAAACGGAGTTCCTTGGCGACTATGAATTGGTCATCGCCGAGTTAAAAGATATCGTGAAAGGTGGACCAAACGAGACCATCGAGAACTACGACGCCGTGGTGATAAACCCCTGGACCGGCGCCCTCATCCGAACAAGCGAGTTCCAAAGATTCCGGTATACGCATCGATTTTCATCTTCGCTCTCCGCGCTTTTGGAGAAAAAGCCTATAACGAGAGCCTCTTTACTTAGCGAATTCTTCCCTACTCGTCCATTCTAGGTTTCCAGGGGGTCTCCTCGATCTTGAGTTCCTGGGCCATCTTGCGGCTCAGCATAAACAGGTAGTCCGACAGGCGATTCAAGTATTGGATCACCAGTGCGTTCACCTCTTCGGTAGCCTGCAACGCTATGGTTAGACGCTCGGCGCGGCGGCACACAGTGCGGGCGAGGTGGCAAAATGATACCGCTGTATGGCCGCCCGGCAATACAAAAAAACGCATGGGCGGCAACGCTGCATCCATGGCGTCGATCTCTTTTTCAAGGTATTGAATATCGCTTTCGCGGAGGGTGGGGATGTTCACTTTGGTGTTGCCCGGCTCGGTGGCCAGCATGGAGCCGATGGTGAACAGGCGGTCTTGTATTTCGACCAGCACGTCTTGTCGGTTTTGATTCACTTCCTGGTCGCGCACCAGGCCAATCCAGGAATTCAATTCATCCACGGTGCCGTAGGTGTCGATCCTCAGGTCGGCTTTGGAAACGCGTTTTCCTCCAAAAAGGGATGTGGTGCCGCGATCTCCGGTTTTCGTGTAGATCTTCATGCACTAAAGGTAGGCGATGCGCGGGAAGGGAGAAAATGTTTAGTGCTGTGCGGCCATGGGGCTGCTGCGCGACACGTTGTCGTTCCGGCGGTCCCATTCGATCAGACCGTCGCGGAGGCGGATGATGCGGTGGGCGTAGTGGGCGATGTCGTCTTCGTGGGTCACCATGATGATGGTGTTGCCCTTATCGTGAAGCTCCTGGAAAAGGCCCATGATGTCATAGGATGTCTTGGAATCCAGGTTACCGGTGGGCTCATCGGCCAGGATGATGGAGGGGTTGTTCACCAACGCGCGGGCGATGGCTACACGTTGGCGCTGGCCACCCGAAAGCTCGTTGGGTTTGTGGTGATAGCGGTCGGCGAGGCTCACGCTTTCCAGGGCCGCCATGGCCATTTCATCGCGGTCGGCCTTGCCATAGCCGGCATAGATCAGGGGAAGCGCCACGTTGTCGAGGGCACTGGCGCGGGGCAGCAGGTTGAAGGTCTGGAACACGAAACCGATCTCCTTGTTGCGGACTTCGGCCAGCTCGTTTTCCGTCATTTCGCTCACCTGGTTGTCGTTCAGGCTGTAGGTTCCCGTCGTGGGCGAGTCCAGACAGCCCACAATGTTCATCAGCGTGGATTTTCCCGAGCCGGAGGGGCCCATAAAGGCCACGTATTCGCCCCTGTCGATGGAAATGGAAACTCCCTGGAGGGCGTTCACGATGTTATCGCCCATTTTGTAAACCTTCGTCAGTTCGTGCGTCTCGATGATTTTCATTGCCCAATTAGTTAATGGTGCCTGCCTTTAATTACAGCCCGGTGGCATAAAAGTTTAGCCCGTCCCTTCCTTAAACCTGTTGCCGGAGGCGCAGGTTACCGTTTTTTTCCAGGCGGCCCTTTTTATCTCAAATAAATACAGTTTTGCTAGCCCGACGCTCCGTTTCGCACAAATGTTACACAAGCTGCGATAACGTGGTCGTCTTTTAAGATGCGGGTATGTCCCAGGCCTTTTGTGCGGATCAGCATGGCCGAAGGGTAAAGCTTCATCAGGGTGTTGGCATGGACCATGGGTACCTCGCGGTCTTCTTGATCGTAGACCAGCAACAGGTCGATGGGGGACTTCAATTGGGTGACAAAATGCTGGGCGGTATATTCGTCGAAGGGCTTTCCGGTAGTGTCTAGGATAAATTTCTTGAAATATTCGCCTGTAGGCCGGGTGCCGTTGATGGTGCGCAAATAGGTGTTGATGATCTCGTCGCCCACGGACGGTGACGCGATCATGACCAGCTTTTTTATGGCCACGCCGTGCATCGCCGAGAACAACGCCGCCCCGCCGCCAAACGAATGCGCGATCACGGCCGCGGGCTCCCCTATTTTGGCATACACCGCCCGGATGGCGGCTTCAAATTCGTCGAGACTGGTTCTTTTTCCCTCCGACTGGCCATGGGCAGGCCCGTCGAACGCCACCACTTTATAGCCTGCATTCATGAGGGGCTTTACGAAACGCCGGAATTGCGTGGCCCGTCCAGCCCAGCCGTGGATGAGCAACACGGGCCGTCCTTCGCCCCACGAATAGCACTGGATCGTCTTGCCGGTTGCCGTCACGGTGAAGCGGGTGGCAAATGTTTCCGCCTTTTTTTCCTTTTCGGGGACGGGGTAATGCAAGGGAGTGAAGAAGATCTTTTCAAAATACCGGTGGGCCAACCCGGGCGCATAGGCCTCCAGTTTTGGAAAAAGCCACCGGGCGATTTTCAGGGGCAGGGGATATTGATCTTTCTTTTTCAACCTTTCCAGGATTATCTATCCAAAGTGTAAAACATACACGTTGTTGAGGTGCAATTAATGCATAAAATAACGCTTCTCATTATTTTATTTCCATTTATATACAAAATTTGCCGCTTAACCCCGAGGCATACTGATCTCTTGCTTAAAATCTCCCCTTGTCAACGCTATCGCTAGGGCGTTTTGGAATTGGTATAGGGTAATCCGGGTGACAACCGACGACGGCGTGCAGGGGAACCCTTTCAGGGTTGTAGATGAGCACCGCAATTAACCCCCGGTACGCTCGATAAATATCGAGGCGCACCGGGGGCCATTGTTCGAAAAGCCTTTCAGGCTTCAATACAATCGTCCCCTTGAGGAATAGCCCACTCACGCAAAAACAAACCAAAGCCCTCCGGGCTTGACTTTTGTTTTGCGCAGTACCACCACGCGTTTGGATCCAGACCGCGTCGGCCACGATCTATCGCCGTCCGTCCCCAAAACAATGCCGATGCGCAGCAACACTTTTTCGTGTGGCCGTCACATTTTTGTTCCCAAAAGGTCTTCTGCCACGCACGACATACATCAACCGAAAAACCTTCTCCGATCTCGCTTTGAGTGGGTATTCCTCAAGGAGATGATTTTTTGGATTGAAGCCTGAAAGGCTTTTCGAACAATGGCCGTCAGTGAAACTGACGGATATAGGACTATGAATGGCGTTGAACCCTGAAAGGGTTTCCCCATAGTAGGGATCAGTCGATCGGCATGTGCACTTTGTAAAAGGACCTATATAGCCGAATCAGCGACGGTCACATTAGTCACGAGAGGAGTGAAAATGGATTACAAAACTAACAGTTCGCGGTTGAAATCAGCTGAAAGTCATCAGCAACAAATGTGTGCATAGGCAGGCATAGACACTCTGGGCGGGTATATTTTTAAAGAATAAATTAAACCTTAAAGCGAAAGTTCCCCGTGGTGTGTTCGAACGTGGTTGTGTTGTACACCCGCTCGCAAAACGTCACCTCATTGTCATAGTCCACAAGCACCACGGTCGTGCACCGCGTGCCGTAGTTTGGCGTTTTGATGAACATGGACGACAGTGCTTTTTCGCGTTCCAAAGACAAGCCGGTGTCGGGCAGTTTGTCTTCCGGCGCTAATGTCTGGTCATAGAGCACGTCCATTAATTGTTCGGGTTGAATGGCGGGTTGGTCCAGAATGCTTTTCAGTTTTTCTTTTCCGCGCTCCACTTTTGGCCACGGGGTGTCGAGCAGGTGGTTGCTCAGCCCGTAGAAGCCGGGGATCAACTCTTCGATCACGTGCGTGTAGTTGGAGTAGTACCACAGTTCGTTCAGGCCGCCGACGATAATGTTGAAGCCGTTGTATTCTTTTTCGCCGTCGTTGATGGCATGCAGATAGTGTTCGGGGCGGTCGCGGCCCGTCAGGTAATCCGACACGAGGAGGCCGCGCGAGGGGGCATGCGGGTCGATGTTCTTGGGGTCGCGGTAGTTGGTGAGCAGCGCCAGCTTTCCCTTGGTGTTCATGCCCATCCAGGTGCCACCGGCCACCAGGTCGCGGCCGGCCAGCACGTCGGGTTTGTCTTTCCAATAGTGCGCTGCTTCTGTCTGGCGCTCGTAGAATTCATCGCGGTTGGCCGCAACGATGAGCTTATACGCCGGGTGATTCTTGAATGCGAGGAAGATGAGACACATGTTTGGGGAGCGTTATAAAGAATGGGCGATGGTTTGCTGGAATACGAAAACAGGTTATCGATCGAAGATCAAAACAAGAACAACGGTCGCTTAAAATAATTCCAATTGATCGGGCAACAGGGTGAACGAGCGGCGGTGGTGTGGTGTGATGCCCAATTGACGTATGCCGTCGCGATGGGCTTCGGTGGGATAGCCCACGTTGGTATGCCAGCTGTAGCCGGGAAAATCTTCCGCCAGGCGCATCATCAGGTCGTCGCGATACGTTTTGGCCAGGATAGAAGCGGCGGCAATCGACAAATATTTTCCATCGCCTTTGATGATGCATTCGAACCGCAGTTCACCATAGGGCTTGAAGCGGTTGCCGTCGATGAGCAGCAATTCGGGGCGAAGGGTGAGTTTGTCCAGCGCCACGTGCATGGCTTTGAACGATGCGTTCAGGATGTTGATGCGGTCTATTTCCTGGTGATCGATCTCACCCACGGCCCAGGCCATGGCATCGCGCTGGATGTCTTCGCGCAGGAGTTCGCGTTCTTCTTTGGTGAGTTGCTTGGAGTCGTTGAGGAGTTTGTGGCGGTATTTCTTGGGAAGGATCACCGCTGCCGCCACCACCGGGCCGGCGAGGCATCCCCGCCCGGCCTCGTCACATCCGGCTTCGATCAGATCTTTCGTGAACGACGACTTGAGCATGTCACAAACTTAATGCGTAAATGATTTCCTGCAAAAAAGAATTGAATAGCTTTGAGCATCACCGCAAAACCGACGGCGAATCATGTCCCAAAACGAAATAAAAAATCCGTGGACCACGCTTTCCGGCGAAGAGAAGTACGAGAACCCGTGGATCAAGGTCACTGAATATCAGGTATTAAACCCTTCCGGGGGAAAGGGCATCTATGGCAAGGTGCATTTCAAGAACAAAGCCATCGGCATTGTGCCCGTCGATGCCGAGGGCAACACTTGGCTGGTCGGTCAATATCGGTATACCCTCAATGCTTTTCACTGGGAGATCCCCGAAGGCGGCAGTCCTTCGCACGAGGAGGCTGAATTTTCGGCCCGCCGCGAGCTGCAGGAAGAGACGGGCCTCACCGCAAAAAAATGGACCGAGCTCACGCAGATCCACACCTCCAACTCCGTCACCGACGAGGTAGGCTACATCTTCCTGGCCGAAGACCTCTCGCAGGGCGACTCCGCGCGCGAAGCATCCGAAGCCGACATGAAAGTGTGGAAGCTGCCGTTGTCGGAAGCGGTGGCGATGGTGTTGCGTGGCGAGATCACTGACGCCATCAGCATGACCGGCCTGCTTTTGGTAGCCCGGCTGAAAGACCGTTAACGTCCATCCCAACCCTGCCTCACAGATCCCCGCATGACCATCAAGACCCACATCAAGGAAAATTTCCACCTCGCCTACCCTGTCATGCTCAGCAACCTGGGTCACGTGCTCATGGGCTTCACCGACAACATCATGGTGGGTCATGTAGGCGCCACCGAGCTTGCGGCCGCCGGGTTGGCCACCGTGGCGTTTAATGTGTTGTTGCTGTTTGGCATCGGTGTGTCGTATGCCATCACGCCGCTGGTGGCGGAAGCCGATGGGAAGAAGGACGATCGCAGCATCGTGGAAACGTTGCGGCATGGGTTGGTCATCAATGTGATCAATGCTCTGTTGCTGGCGGGTGTGGTCTATGTGGGCAAGCGCGTGCTCTATCACATCGGCCAGCCGCAGGAGGTAATCGATAAATCCATTCCCTTCCTGAGCATCATTACGTTCTCGCTCATCCCCGTGCTGATTTTCCAAACGTTCAAACAATTTGCCGAGGGATTATCCAATACGCGTGTGGCCATGATCATCATGGTCGGCAGCAACGTGGTGAATGTCTTGTTGAACTATATGCTCATCTATGGGCATGGCGGGTTCCCGGCCATGGGGCTTGTGGGTTCGGGATGGGCCACGTTTTCGTCGCGGGTGTTTATGGCGTTGGCGATCGCGGGCTATATTTATTTTGCTCCGGAATTCCGGCGGTTTCGCGGCGGGTTTGTGTTGGGGAATTATTCGCGTGCACTGTTCAGCAGAATGCTGCACATCGGCGTGCCCAGCGGGGCGCAATTTATTTTTGAGGTGGCCGCGTTCGATTTTTCGTTGGTGATGATGGGATGGCTCGGCACGAAGACACAAGCGGCGCATCAGATCGCCATCAACCTGGCGACCATCAGCTACATGACCACGGCCGGTCTTGCGGCGGCGGCCACCATTCGTGTGAGTTATTTTCTGGGGAGAAATGATGTGAAAAATATGAAGCGGGCGGCCTACACGTTGCTCGGCATGGCGCTGGTGTTCATGTCGGCTTGTGCGCTGGGCTTTGTGTTTGGCCGGCATTGGCTTCCCGCACTGTATGTGGACGACGCCGAAGTGCTCCGCATCGCTGCGTCGCTGATGATCATTGCCGGGCTCTTTCAACTTTCCGACGGCACGCAGGTGGTGTGCATTTCGGCTCTGCGCGGATTGCAGGATGTGAAAACACCGTCGTTGTTTATTTTTATCGCGTACTGGATCATCGGCCTTCCACTAGGGTATGGATTGGCATTTAAAGCAGGGTTTGGATCGTCGGGGATTTGGCTGGGGCTTTCCATTGGGCTCACGCTCACCGCGCTGGCCATGTTCTTTCGATTGCGCTTGCTGATGAACCGGATCCCGGTGAAACTCCATGTCCCCGTTCCTGCAAATGAGGCGTAGCCTAAACGAAAACAAAAAGATTTAGCGGCACCATCGGTTGCACACATGGCGGAATTCGCCATTTGTGTTCCAAGCATTCGTTCCGTAACTTCGGTTGTCCTGGTTGACAGCTTCGCAGCAGTTTGCTAAAGTCATTCACAACGTCATCGATAACTGCGACTGCCATCCCCGTTACTTCATATTCGCCAACGTTAGCCGTTATTCCCTTGTTATAGCCAACGGTTGTAAACTCAAAAGCGGTTATCATGTTTCAACAACTCTACGAACCTCATCCGGCCTTAAAGGGATTTGTGAACAATATCATGATCCACGAAATGAAGTTTGACACCACAGAAACTGCACGGCCCTTTTCCATCCCACCGCTTTCCGAACATTGCCTTATGTTTTATGTAAGAGACCCTTCGGACGCCGAGTGCATCGCCACAAAAAAGAAAATCACCCTGCCATCTTCCATTGTGACCGGGCCCAACATCAACAGACATATCATTACTCCAGGGCGCCATCATTTGTTTATAAAAGTGGGATTTCAGCCGGGAGGATTATATCGATTTTTAGGCATACCGATGAGTGAGCTGGTGTGCAAGGATGAATTTGATGGGCTGGAGCTGCTGGGAAATAAAATGAAAGACGTCAACGATCAACTGCAAGAGGCCGGTTCTTTTTACAAAATGAAGATGATCGTTGAAAATTTTCTATTGAAACAGCTGGACAAATTAAAACAAACCTTACCCATCGATCATGCCCTGCCGTTGCTGATCAAGGAACGTGGATTAATTAAAATAGACCAGTTGGCATCGCATGCCTGCTTAAGCACTCGGCAATTTGAAAGGGTATTCAAGCAACGGATCGGCATGCCACCAAAACATTTCGCCCGTTTGGTTAGATTTTCACAAGCCTGGATCCTCAAAGAGCAACAACCTGACATCAGCTGGATTGAGGTTGCCATTAAATGCGGGTATTTTGACCAGATGCACCTTATCCGTGACTTCCAGGAATTTGCCGGGGTCAATCCCTCCCATATTGAATCGGAGTTTATGAAATCGCAGATAAAATTCTTTATCCGGCTGTTTAATTAAGATGTCGCATTTGTACTATGCTCAGGCCTCCCGGCGGAGATATCTTTGCCCTAAACAATCAGTTATGAAAAAAATAATCACAACCACTGCCCTCCTGTTATTCATCAGTGGACTTAGCCTTGCCCAGGATCGTGTAAAAGATGAAGCCGCTATCAATAAGCAGGTTGACGCTATGATCTATAGCTGGAACCATCACAATTATGATGATTTGAAAAACTATACGACGGAAGACACCGATTGGGTAAATGCGCCCGGGATGTGGTGGAAGGGCCGGGAGGAGTCGCGATATGCGCACCAGGTCTATCATGAAACCTTGTTTAAAGAGTCGGTAATAGAGAAAAAATCGGTTGCCATCCGGTTTGTTACCAAAGATGTGGCCATCGCGCACCTGTATTGGCACTTCAGCGCTTTCACCGCTCCTGATGGAGAAAAACCTGCCAGTGATTGCATTGCAACCGTTGTCTATGTAAACCAAAACGGAAAATGGCTAATGACAGCAGCACAGAATGTTGCGATCGACCAAAACGTGCAACAGTATGACCCTGTGAAACAAATGCCGAAGCACTGAGTACCGTCAGGAAATTCCGGCCACGCCGAACACCCGCTCTGCCAGCAAACAGAAACGCCACGAAGACCGTGGCGTTTTCGTTTACCCCCTGTGTCCCCTTTTTGAATTTTGGAGTACATTCAGCCCACCATTTTTTCCTATCTTTTCACAAAGTAAAATTCCATGCCCGACGCCGCCAAACCTGTCAGCAAATCGCAGACGACCATCACCGAACTGATGATCCCTTCTTACGCCAACTTTGGAGGAAAAATTCACGGGGGCATTTTGCTGTCCCTGATGGACAAGGTGGCGTATGCTTGTTCCAGCAAGCACGCGGGCACGTATTGCGTGACGGTGTCGGTGGACCGGGTGGAGTTTTTGAAGCCGGTGGAAGTGGGTGAGCTGGTCTCGTTGCATGCGTCGGTGAACTATGTGGGGCGCTCTTCCATGATCGTGGGCATCCGCGTGGAGGCCGAACACGTGAAGAACAGCACCGTGCGCCACACCAACTCCTGCTACTTTACCATGGTGGCCAAAGACGACCACGACAAGCCCGCGGAAGTGCCCAAGCTGATCCTGGAAACGCACAACGATGTGCGCCGCTTTATTGAAGCCATGCACATGAAAGAGATCAAAAGCCGCATCAACGAACAGCTCGACGATGTGAAGTCGACCCTGCATGTGAATGAGGCGATGGAGTTGTTAAAGAAAGAACGCTGCGTTATTGCTTTCAAAGACGACGAATAGCGCATGCGACCCCGGGGGCAGATTCATCGTCTTCCCGTTCAGCATTCCATTGTTCATTGTCTCAAAACCACCTATTCCCAGAACCCCGTCATGAAATATTTACTTCTCCTCCTCGGGACGCTTCTCGTACCTCGGGCATTCGCACAAAACCCGCTCATCCTATCTCAACGCGAACAAGCCAAAGTGATCGACGAGATCCTGGACGACCGGCTGAGAACGGTGCTTCCCGGCCTGATGCGCAGGGAAGGTTTCGACATGTGGATCGTGATGTCGCGGGAATACAACGAAGACCCGGTCATCAAAACGCTATTGCCCGCCACGTGGATGGCCGCGCGGCGCACGACGATGCTGGTGGTGTTCGATCGCGGCGAAGGCAAGGAAATGGAATACCTCGCCGTGGCGCGCTATGACGTTGGGAAAGTTTTTAAACGCGCCTGGGATCCCGACCAGCAACCCGACCAGTGGGCTCAACTGGCCAGCATCATCCAGGAACGCGATCCCAAAAAGATCGGCGTCAACAAAGCAGAACACTATGGGCACGCCGACGGCCTCACCGCCAACGACTACGAACTGCTGCTCAAATCCCTGAACAAAAAATTACACCCCCGCATCGTCTCTGCCGAGCGGCTGGCCGTGAGCTGGCTGGAGACGCGGAGTGAAAAAGAAATGGTGATCTATCCACAGATCTGCCGGATCGCACACGAGATCATCGAAGAAGGATTTTCCGATCGCGTCATTCAACCGGGTGTCACCACCACCGAAGATGTGGTGTGGTGGTATCGCGAAAAGATCAGTGCGCTAAAACTCGACACGTGGTTCCATCCGTCGGTGTCCATCCAGCGCAGCGAACCCGATGCCATTTTCACCAAACGCCTGCAACCCGTGGTGATCCAACCCGGCGACCTGCTGCATGTCGACTTCGGCATCACCTACCTGCGCCTGAACACCGACACGCAACAGCATGCCTATATTCTCAAGGCCGGAGAAACCGACGCACCGGACTATTTGAAAAAAGCGCTGCGCCAGGGCAACGCCCTGCAAGACATACTCACCGGCAACTTTGCCCTGAACAAAACGGGCAACCAGATCCTGGCCGATTCGCGCAAGCAAGCCATCAGCCAGGGACTAACACCCTCCATCTACACGCACCCCATCGGCTATCACGGTCACGCGGCCGGCACCACCATCGGGCAGTGGGACATGCAGCAGGGCGTGCCGGGGTCGGGCGACTATGCCATGCACTACAACACCGCCTATTCCATCGAGCTGAACGTGACCACGCACATCGACGAATGGAAAAAAGACATCCAGATCAAACTGGAGGAAGACGGCTTTTTTGATGGTGAGGGCAAGTTCCGGTATATCGACGGGCGTCAAAAAGAGTTGATCGTTATCCCGCGGCGCAGTACATTCAATGGCGACTAACCTTACCT
>CBIHQM010000157.1:0-13246 GCA_966211885.1 uncultured Chryseolinea sp.
CATGCTACAAAGATAGGATTATCAGGGTCATCATCACCAGCACGATGGTGCTGGTCACCCCGAAATTGAAACCGGCCTCGATTTTTTTGCGCTGGTACACGCCCAGCGCCGAGATGACGAGCAAACTCAGAGGCAAAAAAAGAAAATTGCCATACAGCGACATGCCGACGTGGTGAATGTAGCCACCCGAGATCACCTTGCGGGGAACATTGAACAGGCGCGACGAACGAAAGGTGATCGGCTGACCCACTTGAAAAAATTCCGTCAACTCGGCAGGGAAGTCGAGGGTGCGGCCTTGGTCGGTCTCCACCAACCAGCCCTGGTATGCATAGCGTCCCCCGGCTTTTTCCACCGTATTGGCATAAACGATCTTTTCCTCCGTGACCCGGTTTGGCAAAAAATAGTCAATAAAGAGCACGAGGGAAATGGCCAGGCAAAACTGAGAAGCCTTCGAGGCCCAGGGAAGATATTTTTTCATGGACTGCCGCAACGTGGGCCTTCCATTCTTCGGCGGCGGCGCGGCCTGATAGCCCCGGTAAGCCGGGTCGCGATGACGCGGCCGCACCTCTGGATTTGGATGGACGACCACCGCATATTGACTATAGCGCCGTTGATCGTAGACGCTCTTTTTCACGGGATCGCTCAACACATCATAAGCTGCGTTGATGTCCTTGAAGAGCGCATGCGCTTTGGGATCGGGATTCTTATCGGGGTGATAGGAAACGGCAAGCCTCCGGTAAGCCCGCTTGATATCGGCTGCACTGGCAGAGTAGCTAACGCCCAAAATTTGGTAGTGATCCATAATGATAACCTATAAAAAAGCCCGGCTTGCAACAACCAGGCTTTCTAATACTTCGTTCTCTATACCGTCAACGTGTTTAGGAGAACAAATTATTTTCTGCGTTTTGTCACAAACGTTAGCACCGGACGTCTGGAGTGGCTCACCACTTCTTCGGCGATGCTGCCGGCCAATACGTGCGCAAACCCGGTGCGGCCATGCGTCGCCATGGCAATCAGGTCGGCGTTGATGCTGTCGGCGAAGTAAACAATGCCTTCCTCCTCGCTCACGTCGTTGAATACGTTGATGGTATAGTTTGTCAATTGCAATTTCTTGGCGAAATCCTCCATGGTCTTTTTCACCACCGCGTCGCGTTGGAAATTGCCCGGGGTGTTGATGCGCACAAGGTGCACGGTGGAGTTATACAGTTTTTGAGTCGTTCGCACGATGCGGGAAAATACTTCCTCGTCTTTTTCCATCGCCGTGGCGTATACGATGTCCTTGAAGTTTTTGCTGGCCGGTTTCTCATGCACAGTCAACACGGGACAGTTGGAAAGACGCACCACTTTTTCCGTGTTCGATCCGATGATCATTTGCTCGAGGTCGGAGCGACCGGCGGTACCCATCACCACGAGGTCCACTTTCTTTTCGGTGATGATCGCATTCATGCCGTGATAGGGCGAACCGATCCGAAGGGCCTGCTTCACACGCACGCCTTCCAGTTTAGGGTCTTCCACCAATTTGGACATTTGCTTTTTTGCTTTCTCGATCAGCTTCAGGGTGAAAAGTCTTTCCTCCCAATCGCCCTCCACATTTACCTGGCCTTCCACGTTCAGCGAGTTGCCGGTGGCTTCTTCGATAACGTGCAGAAAGGTGAGCTCGGCGCCTGATTTGCGGGCAATGTCTGCGGCCACAGTGGCGGCGATCTGTGCGGGTTTAGAGAAATCGGTTGGGACTAGTATTTTTTTCATGCGTTGTAAGAATTTATTTTTTTAGCGGACAAAGGGTGTGAACCCGTCTGTTTCAATTTAAGTGTTCTTAAAATTAAAATAAATCCGTAAACAAATGATAATCCTTGTTTGTTTTCGCTTTCCGGTCTCCCCGTTATCCTGCAACGACCTCCTCCTAATCCAGCCCTAAAATCCTTAATTCCAATAATTTACCCTGAATTGGTTGCCCCGCACCGGTTCACCGCAAGTTTGCGACGCTATGCCCAAAAATATGCCATATGAAAACCTGTTGCACGACCCGCCGACCTACCTTTGCGTATGCACGATCATCAGCACGATCACCATCACCACGCCCTCGATATCACCCACGTCAGCCGGATGCTGGTGATGGGGATCATCCTGAACCTGGTGTTTGTGGTGGTGGAGTTTGTGGCGGGATTTTACTCAAACGCCTTGTCGCTGCTTTCCGACGCCGGACACAACCTCAGCGACGTGGCCAGCCTGGCACTGGCCCTGGTGGCGTTCAAGTTGCTCGCCGTGAAACCTACCAAAAAGTACACCTATGGATATCGCAAGGCGTCGATCCTCATCTCGCTGCTGAATGCGGTGATCCTGCTGATCGCCGTGGGCAGCATCGGCTATGAATCCTTCTATCGCTTCTTTTCGCCAAAGCCCGTACATTCCAGCACCATCATTTGGGTGGCTTCCATTGGCATCGTCATCAATGCGCTGTCGGCCCTGTTGTTTTTCCGGAACAAAGAACACGACCTCAACATCAAGGGCGCTTACCTCCACCTCCTCGTGGACGCGTTGGTTTCGGTTGGTGTGGTGGTGTCGGGCGTTGTGATCTACTATACGCAGTGGTTGTGGATCGACCCGCTCATCAGTATGGTGATCATGGTCGTGATCATCTCCAGCACATGGCGGCTGCTGCGCGACAGCCTTTTGCTTTCCATCGATGCGGTTCCCCGCGAGATCGACATGAACGCTATTCGTGCCGCAGCCCTGAAACTGCCGGGAATCAAAGATATCCATCACATCCATGTGTGGGCCCTCAGCACATCAGAGAATGCCTTGACCGCTCACCTCGTGCTGGGCGAAGCGCTTTCGTTGAAAGACAGCGCTGAGGTGAAACGAAAACTGAAACACGACCTGGAACACCTGGGCATTCAACATGCCACTTTAGAGACGGAGGTGTCGGATTGCCATGACGAATGCGGCAGCACTACCGTGTAGATCGATGAATAAAATCCTCGGAGCATGTCGCGCGGTTAGTGCGACACAAACTTCAATCCGACAATAGACGCAATCAGCGTGGTCATAAAAAATATCCGCCAGAAATCGGCGGGTTCCTTAAAAACGAGAATCCCCACAATCACCGTCCCTACGGCACCAATGCCGGTCCAGACGGCGTAGGCCGTGCCGATCGGCAGGGTTTGGGCGGCTCTGTACAACAACACCATGCTGATGGTGAGCGACACAAAAAATCCACCCAACCAAAGCATCGACGTCGTGCCGCTGGTCTCTTTGGCTTTACCCAGGCAGGTGGCAAACCCTACTTCAAAAAAACCGGCGATGATCAGGATGATCCAATTCATTTCTTATTTCTTTCAACGGGCGAATATACAATTTTGTCTGGCGCGATACAGGATCGTTGATTTTATTACCCCACCCTGTCGATATACTTCAACATTCGCTTGGCTTTGCGGTTGGGTTTGAAGCGATACACAAAATTCAAACGGGCGTTGCCGGTGTTGAGCGTCACCTGTCCCTCGCCTCTGGCGTGCAAGTGGACGGCGTTGGTCAGATAGATGGCGCTGACGGCCCACACTCGCGTGTTGTATCCACAAAAGACCCGAAAAAATGTATTGGGACTAAAACCATACACCCAATAGTCTTCGGAGTTTTGGACGATCTGCGTGCCGCTGTAGTCGAGACTCACCGCCGCAGAGGCCGTGATATAAAAATGCTTTCGGATAACGAGGCTATACGCATAACCGACATTCGGTCCGAATTCAAAAAACTGCAAGCGATCGGCGTTGCCCGTGGCAACAGGTTTGTCCACGGCCGTGGGCACAATGGTGCTGTCGGCCAACACCGTGCCATAGAAGGCTTCGAGCCCTGCGATGAACGTGCCGGCAGATTTCTTTTGCCACTCGTTTTGGTGAAAGGCCGCGCGGTAAGAAAACCGGTCGTGATTAAAAATATACTGCGTAGAAACACCGATGAGGTTCACCTTCAAATCGGGACGCAGGTAATAGCTGTTGTCGGTGGTGATGTCGGTACCGGCCAGGTAAAATCCGCGATAAAACTGTCCGAATGCATCGAGTATAAACTTGCGACCATACGTATGGAACTGAAGATCGAGGTAGCGTGTCTTGCCCTGGCCGCGGTCGGGATTGAGAAAGCCAAAGCCATAGGCCAGGTTTAGGGTGGCCCATCGATAGGTAGCACCTACACCCATGTTCAGGGTCGTGTTGGGCCGGTATGAAAAGCTATAGCCTTCGGCAAAGTTCCGAAAGCGCAGGAGCGTATACTTCTTGGAGAAATAGAAGCGGCCCGTGATCTGGTTTTCGTAGGAAACATAGTAGGTGGTGTCGTGCAGGTCCGGCACGTGCTTTTTTTGTGACGGTGATTGCGCCTGCATCGCGACGGCAAGCAAGGTAAACGCCAAAGTCGCGAGAGCACGAAATATGGCGAGCATCAATCTACCTTTAAAAATTGACACAACAGGATGCTCCCCTTGAACAACCTCAATCGTCTTTCGCCCCATTCAAACCGGTCGGCATCTTGCAGCGCTTTCATAAAAAGCGCTTCCACCGGCGAGGTACACGCCACCTTGGTGCGGGTGAGCTGTTGAAAGGTGATCGCATTTCCTTGTGTGATGAGCTTACCCGAAAATTCATTGCACCCGGTGAAGCCCATGATGGTGCCTGCACCTGGATTGAGCTCCATGCGGGGTTGCTCCCGGGGATAATCTTTTTCCGTCACAGCAACATCTCCCAATTCCTTTAGCACCCAAAGGTCGTGCAACTTATAATCCACGAGGTAGTGTCCGCATCCCTTGAACGTTTTATAATCCGAGGCTGCATTGTGTTTTACATCAACGCTCACCACATAAGGGAATGTCTCGTCCAACAGGTTATCGTGACATTCTTTTTTCTCGATCTGCACGATAAGCTCCACCGATGTGCCCACGCCGCGGTAGCGTGTCACCTTGGTGTCTTGCGCTGATTGCGGTGGCGGCACGGGGGTGGTGATCGCCGCTTCGTCGCTGAAGGATTTGAACATCATGGCACTGTCGAAATCCACGTCCAGGGTCCAGGAAGGCTCGTTGCCGGTGGCCACAAAGTCGATACCTTTTTGAAAGCGCACGATGTCTGCTTCGGGGTTGCGCTCCGGCAAGACCGCGGGCTCGGGCGCCGGAACGGATTTCACGGTTGAGCAGCCGGCAACAACGACACATCCGGCAAGAAAAGAAAGGGCGGGCTTCATGTACTGGGGATTGAGTTCACTGCCTTCTTGCGGCTTGCGCCGCTATATAAAGATAAGAAACAGATACCCCAATAACACGGGCCGGGCCGGTATTGTTTATGCTCACGTTCTACTAAAGCGTTATGGCCTGAATTGCGCCACATCCAAAAGCATATCCAGGTCGCGCTGCCCAATTTCATTGCTCCATGTCCGCCATTGAATAAACCGCCCTGCACCTAGTTTTTTCACCCAACAAACTGGCCGGCCATACTCATTCACCGCAAACGTCTCGTTCACCGCACCAGGCTTCACCGAAAAGTTGGCCACAAAAAAATCACTCAGCCCGTAGCGCTTGCCCGCGGCCGTAACCGCACATGAATACTCGCCGCCATCGTGCGCCAGGTCGAAGTCCATATCCAGCAAGGCGTTGGCCACAGCGAGGCTCTCCCCAAAGTAGTTTCCCTTATCATCAAACGAAACCAGGTTTGGGGCAAAACAACTCCAGACCACGGTGCCTCCCGCCTCGATGTATTTCCGGAACGTTCCCGACTTTTCGTTCGGGGTCAGAAGATTGTGCGGAATGGTACTGTGGTTGAAGATCAATACACTTGACCCTTTATCTTTTATGCGATCGTTCATGAATTTTTTCAGCTCAGCCGAATCCAACGACTGGATTTTCTGCGCCTGTAGGAAGGCCGTGATCTTTGGGTTACCCTTCAGATAGTCATGACCCAGGTCGGTCGCAAAAAAAGCTAAATGTTGCACGGGCTCACGGGAGCTTCCCTGCAATGCATACATCGCGCCATCGTCGCTTCCGAAGTATACGGTTGTGCTGTCGAGCACCGGCGACGAATAGATGCCGCCCTGTGTCTTGAAAGTCCATTGCACTTTGCCGGTCGCGGTATCGAAGCCGTAGAGCTTGTTGTCGCCGCTGCCCACGATCACCGTGTTTCCAGCCACTACCGGAGACGAATACATGTGATGGCCGGCTTCATACTTCCACACTTCCTTACCTGTCTGAAGATCAACGGCGCCGAACAGCCTGTTGTCCGACCACCCGACAAACACTTTTTCCTGGTATACCAACGGTGAGGCTACGCTCCATGTGGGGCCATACGTGAATTTCCAGACCAGCGCTTTGGTGGTCATGTCGACAGCATACAGATTTCCGTCGCGCGAGCCGAACACCACCTTGTCCTTGGCTACGAACGGCGTCGCATCAATGGCATTGCGATCCCACCCGAAGTCTTCGGATTTGAGGTGAGCACCTTCGGTCTCATAACGCCATTGCTGGGTGCCTTTGGTTTTATCGAGCCCATAGAGCACGCCGTCGTAGCTTGCCACCAACACGCTCTTGTCCTGGATCACAGGCGTTGAGCGGATACGGCCGTTGGTCTTGAATTTCCATAAGACTTTGCCATCCGAAGCCTGCAAGGCATAGCATATCCCATCTCCGGCACCGACGTAGAGAACGTTGTTCTCGATCACCGGCGTTGACTGGAAATATTCCCAGCCCCAAATATGCGGCAGGATGCTACCGGTTTTGAATTTCCATCGCTCCTTACCCGTCGCCGCGTCCACCGCATAGATGTTGAGGTCGCGGCTCGTGACATAGACCACGCCCTTGGAGAAAGCCGGCGTGCCGCTAATTGCGCCGGCCGTCTTAAACCTCCAGACCACATCTCCGCTTTTCCGGGTCACGGCGTAGAGATTGCCATCGGCGCTGCCAAAATAGACCCGGTCAGCTGCCACCAATGCACTGCCGCGAACGCTGCCCTGCGTCTGCACTTTCCATTGCACGGCCGAAATGGATTTAAACCAGGCTTCTTTCAGGATGCGGCCGGAAGGATGTTCGTTGGGATTTTGCGCGCTCGCGGGCTTTCCGGTCAGTAACACAAAAACAATGACGAATATTGGGAAGGATTTTAAAAATCGCATAGGTTAAGGAAAAGGATTGTCGAGCAAGTATCGCATTAAATACTAACTTATTAATCCCCCCGTGCTCGTTATTTTGGAGTGCCCGGGATCAACCAGTTTTGACTAACTTTATTACCTTTGCCCAATCAAGTCGAGGTAAGCCTTTCTGCTCGGTACGCATGGCTCAGCACAATTACTGCCTCTTTATTTATCATTAAATCTCAAAAGACTATGCAGATCACCAAAAACAAAGTAGCAGGCATTCACTATACGCTACGCGACAACGAAGGCACCATCATTGACACCAGCGATGGCCGTGACCCGCTATACTATCTTCACGGTGCAGGCAATCTCATTATCGGGATGGAAGAAGGGCTGGAAGGAAAATCGAAGGGCGACAAATTTCAACTGAAGATCGCTCCCGAAAAAGGCTACGGTCAGAAAGATCCCGCCATGACCCAGAAAGTTCCCCGTTCCGCCTTTGGCGATCAGGACGTACGCGTGGGCATGAAGTTCTCCACCGACCGCGGCGATGTGGTGACGGTGACGGAAGTGGGCCTGGAGTCGGTAACGGTAGATGCCAACCACCCGCTGGCCGGCGTGGAGCTGAATTTTGCCGTAGAGGTCATGGAAGTGCGCAACGCCACGGACGAAGAAATCACACACGGCCACGTGCACGGCCCCGGTGGACATCATCATCATTAATCTTGGAGGGGACAGACGCCTTATTCAGCGTCCATCCTTATTTAGCCATGTTTACAAAAAAAAGAAAGAGGCTGCCTTGGGTAGCCTCTTTCTTTTTTGCTGTTATTTCTTTTTGGCGGTTTTTTTTTTCGTTGCTTTCTTTTTGGCAGGTGCTTTTTTCCTGGCCACCGTCTTTGTCTTCGCCGGCAGCTTTTTCTTTGTCGCTACTTTTTTTGCTGCGGATTTCTTTTTGGCGGGCTTTGCTTTTGCCGGTTTTTCCACCCCGGGATCTTCAACGCCCAATTCCACTCTTGCCTTGCGGGTCAGGTTGGCTTTTATCAATTCATAGGATTGACGAACGAAATATTCCCAGTCTTTTTGCTTCACCCGGTCGGGATTTTCGATGGAAACCCATTTGTTGCGGGCCATGTAGGGCGCGGGTATAAAGCCATCGCGCGCAGATACTTCTTCGAATTCTTCTTCGGTTACTTTAAATGAAAAACGGTGTGGCGGCTCCAGTCCAACGACACAAAACATTTTTTCAGCGATCGTAAAACAAAGGTCGTTGCCCCACTTGATGTCTTCGCGAACAGCAGGAAGGGCGTTGCAAAAATTCCGGAGGGTTTCTACGTCCATAGCGGGTTTGTGCGGTTAGAAAGAACGCCCTTAAAAATCAGGGCAGGGAATGATGAGTTTATCTCTCGGCGGCTTGCGGGGGTTGCGCATAGGCCAGGTGTAGACGAGACTGATCTCATGCGCTCCACCGCTGCCAATCCCCAATTTTGACACGGTATAGTCAAAGCTGTAGCCAATGTTGATGGCATCCTTGGCACCGATTTGCGTGAAGCCGATCAGCAACACAATCGACTCGTTGTTCACAAAACCGTTCACCGATTTGAAGGGAATGCCACGGTACCAGGCACCCAGCACGATCGGCGAGGCGGTGAAATAGAGACCCAGGTCTGCCTGGTCGAATTGTCCCTGGTGGCGGTATTGGAAGGCTGGGGCAATGCTACGCTCGGTTTTCTTCGCGTATATGCCCTTACCCGTGGAGCCCGACCGTAGGTAAAATTTAAACCCGCCATGCACGGAAAGTTTCAGCGGCAACGGGGTGTTTTCGCCGATCAGACTTTGGTTGGGCTGTGTTAAGTGCCAGGCCGACACCCCAAGCCAGGCCGTGCGGGTAAAAAACACGCCGCCCATCGACAAGTCGACAAACGTCTTTTTAAAGTTGGTATTGAATTGTTCGGCCGTGGGTTGATCCAGGAACTGGCCCGTGGTGGGGTCGTACTGGTCGCCAAAAGTGAGCTTGCCGAAGTTTATATCACGGTTGTAGAGCGACACCTGGATGCCCGGGCGGAAGCCAAGGTTTTCGTTGATCTGGAGCTCATAGGCATATTGGAGCCCTATGTTCAGGGAACGCAGCCCGGCAAGTCCCTCGCGGTCGCGGGTGATGATCATCCCCACGGAGCTTTTATAATCTTCGATATAATAGTCGAAGAAAGCCGACGTGGTGGTGAAATTTGCATCGATGGCGGGCCATTGATTGCGGTAGTTGATGCCGGCCCGGGCCTGACCCGTGGCCCCTGCCAACCCCGGGTTTAGGTAGAGCGGCGCAGCATAAAACTGTGAAAATTGAGGATCCTGGGCAGTTACCGTCCCCTCAAGCGCCAGTATTAACAGACTTAAAAGCAGGCATATCCTGTACATCAACTTCGGTGATTTTAAAGTACGCAATCAAGGCAAATTAAAAGTATATCGGAAATTTATGAAATAGTTTGTCGTTTCCGGTATCCGTTGTCAGTTATATGGTCATTAGCAATCGCTGAACGTTTCGTCTCTTGATTTTCCCGTTCGGTAGGGTTAGCCTACCATGATGACGACAGATACATAGTAACGGTCTACGGATAACGATATTTTATGCAAATTGTATACTTTAATTAGCCCTCGGCGTTTTACATTTGATCAAGGATAGTTTTGAGCGTAAGTTGAAGCGTGAATACCCTATGAAGAAACTGAATACTAAATTATTACGATCGTTCTTGCTCCTGCTGCTCCTGCCCGTCACACTGACGGCGCAGAACTTCGCGAACTACAACTGGTATTTCGGGAATAGCCCGCAGGGCGTTCGATTCAGTCGTTCCAACAACACGGCCTCGCTGGTGAGCAGCCAGGTCGTTCCGTTTGGCACCGGCGGCAGTGCCGTAGCCAGCGACCAAACCAACGGCGACTTGCTTTTTTACACGGATGGCGCCAACATCTATGACATCACCAACGCCGTCATGCCCAATGGCACCGGCCTCAATGGTTTCACGTCCGGCAACCAGCCCGTTACCGTGGCCAAAGTGCCCGGCCAACTCAATCAATTCTACGTCATCACCAACAACGCTAACTTCACCACGGGTGGCTCGATCGAGTACCGCATCGTGGACATGGCGTTGTTTGGCAACGCGGTGTTCCCCACCCCCGCGCTGGGTGACGGCACCAACAACACCAACACGGCCATCGCCGGACTGACCAATCGCTCCGAAGCGATGATCGTTATTCCCCACGACAACGGCGACGACTTCTGGCTCATCACCCACGCCAACGGCAGCCCTGACTATGCCGTGACCCTGGTGACCACCACCGGCCCTTCCACCACCACGACCTTTGCAGGTTTAGGATTGATCAACGTGGCCGCCAACTTCGCTTATCATCCCGGCACTAACCGCATCGCCGTATCGCCGCAAGAAGGCACACGCGATGCCGAGATCCTTTCCTTTGATCCCGCGACCGGTGCCCTGTCTTTTCAACAACGCATCCTCAACTCCGGATTGCCCAGCACTACCAATCAATCCATTTACGACGTCGAGTTCAGCCCCAACGGCGACCTGGTATACTTGTCGCGTTCTGGCGAGCCCGGTGTGCAAGCCGATGTGTTGCAGTACAACCTGAATGGCGGCACCACGATCTCGCTGGCGTCTGTATTGCCCACGCCCAACACGATCGCCAGAAGCTACGGCCTGCAGATCGGACCCGACAGCGCGATCTATCATCTTTACCAGGCCACCACGAACGGACCGTTCCTGCTGGGCAAAGTCACCGATGCCGACTCCATCGCACCCAAAGCGCTCTACACAAAACAAGCCTTCGCCGGCAACATCGACTTTAAAGGAACCCAGTTCCCTTCTTTTGCACCCCGCGACACCGTGGACCTGAAAGTGACGTTCACGGCCGACGGTCTTTGCGCCAACTCGCCTACGTCGTTCTTCCCAACGGTAACGCCCAGCGCAGACAGCCTGCATTGGGACTTCGGCGATGGCGCAGGTGCCAGCAGCGACTGGAGCCCGGTCTATACCTATGCCAAAGATGGAACCTACCCGGTGACGGTCACCGCCTACCTGAACGGTCAGAAAGCGACCTATACCGCGCCCGTTGTCATCACGCCGTTCGATACCAAGATCACCCTCGTGCAAGACACCACAGCCTGTAGCTGCGAGCTGCCTTTTCCACGGGCAAAAAATCCTCCGCCCAAGTGCGGATCGTTTAGCGTCACGGCGAAAGTAGCGGGCACCGGCACACCTCAATTGCAGTGGTACGGCCCTGCTGGTCTTATGGCCGGTGCAACGTCGGCGACACTTACTCCAGACTCGGCCGGATATTATTATCTGGTGGCTACCGTGGGTGGCTGCTCGACTTATGCCGGTGTGAACATCAAAGAATATTCCGTACAAGATCAACGCGCCAACATCTGGTTCTTTGGCAAAAATGCCGGACTCGATTTCAATCCGCTACCGGAAAAACCCGTAGCCCCTATCAAGAACGGTGTTATGGATGCTCCCGAAGGAACGTCTACCATTAGCGATCGCAACGGGCAGGTGATCTTTTTCACGGATGGCGATAAGGTGTGGAACCGGCAGGAACAACTCCTGGGCTCCGGCATTGGCGGCGATCCAACGTCCGCACAGGCGGCACTCATCATTCCCGTGCCCAACGACGAAACCTTGTATTACATCTTCACCACCCAGGCCGTCTATGGCAGCTATGGATTTGAACTGCGCTATACACTTTTCGATCTCAAGCTCAACAACGGCACCGGTGGACTGGTCGATCCCGATGGCAACCCCGCCACGACCTCGTTCAGTACCTTGCTGTTCACGAAGAGCACCGAGCGCATCACGGGTAATGCCAATTGGCTCATTGCGCACGAATACGGAAACAATTCCTTCCGGGCCTACAAGATCTCCCAACAAGGCATAGGCAACCCTGTGATCTCCAGCATTGGCTCCGACCATGCCTATTCATCGGCAGAGAATGGTCAGGGCTATATGAAGCTGGGCGCAAAAGATCGTCTGGCGGTGGCGCTTTCCACACCCGGTGTGTCGAATGTGGTGGAAGTATTCGACTTCACGGATTCTACGGGAACGGTTTCCAATTTCAGATCGGCCGATCTTAAAAATGCCAATGGCCAGGTTTACGGCGTAGAACTCTCCCCCGGGGGAAATAAAATGTACGCCACATTACAAGGTTCCGGCACTTCGCAGATTGTCGAGTTCGCATTCGATTCGCTGTCGGTGCCTTACCTGAAGAAACCCCCTATACCCCCTGTTAATCAAACGCTGGGCGCCATTCAATTGGGGCCCGATGGTTCGGTATATGTGGCGGTCGACGGGCAAACCAGTCTCGGCGTGATCACGGTAGTGGAAGACACGGCGAGCGTATCTACGTTCAACGTAAGTCAACAACCGTTGCTGGCGGGAACCAACAGCCGGTTGGGATTGCCAAACTTTATTCAGCACCTGTCTGATCCCACGCAGGGTCCCGGCATATCCATTGTAGGTACGTGCGTACAAGATTCGATTGGCTTCAACGGAACGCCTACCGATCCCATCGATAAGTTTGCATGGCAAATTTTATCGGCCGGGACGGTCATCAAAACATCAAAAGATCAAAGCTTTAAATATTTGTTCACCGCGCCAGGGCTATACGATGTTACGCTTCGCCTGACCAACCGGTGCGGACTGGATACATTGATGACACAGCAATTGCAGATCAATGGCGCCCCGCCGGATCCCACCACTTCTGTGGTGCTTTGCAAAGGACCGGTCGTGATCGACGCCAACCCGAACGATCTGACGGGCCTCACCTACGCCTGGTCAACCGGAGCGGTGACGGAGACGATTACCGTGAACAAGAAAGCCTTGTACAAAGTGACCGTTACCAACGCTTCCGGTTGTACGACCGACGGTGAGATCTTAGCCACCGATAATCGCCCCGTGATAGAGTTAGGACCCAACACGACCATTTGCCAGGGCGTGTCCATCGGCAGCCTGGATGCCCAGAACCCCGGTATGACCTACGCATGGACGATCAACAATGTCCCTTCGGGAACAGCACGGCAGCAAGCGGTGAGCACTGGGGTACCCAGCCCACCTACGTACGAGTATGAAGTGACTGTTAC
>CBIHQM010000158.1:0-13243 GCA_966211885.1 uncultured Chryseolinea sp.
GTCATCCATCATCGGTACGTACCGCCGGTTGGAGACGTTTACGAACGAGTCGCGGAAGGACGCCGTGTGGGATAAGATCCGTGCCGAGATCCAGCAGCATCACGTGCCCGTGCAGAAGCCGGCAAGGGTCATTCCTTTATATATGAGGGCGGCCGCGGCCATCGTTTTGTTAGCCGTGTTTGGCGGTTTGTATTGGCTGTTGAAAGATCACCGTAACCTGGTGACCACGGCGCACAACGAGATCACTAAAGTGATCTTGCCCGATCATTCCGTGGTCATGCTCAACGGAAACTCCACGCTGCGTTATGAAAGTGACTGGGCTGCCGACGAACCTCGTGAAGTGTGGATCGATGGCGAGGCCTTCTTCAAAGTGAAACACATCAACCGCGATACGCTTCATATCGACCCGGCGCACCGGTTCATCGTGCACAGCAACAACCTCGACATCGAAGTGTTGGGTACCTCGTTCAATGTGCAACAGCGCGAGGAAAAAACAAACGTCACGCTCATCACCGGCAAGGTGAAAGTGCAGTTCACCGGCACGCCGTCGGAGCACGCCCCTGATGTGATCCTGCTGCCGGGCGACTTTGTGGAGTATGGATCACAGAAATTATTAGCACGTAAAAAATTATCGAATCCGCAGCGCGCCACCAGTTGGATGAAGCAGGAGCTTCTGTTCACCAACCCTGCGCTCAAAGATATTGTGAAGACCCTGCAAGAGGATTATGGCTACACCGTAGAGGTGAAAGAGCCTGCGCTTCTTGACTTGCGCATCGAAGGGGAGATCAGCGTTTCCAGTGTCGAGGAACTGCTGTCGACCGTGTCGGTCACGCTGGGTATTCGTATTGAAGAGGACCATAAACATATCACTATGTCAAGAAGATAAAAACAATCGCAGCTTTTTCATCCAAACCTAACTAAACCTTATGAACAGATTCGACTACACTTCATTTCTGAAGCGGTGGCTGATGGTGCTCGTCCTCCTGAGCGCCCCCGTGCTACGCGGCCTGGGCCAGTACTATGCTTCCGCCGGCAACGCCATCCGCTCCGCGCAGGCTTCCGCCGGATCAAATCCCACCACCGAGTCAACGGTGTCGCTCAAAGACGCCTTGCATGACTTGAAGAAGCGCTTCCATCTGCGCTTTGCATACCGGGAAGGTCTGCTGGATGGCAAAACGGTTTCCGCCACCTGGCTTCACCAGGAGCAGGCCCCGGAAGTCATCCTCGAAAAAATGCTGGCCTCCTGCATGTTGGGCTATAAACAGATCAACAAAAAACAATTCACCATTTTCTCTACCACTACTGCCGACCGTACCACCGGCAATGCGGTGACGAATGGAACTTCTTCCGAAACCTCTGTTGCGACAGAAACCGCGGCACAGGAGCAGGCAGTCGCTACGGGCATCTCAGGCACAGTAACTTCTCAAGACGATGGCATGGCTCTGCCCGGTGTGAACGTGATCATTAAAGGCACGACCACTGGCACCACCACCGATGCAAACGGCCACTTTGCGCTGAATGCACCCGACGATGGCGCCGTACTTATCTTTTCATTCATTGGCTACCAGACCACAGAGGTATCCTTCAGTGCAGGCCAAACCGTGGTGGATGTAGTGCTGCCCGTAGAGATGAGATCACTAAGCGAAGTGGTCGTGACTGCCCTCGGTATTGAGAAGGAGCGGAGTGCCCTAGCTTATTCAGTAACGGAAGTGAAAGGCGAAGAATTTACACAGGCTCGTGAGAACAACGTAGCGAACGCACTCAGCGGAAAAATCGCCGGCGTAAACGCCACGGGTCTTTCTACCGGCCCCGGCGGATCTAGCCGCATCGTCATTCGTGGTAACGGTTCGCTCACAGGTGCCAACCAACCACTTTATGTAGTGAACGGTATGCCCATCGATAACACTACACCCGGCGGCAGCGCCACCACCAACGGTGGAGCAGGCAACGTGGACCGTGGCGATGGTATCGGCGGCATCAACCCCGACGACATCGAATCCATCAGCGTATTGAAAGGAGGAACGGCAGCCGCTCTTTACGGATCGCGCGCCGCCAACGGGGTGATCGTGATCACCACCAAGAAGGGCAGGGCCCAACGCGGCATTGGCGTAGAATATAATGGCACATTCACGACAGAGCGAGTATCGGTTTACCCCGACTGGCAATATGAATACGGCCAGGGCGACAACGGCGTGAAACCCACAGACCTTGCAGGTGCCGTGACGACGGGCCGCCGCTCATTTGGTGCAAAGATCGATGGAACCGATTTTGTTGCTGTGGATGGCAAGACTCATCCTTACATTGCGCAACGCGACAACGTCAAGAATTTTTATCAGACCGGGACCTCACTCACGAACACCCTGGCCTTCACGGGAGGAAGTGATGTGTTGAGCTATCGTCTTTCGATGTCGGATCTGAACAGCCGGAGCATCCTGCCGAATTCTACCTATAACCGGAAGACGGCCAATCTCAGCATCAATTCGAAATTGGGCGAGCGCATCACGGTGGATGCTACCCTTCAATACAACCTGGAGAAAGCGCACAACCGTCCCACGGCCGGCGATGCGTTGGGCAATCCCAACTGGACACCTTATATGATGGCCAACACCGCCGACATCCGGTGGATCAAACCCGGCTATGATGCCAATGGAAACGAGATCGCATGGAACGATGCGCCCATTGCCTCGAACGCCTATTTCGTGGCCAACAAATACCAGGAAGACGACATCAAGAATCGTTTCATCGGCCAGGCTGCAGTATCCTATAAGATCCTGAAGAACCTTTCGCTGAAAGGCGTGGTGAGCCGTGATTTTTATAATTACAACTATAACTACATCGTCCCCAGCGGAACGTTGTACGTGCCCCTTGGTCAGTTGAATAACTACAAGACCGATGTGGCCGAGACCAACGGCATGCTGTCGCTGAACTACAACGCCCAGATCAAGGACTTCAGCATCACCGCTTTCGTGGCCGGCAACCAGCGCCGCTATGATTACAAGCAGTTGAACATTGCAGGAAGTAACTTCACGATTCCCTACTTCTACAGCACGACCAACCTGGCAACACAATCCACCACACCGTTGACCCAGCGCACGGGCATCAACTCCATCTTTGGTTCTGCCGACTTTGGTTACAAAGACATGGCGTTCATCACGGTAACGGGCCGCCAGGATTGGTTCTCGACGCTGAGCCCAAAAAACAACACCATTTTCTATCCTTCGATCGGCGGAAGCTTTGTGTTGTCGGAAGCCATCAGCATGCCCAACACCATCGACTTTGCCAAGGTGCGTGCATCGTGGGCACAAGTGGGCGGAGCCACGCCTGATCCGTACGCGATCAACCTCACCTATAGCATGGTGCCCAGCTCGGGCCAACCCCTGCAGAACGTGACGGTGGACCCGACCACGCAAACCAACATCATCACCAACCCCAACCTGAAGCCACTCACCTCGACGACGTATGAGGCGGGCTTCGAATTGCAGTTCTTCCGCAACCGCCTGGGATTGGATGTGACCTACTACGACCGCAAGACCACGGACGACATCGTGAAGACAGCCATCACCCCCACGTCGGGATACAACAGTGTGATCCTGAACGTCGGTGAACTGAGTAACAAAGGTATCGAAGTCCTACTCACGGGCTCGCCCATCAAGAACGGCGACTTCACCTGGAACGTGAGCTACAACGTGGCCTACAACAAGAACAAGGTGGTGCGTTTGGCGGATGGCCTGGATCAAATCCAGATGGCCTCGTCGGTGAACGGATGGGCCTACATCAACAACATTGTTGGACAGCCCTTCGGAACCATCGTCGGCACCCGCACACAAACGGATGCCAACGGCAACATTGTCTTCAACAAGACTTCCGGACTTCCGGTAGCCACTGGGTTGCAAAACCTGGGGCAAGGCGTGCCACCACTCACGATGGGTCTTACCAACGAGTTCCGCTACAAGAATTTCTCGTTGAACATCCTGATCGATGGCAAATACGGCAACAAGATCTTCTCCCTCATGGAAGTGTATGCCACACGCTTAGGCAAGATGAAGAGCACACTGCCGGGTCGTGAAAACGGGCTCGACGTGTCGGGTGTAGACCAGGAAGGTAACCCGTATTCGCGCACCGTGCCGGTGACGGGTCTGCGCGTGTACTACGACAACTACAAGATCTACTCCGACAAGTTTATCCACGATGGCAGCTTTGTGAAACTCCGCCAGATCATTTTCAGCTACAACATCCCGGTGAAGAACCTGAAAGTGTTGAAACTGCAGTCGGCCAGCATCTCGTTTGTAGCGCGCAACCTGCTGACGCTTTATAAGAGCACCGACAACTTCGATCCCGAGCAAGGCTATACCAACAGCTCTGCACAAGGCTTCGAATCGTTCGGTTTGCCGCGCACCCGCAGCTATGGTATGAACCTGATGCTAAAATTCTAAGCATACATTAAAGCGAAACGACATGAAAAAATATAATCACCCCCTTTCTTTTGGCAGTCTGCTGCTGGCCGCCTGCCTGGTTTGCTCCTCGTGCGACAAGGGATTTGAAGAAATGAACACCAACCCCGACGCGTCGCCCACGGTGACGCCCGGCTACATGTTCACCAAAGCGCAATACGACGGCGCCTCCGACCTGCTGGTCCTGCTCATGGGCACCATGCAATACACCACCAGCTACAACGACGTGGCCGGTTTTGGATCCAAGTATGTGACCAGTCAGAATACACAAGCCTATGGGTTGTTCACCACTGCCTATCCGAAGGAGATCAACGAGATCGGCGAAGTGATCCGCGCTGTTCAAGACGATCCTACCAAGGTCAACTTACTGTCCGCTGCGCGCGTGTGGCGTGTCTATTGTTTTAGCCGCCTCACCGACGTGTATGGAGACATTCCGTATTCGGAAGCCGGCCTTGGCTATGTGAGCTCCGTCTACAAACCTAAATACGACGCACAGGAGTCCATCTATGCCGATATGCTGAAGGAGCTGGACGAAGCTGGGTCCAGCTTCGACGCTTCCCAACCCAATTTTGGCAACGCCGACTTGTTGTATAACGGTGACGTTACGAAGTGGAAGAAGTTCACCTATTCGCTCATGCTCCGCCTGGCGATGCGTATGACGAAAGTCCCCAACGCCGGTTCAGAACAGTGGGCCAAGAAAGCGATTGCCGCCGGTGTGATCCGCGACGATGCCGATGTTGCCGACATCAACTACCTCAACACGGGCCAGGTGATCAACCAAAACCCGCTGTCCTACAATCTGCTGAACTCCGACTACATCCGCGCCGACGGTGTGAGCAACACCGAAGGGGGAAAATACCAGGAGTCGTTCATCAACTTCCTGAAGAACAACAACGATCCGCGCCTGCCCGTGTTGTCGATCGTGTATGTGAACAAAACTGCCGACACCACGGTGGCGATACAGAAAGGCATGCCGGCCACCTTTAGCGCCAAGCCCGCCGATTTTGTGACGTACTCCGAACCCAACCCCAAGACCATCCTGAAACTCGATGCCCCCTTGGCCATTCTTACCAATGTGGAGACCAGTTTTCTTTTGGCCGAAGCCGCGCTGAAAGGATGGTACGCTACCGAAACGGCCAGCGATCTCTATAGCAACGGCATCCGCGCGGCCATGCGCCAATGGGCGTTGTTTGGTGCGGGCGGTGTCATTCCCAATGCAAAGATCGAAAAGTACGTCAGCGATCACGCCCTCAATACGGCGGGAACCGAAGACGAGCAGATGGAACAGATCTACACCCAATTCTGGGTGGGTGTGTTCCCCAACGCCGTGGAAGTGTTCAGCACCTATCGCCGCACGGGCTACCCGGCCCTGATCCCGAACAACTACGCAGGCAACGCCACCGGTGGGCAGATCTTTCGCCGCATGATTTATCCGAATACAGAACAGAATCTTAACGCACAAAACTACAACGATGCCTTGAGTCGCCAGGGTAAAGACGACTTCATGACACGGATGTGGTGGGACACGGAGTGAAACACGGTTAGCTTTTAGTTTGGTTTAAATTTCATAGTTAGTTAGCCCCGCCGCTTCCCGATCTCACCGGGAAGGGCGGGGATTTTTTTTTGGCTTGCATGGTGCGGGAAAAGTTGTTTAATTCACCTCCGCTTCCCCCATAAATCAACATCACATCTATGCCAGCCATCCTCGAAGTAAGCAACCTCACCAAAACCTACCCAAACGGCGTGAACGCCGTGAAAGGCATTTCCTTTTCGGTGAACAAAGGCGAAGTATTTGGAATTCTTGGCCCCAACGGCGCGGGCAAAACCACCTCCATGGAGATGATCGAGGGCCTGCGCCCCATCACCTCGGGCACGGTCTTGCTGGACGGCATTAAGACCGAAGAACAACCTTACCTGATCAAGCAACGCATCGGCATCCAACTTCAGTCGTCGGCGTTCTTTCAGAATCTGAAACTTACGGAGTTGCTGAAAATGTTTGCCGACCTCTATGGGGCCCAGATCGATGCCGGCCAACTGCTGGCCGACGTGGGCCTGCAAGACAAGGCCGGCTTCCTGGTCAAGAATCTTTCCGGCGGCCAAAAACAGCGGTTTTCCATTGCCACCACCCTGGTGAACAAACCCGTGATGATCTTTCTCGACGAGCCCACCACCGGCCTCGATCCACAGGCGCGTAGAAACCTGTGGGAACTGATCGCCCAAATCAAAAACCGGGGCACCACCGTGATCCTCACCACCCACTACATGGAAGAAGCCTCCTTTCTCTGCAACCGGGTGGCCATCATGGACGATGGAAAGATCGTCGCCCTCGACACGCCCGATCAACTCATCAGGCAATTGCTGGCCAAAGGCTTCGTGCCCCACACCGAAGTTCCCCCCGCCACACTGGAAGACGTATTCATCGACCTCACTGGCAAAACCCTCCGCGACTAACATGAACCAGAACACCCGCTCATTCCTGGCCCTGACAAAAGCCTCCCTGAAAATGTACTATCGCAACAAGGGAGCGATCATTTTCACGCTGCTTATCCCCGTGGCATTGTTGTCGATGTTCGGCTTTCTGTCGTCGGGCCGTGGTCCACACATCCAGGTAGGCCTCACCAACAAGGCTACCTCCGAAACGGCACAGCAGTTTGTCGCCGCGCTCAAAAGTGTTGAAGCTTTCGACATCCGCGAAACCACCGAGACCGACGCTGCCACGGAACTCGGCAAAGGCGACATCGACCTACAGGTGATCGTTCCCGAAAACTTTGGCAAGACCGAAGACGGCAAACCCGCAGCCAGCACCATCCAAACGCGGTTCAACAAAGGCAAACCTCAAAGCGGGCACATGGCCAACATGGTCATCGTGCAGATCGTGACCGGCCTCGACAAGAAGCTGACCAACGCACCCACCGTGCTCGACGTGAAGAGCGAGGGCGTGGCCGTGAACAACCTCGGCTATTTTGATTTCATTTTGCCCGGCATCTTGTCCATGAGCATCATGCAACTCGGCATCTTTGGCGTGGCGTTTAGTTTTGTGGCCATGAAGGCCAGTGGCGCCCTGCGCAGGATCCAGGCCACGCCCGTGCACCCGGTTTACTTTGTGTTTGCACAGGCAACGGTAAGACTGCTGGTTACTTTATCAACGGCAGTGATCTTGCTGGTTTTTGGAACATACTTTTTCGGGTTTCATATGATGGGCAGCTATGTCAATTTCTTTCTGGTCAGCATCATCGGCATCCTGATCTTTCTGGGGATCGGCTTTGCCATTGCTGGCTGGGCGCGCGACGAAACCCAGGTGGCGCCCGTGGCCAACCTAATCCAACTTCCGTTGCTGTTGTTGTCGGGGATCTTCTTTTCGCGCGATGGGTTTCCTACCTGGCTTAAAACGATCACCGACTATTCGCCGCTTACGTATGTCAGTCATGCGCTTCGAAAAATAGCAAATGAAGGTGCGGGGCTTACTGAACTTCCTATGGATATGATCGGTATGGGCGTGTGGGTGGTGCTGGTATATATTATCGCGGTGAAATTATTCCGGTGGGAGTGAGGCATGTGGCGGCCCCCCTCGGAGGCCTCGGGGCCGGGCTATCCACTACAAGTCCGTCCGCGCACGAGCCCGCGCACTTCGGGCTTTCCGTTGCTATCCCTGGCCGGATGTCCTTTTTTGAATTGTTCCCAAGATAAAATAGGGGAGTTTCGGCGGCCGGGTCAATGTTATAGTTGACGAGTCGTATCAAATCAATGATAGTAAAAAAAGTAAATAGTGGTGAGATGATGCGGGTAGGAGTTTATCTTGCCAACCTGCTGCTGATAGCAGTTATTGTCCAACGGGTAATAACCATTGACAACGACAAGGCCCATCTTATCTTTTTATTTTACTACCCAGCGCTCCTGTTGCTTAATTTCTTGATCGGTGTAGTTTTGAAAATAGCAAAACGGCAGAGCTACCGGGATTTCTGGCAGCTTTGTATTTGGATGGGGTGTTTGTTTATTCCAATATATTTTGTCTTGATTTTTAGTTGACACCGGCAACATCAAAATAATATGGAGGATATTAAACAAGAATTTCGCGAGGCGTGGGAAGGCGGCTTTTTCTACAACCTGCGACAGGGAATATTCAATGATTGTCAATATGAAAAATTGAGAAACGTGTTGGAGCGTTGCGTATTGCATTTAAATGCCAGCGATACAATAGACAAGGAATTGGTTAAATTAATTTGGTTTACACCACTATTTGTCGACTGGCAACGGGAGAGACTGCTCGAAAAGGGTGTCGATGAAAACACAATTAGGGGGGCATCAAACTATTTTTTTGATAGATGCCAAGAAATTTTGGGTCTGCCTTAGTGGTACAAAATGGGTAATGATAACTCTTATGTGATGCGTAAATTTTTTTACCTCGAAAATTCTCAGCTCATAACCAATCTAAGACTAGGGAAAAGAATTGAGCAATGGCTCGGAACAACAAAGGAACAGGGGGAAACAGTTGTCAAATGGTTATCGATTGAATCACAAAAAGATGGAACCTACATGGTTACTTATCTTGAGGTATTCGATGAGGGAAGCGAGGACTTCCTGGATATATATGAGTTTAGCGCACCTGATCCCGACTTGGAATTTGGACGAAGCGATTCCTTCGTGACCTATGAAGAAGCTTTGGAGTTTTCCCGTCAAAGATATGGTTGCCGTGACGACAAATTTGTAACCGCAGGACAAATTCAGGAGGAATATCGACTATATCTATTGTCGCGAAATGAATAACAAAAAGGCATAGATAGCAATCCTAGCAAAAGCAAATGCGATCTATCCTTCTGGCTTCGGACGATTCTCTGGTGGCCTTTTCATAAATAAGGCGATTTGAAGTTTGTTGTCTCATAACTAAACATTCTGTCGCCCCTCTTGCTTTCCCGACGCCCGCAACCATCTCTTCAACTCCTCATGCTCGGCGGGCGCCAGGTAGGCAAATGTCTTTTTATATTCCTTCCTGAAAAGTCTTCTGCTGAAACTCATTTTCTCCAAAATAATTTTGCAATACTCCAACATACCTTTCTTCAAGTCCTTCCTCCTCATTGCTGTTTCAATTTTTGTTCAAAAACTATTTTCCTGAGACAATCTCCTGTGGGGCACAACCTCCTATCGCGTTCTCCTTCCATTGCCGTCAGCTAACGTTTCCAGGTCTGATGGGTGTAAAACCAACTCCGGTATGGGGCGATAAGCTGGATCTTGTTTCAGGGCTTCATAGATCCTCCGGTTTGATGCGTTTGCAGTCTCCGTTGGCGTCGTGTCAGCCGGCATGTAGTATACAATTCTTTCCACCTCAACCATGTAAAGCAGCGCCAGGCACATGGTGCATGGCTTGCTGCTCGTGTAGAGCACACTTCCTTTCAGGATTGTGGCGCCCATGTATTTACACGCCGCCTTCACGGCTTCCATCTCCGCGTGTGCGGAGGGGTCGTTGAGCTGCGCAGACCTGTCGCGCCCTTCGCCAACAACCTCGCCGTCTTTCACCACCAGGCTTGCTGACGGCGCACCGTTAGCAACTCCCGTGAACGTCGTGCTCGCGTTCAAAACTTTTTTCATAAAAGCATAGTCCTCCGCCGTGGCGCTGGCTTTCAATTTTGCCAGGCGCTGGTGCCGTCGCTGGTGTTGCTCCGTTCGACTCGCGGCGTTGTGGTTGACATAAGCACCCATAAAAAGCAACGTCAGCAGCAAAAGAAATTTCGCCAGCGTCGTCATAAGTAATAGTCGCCTACCGATTCTGGCTGATAGGTAACTTTTAGAATTTGGAAATTTCCCTTACCGACCGGCACCTTCCAGGATACAATATCGCCGGCCTGCATTCCTAACAACGCGGTGCCTATGCTGGAAAATACGGAGACTTTCCGCTCGCGATGGTCAGCTTCGTGGGGATAGGTGATGGTTAGCTCCGCTTCGCGCCGATTCGACAGATCTTTCAGCAGCACCCTGGAGTTCATGGTGACAACGTTTTCCGGAACTTGTTCAGGTAATACACGCTCAGCATCCCTCAGCGCGTGGAACAATTGTGCTACCTTTTCGGGCATCTTGTGGTTTTCGGTTGTGAAGCCAATCAATCCAATGAGTCGCTGATAATCCGTATCGGTAATAATAATTTTCTTTGCCATGACCATTCAATTTAAAGACACTGTTGCAGTATCCATGCCAGACAAACATGCCTCTGGCGCATCCCTGTAGCGGTGCTGGCGTACCGTGCCGGCCAGGAACTACTCACTGGGGAGAATCGCCCCACCTTCGGTGTGCCACCACGAAAATGAAACTATTTGGTGTATTTAATCCTTCAGTGTTTATACCTTTAATGCATCGAAGCCCAACGGAAAGATGAATACTGCCGATATAAAACTGAAGGAAAGAGTCAAAGAGTTGAAATGTCTTTACGACTTATCCAAAATAGCATGGGAGGCCGATAACGATCTCAACGCTATCCTCACAAAGACACTAGCCATTCTGCCGCAAGCCATGCAGTATCCAGAGGTGGCCGAAGTTTGCATCGTCGCGAACAAAACGCACTACGCCACCAAAGGATTTTCAAAGTGCCATCATCCGATGACGACGACGCTGGGGATTGGTAAAAAGAAATACGGGACGATACAGATAGGATACCGGGCTCCCTTAAAAAGCAAGAAAGCAAAGTATAGCTTCCTTGCCGAGGAGAAGGATCTTGTCAGGATCGTTGCGCGGGAGTTGTCGTTGTTCATTAAACGTGCCACCATCGAGGAAGACAAGCAGAAACTGGAGATGCAACTGCAACACTCCGAACGGCTCGCTTTTGTTGGCGAGCTGTCGGCCGGCATTGCGCATGAACTGAACGAGCCCCTGGGAAGGATCTTGGGGTTTGCACAATTGATAAAAAAGACCGGGGCGTTGGACGAGCAAAACGAAAGCGACATCGAACGGATCATCAAGGCTTCGCTCTACACACGCGAGATCATCAAGAAGCTTATGATCTTTTCGCGGCAGATGCCCCGCCAGATCAATGCCGTGAACCTGAATACGATCGTGTCCAATATCCTGTACTTTATCGACATCCGTTTTCAAAGCAGGGGTATAAAAATTGTGGAGAAACTGGATCCCCACCTTCCCCTTATCCAGGCCGACGAGGTACAGATGAGCCAGGTCCTTGTTAACCTCATCACCAACGCGATTCACGCCATGACGCGCGGCGGACAGATAACGGTGATGACGAAACGGAACAAGAACCACGTAAGCCTGACCGTTAAGGACACGGGTACCGGCATGTTGCCGGAGGTAAGAAAGAAGATCTTTGAGCCTTTTTATTCCACCAAGCCGGTGGGGCAAGGCACCGGGTTGGGGCTTTCCGTAGTGCTGGGGATCGTGGAGGATCACAACGGAAAAATACTCGTGAGCAGCACATCCGGCAAGGGTTCGAAATTTGAAGTGCAGCTTCCGCTGAAACAGAATGGTAAATGACATGAAGAAAAAAGAGGTTGTTCCTATTAACGTATTGGTTGTTGATGATTCGCCGGAAAGTGTGGAACTCATCAAACGCAACCTGCAGTCGAAAGGCTATGAGATCTATACGGCCCACAATGTTCAATCGGCCATCAAGCTTTTAGGAAGCGTGGCGTTTGACCTGTTGATCACGGATCTGCAAATGCCGGGTGAAAACGGGATCGAATTGGTGCGCCATACGTCGGAAAACTATAAAGGCATCGGCATTCTCGTGATCACGGGTTTTCCCTCCATTCAGGGAGCGGTCGAGTCCATCAAGATCGGCGCGGAAGAATACCTGGTGAAGTCATTTACCGATGAGGAGTTGTTTACAGCTGTGGAAAGGGTTTTACACAAGATGCACAAACAAGCCAGGGCATCCGCTAAACCCGCGCTGCAAAACTTCGGGATCATTGGACGTTCCGATGGGATGAAGAAAGTTTTTAACACCATCAACAAGGCTAAACCCACGCGTGCCACGGTGCTGATCCAAGGCGAAAGCGGCACGGGGAAAGAATTGGTCGCCCGTGCCCTGCATTATGGCGGCCAGGCTTCGGCTGCCCCGTTTGTGCCGGTGAACTGTGGCGGGATCCCTGACGCGCTCCTGGAGAGCGAACTCTTTGGCTATGTGAAAGGCGCCTTTACGGGAGCAACCGAAACCCGGGCCGGCTTCTTTCAAACGGCCGATGGCGGCACGATCTTTTTGGATGAGATCAGCAACACGAGCCTGGCCATGCAGGCAAAACTATTGCGCGTGCTCCAGGAAAAGGAGTTCTATATGGTGGGATCAAAGAAGACCCTCAAAGTGAACGTACGGGTGGTTGCGGCGACCAACGTCGACCTGTTGCAACTGGTGAAGAAGGGATTGTTTCGCGAGGACCTTTACTATCGGCTGAACATTATTTCCATCGATCTGCCGCCGCTGCGCGAAAGAGGCGACGATCTGCTGGAGCTCATGGATTTCTTCCTCTCGAAATATGTGCATGAGTTGGGCAAACCACCCATGAAATTTACGCCGAAGGCGCTCCGGGCCATGCAAGCCTATGCGTGGCCGGGAAATGTCCGCGAGCTTCAGAATCTTATTCACCGCGTGGTGATCCTGGCCGAGGACAACACCCTTGACATCCCCGACCTGCCCGAATCCTTTCGTTTTTCGGGGGTCAGAACAAAGGGACTTGACCGGCCCCTCGAGGATGTTGAACGCGAGTACATCCAGGATGCTTTGGCGGCGCACAAAAATAATATTTCAAAAACGGCGATCGTGTTGGGGATCGACCGGAAGACTCTACGGGACAAGCTAA
>CBIHQM010000159.1:0-13235 GCA_966211885.1 uncultured Chryseolinea sp.
TCGAAGCACTGAAGCTGCCGATGACCGTCGCCACCACAAACATCGGGCAGGGTACCACTGAGTATTTCACAAAAGGCGAATTGATTCCCACAATCCTGGCATCGTGTTGCGTACCCCTCGTGTTCAACCCGATCCAATTCGATGACAAGATCTTTGTGGATGGCGGCATCACCGACAATTTGCCCGCCCACAGCATCCGCGGCGCGTGCGACCTGTTGATTGGAGTCAATTGCAATTTCATTCGGGGTAATTTCAATACATTGAATTTCCGGTCCGTCATCGAGCGAAGCCTCATGATGGCCGTCAACGGTAACACCGCCACCAGCAAAGCGCTGTGCGATGTGTTGATCGATCCCCCCGGCGCCGGAGGCGTTAGCGGTTTTGATGTGAGCAAGGCGAAAGACCTTTTTGAGACCGGCTACCACTACACCAAAGAAAATTTCAAACCGGAAGATTTCAGGATAAACCCGAAGCGACCATGAGCCTAACCTTCCAACAAGAGATCCTGCAGGGCATACCCGATGCGTTGCCCCAGCCTAAACCCTACGACCCCGCCGTCAGCCATGCGCCCAAGCGCAAAGACATCCTCACCGCCGATGAAAAGAAGCTGGCCGTGCGCAACGCCCTCCGCTATTTCCATCCCCGGCATCACGCCGTCCTGGCTAAAGAGTTTTACAATGAGTTGATCACCTATGGCCGCATCTACATGCATCGCTTCCGCCCGGACTATGCGATGCACGCGCGACCCATCACCGACTACCCGCACCGTTCGTTACACGCCGCGGCGATCATGCTCATGATCCAGAACAACCTCGACCCGGCCGTGGCGCAACACCCGCACGAGCTGATCACCTATGGTGGCAACGGCGCCGTGTTTCAAAACTGGGCGCAGTATTTACTGACCATGCAATACCTCGCCAACCTCACCGACGAGCAAACGCTGCACATGTATTCCGGCCACCCCATGGGCGTGTTCCCTTCCTCCACCGAGGCGCCTCGCGTGGTGGTGACTAACGGCATGATGATCCCCAACTATTCCAAACCCGACGATTGGGAAAAATACAATGCCCTTGGCGTGACGCAATATGGACAGATGACAGCAGGTTCCTACATGTACATTGGTCCGCAGGGCATCGTACACGGAACAACCATAACGGTGCTCAATGCCGGCAGAAACATCAGCCGCCAGGGCGAAGGATTGGAGGGCAAGATATTTCTCACGTCAGGATTGGGCGGCATGAGTGGCGCGCAACCCAAGGCGGGAAACATTGCCGGATGTATTTCCGTCGTGGCGGAAGTGAATGGCAAGGCCGTACACAAGCGACATGAGCAGGGATGGGTAGATGAGATCGTTGGCAGCCTGGAGGCCTTGGTAGTGCGGGTACGAAAAGCACAAGCCGCAAAAGAAGTGGTCTCGCTGGCCTATCACGGCAACATTGTTGATGTATGGGAGAAATTTGATACTGAAAATATTCACGTGGCATTGGGCTCCGACCAAACGTCGTTGCACAATCCTTGGGCAGGCGGCTATTACCCCGTAGGCCTGTCGTTGGAAGAGTCGAATGCACTCATGGTGAGCAACCCCAGCGCATTCAAACAAAAAGTGGAGGAGTCGCTGCGCAGGCAGGCCGCCTCCATTGCAAAACACGTGGCGAAGGGCACCTACTTCTTTGACTACGGCAATGCATTTCTCCTGGAAGCGTCGCGTGCCGGCGCTGCAGTGATGGCAGAGGACGGCATCAATTTCCGTTACCCTTCCTACGTGCAGGACATCATGGGGCCATTGTGTTTTGACTTCGGATTTGGTCCCTTCCGTTGGGTATGCACGTCCGGCAAAGACAGTGATCTCGACTTTACCGATGCGTTGGCCGCCGACGTGCTGCAGGAAATATTAACCCAGGCTGAGGAAGAAATTCAACAACAGTTGAAGGACAACCTGCAATGGATCCGCCAGGCCAAACAAAACAAACTCGTCGTAGGCTCGAAGGCAAGAATTCTTTATGCCGACGCAAAAGGCCGCATCAGAATTGCTGAAGCTTTTAATAAAGCCGTAGCCGAAGGAAAGATCGGCCCCGTAGTGTTAGGCCGCGACCACCACGACGTGTCCGGCACCGACAGTCCCTACCGCGAAACGTCCAACATCTACGACGGCTCCCGCTTCACCGCCGACATGGCGGTACACAACGTCATTGGCGACTCTTTCCGAGGCGCCACCTGGGTATCGCTCCACAACGGGGGTGGCGTGGGCTGGGGAGAAGTAATGAACGGCGGCTTCGGCCTCGTGCTCGACGGCACACCGGATGCCACACGCAAGTTGCGCAACATGTTGTATTACGATGTTAATAACGGCATCGCACGCAGAGCCTGGGCACGCAGTAAAAACGCGCAATGGACAGCGCAACAGGAACAAACGAAGGGCATGGGAATGACCCTGACATTTGCCCACAGCGTTGACGAGGCTTTTTTGGATGGATTGAATTAGGCCGGACCGTATCAGCAACAAAATAAAGACGATAGTCAGGACGTTAACTGGTACAAACTACCGCTGAATAGCCGGTATTTTGCAGTTTAAGGCATTATCTTTGCCCCGTAGTTTTAAAAAACTTTAACCAGCTATGAAAAAACTCATTATCGTATTTGCATTGATCGCGGCTTCTGTGGGTGCCTATGCGCAAGCTTCTGTTGCGATTGGTATAAAGGGGGGCGTCAACTTCGCCAAGTTGGATGGTTCCACCACCGTAAAATCCAACTTCGACAGCCGGACGGGCTATCACTTTGGCGCCTTCACACTCTTTAAATTCTCAAAAATTGGTATTCAACCCGAAGTGCTTTTCTCGCAACAAGGTTCTAAAGTAAAAGTAAACACCGGCAGCTTCGATGGTAATTTCAGCTACATCAACGTTCCCGTCATTGTGAAACTGTATACCGTGGCAGGCATCAACCTCCAGGTTGGTCCCCAATTCGGATTCCTGTCGCGCGCCGAGATCGACAACAACGACGTAAAAGACTCATTCAAAAAGTCGGACTTCAGCCTGGCGTTGGGTGCCGGTTGGGACATTCCCTTTGGTGTCACGATCGATGCCCGCTACAACCTTGGTCTCAGCAAGATCGAAGACGATCCCGCCTACCAAAACATCAAAAACCAGGTGATCCAAATCTCCGTGGGCTACAAACTATTTAAATTCGGCAAGTAATCTACTTTACGAAAAAAGAAAAAGCCGCAAGATCATCTTGCGGCTTTTTTTATGTATTCTTTGCTTGCTTGCCCGCCGAAGCTTTGGCGAAGGAGGGCGCCGCCGAAGCTTTAGCGAAGGTGAGGCGGTTAAATTTTCACTCGACGATAATCAAAAAATACTTCTCCTTTCCCTTTTGCGCCAATGCGTATTTGCCGTGTAAAAGCTCAAAATCCAGAGTTTGATTGGCGTTGGTCACCTTTACTTTGTTGATACTCACACCACCCTGCTGAATCATCTTCCGTGCCTCGCCTTTGGAGGAAAAAATCACCTGGTTTGTTACGACGGATAGCAGATCCGTTACGTTTGGGCAAGCTTCGAAGGCAGCTTTCGTGATCGTGGATTGGTCCACGCCGTCAAAACCTTCGAGGATGGTCTGTTCATCGAGGGTTTTCAATTCATCGACAGTAGATTTTCCAAAGAGGACTCCGGTTATCCAGGCGGCCTTTTCATATTCTGCCTCGGAGTGTACACGGACCGTGATATCCTTGGCTAGTACTCGTTTCAATTTACGTGGATCGGACGCCGTTTCTGCGATTATGCTGTCAATTTCCTCACGTGAAAATTGAGTGAAAATCCGGATAAAATTTGGTGCATCTGCATCACTGATGTTCACCCAAAACTGGTAAAAGGCATATGGCGATGTCTTCTTTGGATCGAGCCAGATGTTGCCGCCTTCCGATTTGCCAAACTTCGTGCCATCGGCTTTAGTGATCAACTTCGTGGTCAACGCAAACGCGGCGCCTCCCGACTTGCGCCGGATCAGTTCCGTGCCGGTCACAATGTTGCCCCATTGGTCGGAGCCACCCATTTGCAGCTTGCAGTCTTTATGAGCATTCAACCAATAGAAATCGTAGCCTTGCACCAGTTGATAGGTGAACTCCGTAAAAGACAACCCGGTTTCCAGGCGTTTTTGCACCGAATCCTTGGCCATCATATAATTTACAGAGATGTGTTTTCCAACGTCGCGGATAAAATCCAGGAACTTGAAGTCCTTGAACCAGTCATAGTTGTTCACCATTTCCGCGGCATTCTCGCCGCTGAAGTCCAGGAATTTTTCCAATTGTCCCTTCACGCAGGCAACGTTGTGGAACAACACGTCTTCCGATAAAAGGTTGCGTTCCTGCGATTTGCCAGACGGATCGCCCACCATCCCCGTGGCGCCACCCACTAAGGCGTACGGCTTATGGCCCGCCTTTTGGAAGTGGAGCAGGGTCATAATTTGCGCCAGGTGACCAACATGCAGCGAATCGGCCGTCGGATCGAAGCCGATATAGCCGCTCGTGCGTTCCTTGTTCAACTGTTCCTCGGTGCCGGGCATCACATCGTGCAACATGCCGCGCCAGCGAAGCTCTTCAACAAAATTCTTCGTCATCTCAAAATTGAATTGGGCGCAAATATATGAAATTTTCCCTGCGCCCTTATTTGGTGCCCTTCACCACTTTACTGGCAATGTGGTAGATGGGCGGGATCTCGGAGGTACTGTTCATGGTCACCTCCAGGTCCTTGATCAGGCCGGTTTCCAGGTCGTAGACCCAGCCGTGCACATAGGGCGAATTGCGCTCGCGCCAGGCGTTTTGGATGATGCTGGTCTTGCTCAAGTCGAAAACCTGCTCCATCACGTTCACTTCCACCAGGCGTTTGAACCGCTCGTTGTCGTCCGTAATGGCTTCCAGCTCGTCGCTATGGAAACGGTAAACGTCTTTGATGTGGCGCAACCAGTTGTCGATCAGGCCATATTGGTCATTGTTCATGGCCGCTTTCACGCCGCCGCAGCCGTAGTGGCCACAAACGATCACGTGTTTCACTTTCAGGATCGTCACCGCATAGTCCAGCACGCTCAGCATGTTCATATCCGAATGCACCACCATGTTGGCGATGTTCCGGTGCACGAAGATCTCGCCCGGATCGGTACCAGTGATCTCATTGGCGGGAACGCGACTATCGCTGCAACCGATCCACAAAAATTCGGGCGACTGCGTGTATTGGTTCCGTATGAAAAAATCGTGGTCGTGTTTGGTTTTTTCTTCAGACCAAGCCTGGTTTTGCAATAAAAGTCTATTGTAAGAATCCATATGGGTTTATTAGTCGTGTTTGCGAAAGAAATCGTTCAGGGAAGCGTAACTCTTTTTTATTTCTACTTGAATATGACGGCTCGGAGCGTTCAGCATAAAGTCTTCGATGGTCTCGATGATGTCTGCGTCGATGAATTGTGAATCTCCACCGTCGATGATCAGGTTTGTATTCCGGGGAATTTTCTCAAAGGTTTGGCGCAGCAAGGCTTTGTTCAGGAAAGAAACGTCTTTGTGCATGCGCAGCAAATAATTCTCACCGTGCTTCACGAGCGACAAGGCTTCCTGGAAGTTAGACCGCAACACAAAGAAAACGCCTACGATAATGCCGATAAAAATACCAATCAAAAGGTTGGTAAACAAAATGGCCGCCACGGTGACAATGAACGGCAGATACTGGCCGATGCCTTTGCGGAACATGTCCACATAGAGCTGGGGTTTGGTGAGCTTGAACCCGGTCATGATGAGGATGGCCGCCAGGCAGGCGAGGGGAATGAGATTGAGAAACCGGGGGATCAAAATGACGGCCAGCAAAAGCCACATACCATGCAGGATGGCAGAGGCCCGCGAGCGGCCACCCGACGAAATGTTGGCCGAACTGCGCACGATCACCGCCGTGATGGGCAGCCCGCCGAGGAGTCCCGAGATCATGTTGCCGACGCCTTGAGCCTTCAACTCGCGGTTGGGGGGCGTGGTGCGTTTGAACTGATCCATTTTGTCGGCCGCCTCCAGGCTTAGCAGGCTCTCGAGGCTGGCCACCAGCGCCAGCGTTATGGCTGTGAAATAGACCTTGGAGTTGGTCAGTGCACTGAAGTCAGGCAACGTGAGCTGACCCAGAAAATCCGAGACCCCGGTCGACGCCTGGATGGCCACCAGGTGCTCGGCAGGAATGTCGAGGAAGGGCACCGAATGCTCGAAGAGGAGATTGGAAGAAATGCCCAACAGCACGACCACCAGCGGAGAAGGTACCCACTGGAAAAATGCATATTTTTTTAATTGCGGTCTTTCCCACAGAATGATAATGGCGATCGACAGCAGGCAGATCAGGATGGCGCCGGGGGTAACGTAATCCCAGGCATTCATGATCTCGGTGAATGTATTCTGACCGTCGGGCTGGTCGAAGCTTTCATCGCCTTCGAAGTCGCGGTCATAGCCCAGTGCATGGGGCACTTGCTTCAGGATGAGGATGATACCGATGGCCGCCAGCATACCTTTGATGACCGCCGACGGAAAGAAGTGGCCAATCGATCCGGCCTTTACAAAACCCAATACAATTTGAATAGCACCGGCCAGCACCACGGCGCACAAAAAGACCTGGAACGACCCCAGATCGTGAATAGCGGCGATCACAATAGTCGTGAGTCCCGCCGCGGGCCCGCTCACACTCACCTGCGAGCCACTGAGCGACCCGATGACAAGTCCTCCGACAATACCGGCAATGATCCCGGCAAACATGGGTGCGCCCGATGCCAGCGCAATCCCCAAACACAACGGTAATGCTACCAGAAAGACGACTATACTGGCAGGAATATCATGGGAAAGATTCCCAAGTGGATTTGATACGTTTCGCATATAAATAAAATAGAAAAAAATGGAATGAATACTTCGGCACACCGCATGCTTTATGGATGGCCAATTCAAACTCAACACGGGAAGAATACCGGTGTCAAAAAATAACTTATGCGAAAGATTCGGGAGGGGGATTCTGGATGTCGAAGACTCCGGGTCGCAGGGCTGCGCCTTCAATGTGAACGACAGGCTTGGTGACGATAACGAAATGCAGGGTGATGGAGGTGAGTACGTTCGCTTCCAGATCAATTTCCCTGGTCAGTGCGTCGGCTTCATCGGCCAATTCTCCGTCGCCACCCTTTTCTTCTTCGTTGACGCCGGCAAACACCTTCACCATATTTTCCCACAACACCTTGTTCTTTTTCCGGAGCTCCAGCGCGTTCATTTCGACCAGAAAGAAGCTCATGTTGATAAACACGAGCCCCGTAAAGGCCGTCAGGATGCGAAGTAGCAGAGTGGGTCTCCAGAAATTCATCGTGCAAAGATAGTCCAAAATTTGTGTTTTGACGGATAGATTTCCCGTCGTTCGTTGCGGATTTTGCAACAATCGGGCCAAGGAATTGATAATCCGCGGGTTCGCGCAATGTTAAATCTTATCTATTATTTTTGGCCACCACTAACGAACCTTGTCATCGCAATGAATCAACCCGAAACGCTCAACGCCGTAGCCCAATTCCACCAGACCTTTAAACACCCCATTCTTCCCAGTCCCACCATCCCCGACGAGAACCGCTGCCGTCTCCGTGTGGCCCTCATCGCCGAAGAGCTGAAAGAACTCGAAGTGGCCATCCTCGAAAAGGATATCGTATCCGTGGCCGACGCCCTCTGCGACATCCAGTACGTGCTCTCCGGCGCCATCCTCGAATTCGGACTCGGCGAAAAATTCAAGACCCTCTTCGATGAAGTGCAACGCTCCAACATGAGCAAAGCCTGCAACACCCTCGAAGAAGCCCAGGCCACCATCGACCACTACAAAAAGAAAGACGGCACCGAATGCTACTACCGCGAAGAAGCCGGCAAGTTTCTCATCTACCGCACGTCCGACAACAAAACCCTGAAGAGCATTAACTACAGTCCTGCTGACCTGGAGAGCATCATCGTGAAGTAGTCGGTTTATGAAGAAGATATGATTTGTGTATTGGCTACGTGAGTCATGACAGGTTTTGCTATGTCGTGAAATATGCTGAAATTCGTGTGTACCCTTTCACGTTAACGGCTATGGAAATTGGACGAAAAGGTAAAAGAGCGAGTAAAGTTTAATACGGAAATCACCAAGCTTCTGGTTTTATTGTTTATTACAACGGGAGGTGGTGCTTTGTCGTTAATTGCTGATGGCATCGGTGCTGCCAGAGAGGCGATTCTCGCATTTGCGGGAATGGTTTTCTCGATAACGGCAGGGATATATGGATTGGTGTTTTATGTTCAGACTAAAAAGTTATTAAAATGAAGGATTGGTATTCGAGCGATTGGTTTGCATACCTGATTATTTCCGGCGTATTCCTGGGTGGCATGGTGCCGCTCGTAGCGGGTATCATTCACGTCCTTAAAGAAAATAGGGAATTAGACAGGCAGTTCCGGCAACAAAAAGGGAAGCGAGAATATGCGCCACGCTTAACGTCCATCAAGTAACCTATAGAGGCCTCTCGGAGGCCTTTTTTATTTTCCACAAGCCGGGAGTTGAGACACTCATCTGGATTGTGAACGGCCTCTGGGAATCGCTTGGTGAAAGCAGACCTAGATATAAAACTCAAACTGAAAAACCGCATCCTGCCCCCGCAGTTGCATCGGATTAATTGCCAGGATAGGCGAGTCGTTGTAGGCTTTTATAAATTCCGAACGGCTGATCCGGAGCTTGCTGTGCCCCGGTTTGATCTTATGATATTGCATGCGGCCTGAGGCATTAGCCGTGGCGCTATAGACAAAGCTGAATTGCAGGGGGATAGGAGAGGGGATATACCTCATAGTGGGCTGGGCATGGCTTACATCCCATGATAAGCGTTTCGGAAATCCATATGAAGCATCGAATTCTGACGGGAATTGTATTGGGCCAGCAACGCATATGCGCAATTTGGCACATAGCTGAACCGCTTTTCCAGTTCCTCGATCTTGAGGCAAAGTTCACGTACATAGAACCGGATTTGCTCCAGATTCCTGCATTCTGCGGGCCTTTGGAAGTTTCGGGCAGTGAACGCCAACAGGTCCATCTCAATTTTCTTACGGTCGAAATCTGACATAGAATTGTGTATTATTACACAATGATAGATTTTCCCTTTCAGGAAACCAAGGGAAACTGTGCAATTTTTCACACTTATATGTGCCTCATGGCCTAACGGGTGGCAGAAAGCAGGGTATAGCTGCACAACCGGCTCCTCCGGAGGCCTCAAGAATGCTATTGATTATCAATGTCTTGGCGCGCAGGAATAGAAACCAGAACCGGGGTGCTATCTGGATCTCAAACTTTTTGATAAACCTTAACGGTCCGCGAGGGGGCGTCACGGCATTTGCGTGATCGTCATCCAAAAAATCTTTGACCCACAACACAACGCTTCCCGACAGGTTAAAAGGAGCATAATTTTTTAGGAACGATGCGTACGCCCGGAGAAGCGAATTCGTTTTAATGCTTATCTTTAAAAGCACTAATCAACCGCAAAACTAACCTACATAAGCCGCTCTCTAATGCAAACCGAAACCAGCCCATTTCTACAAATTTGGCATCTCAGCATGATCATCGGCGCCATCGCCGTGGCCGCCATCGGAATCCTCATCTACATCATGCACAACCTGCGGATATCGACCATCCGGGGCTATAAGGGGAAATACGATTACATCAACGCCCACGAGATCAAGAACTATAAAAAAGTGTTCCTCTGCTTTGGCATCGCCGCCATGCTGATCATCAATCTGTATGGCATGGGGAAACTGTTTAACATCGGTGTCTGGTTCTTTGTGCGTCTCTTCATTTCCATTGCCGGCGGAACGCTCATTGCGTATGTGGCATTCCTGATTTTGGACTATTATTATCCCACTATTCTCAATCGGAAACTCCGCAAATGGCGTTACATGCCCCGTAAGGGGGCAACCGGCAATACGTTGCGATTGCTGAGCGAAGAGGAGGAAGACGTGCACCTGGAAGAGGGTATGAAGGCGGAAGAAAGCGCGTTCTCCATCGACTATGACGTGTGGATCGATGAGCGGAGCGGTGAAGTGAAGATCGAGAAATATCCCGGCCACCTGCAAGCCCTCCGCTGCAACAGCTGCGGTTTCTACACCATGAAAGTGGTGCGCGAAGAGATCACCAAAGAGCCCGGTCCCGACGGCCCCGGCGAACTCATAAAACACTATCAATGTTACTATTGCAAGTCTGTGCGCGCCACAGCCTTTAATATTTCCACCCGCGAAGCAGACGACTACAGAAACTCCCCCCGCATGGCTTTCCGTCGCAGCAAGAACGTGGAAATGATACGATTAGAGATCCAGACCAATACCGGTGGGAAGAAATTCTTTGAGTTTCAGAGCGTGGGACAGGCCCAGAAATTCCTGGAAGAATACGACTCCGAAAAACCTTAACGAAGAAAAGAACCGGCGACATAACCATTCCACGTTTTGTGGTATATCGCGGGTACAGGACGATCGAAATGCTCACTTTTACGTTCCAGAGAAAAAGCGAGGCATAACATTTGCCCTAGAGAACAGAATTAGCCTGAAGTGACCCCCGAAGAGGCGTGAAGCAGGGTTTTTGAAACATACCGGAGAAAGTCTCCGGCCCAGGTGTCACAAAGGCAGAAATGAAATGTAAAGACGACATGAAAAGAACTTTTTTAGCGGCGGCAATCGCCACTGTACTATGGACCGCTCAGGCCGCACAAGGTGCGACCGGTGTAGCGGATACTACGGCCCTGAAACCCAGCGCGGTGTATGGAAAAGAAGCGAAGGTGATGGCCTATATCCTGGACAACAACCACTACCGCAAACTGAGCCTCAACGACTCCCTGTCGTCGGCCATCCTCGACGGTTATGTGAAGAGCCTGGATAACAACAAGACTTATTTTACCGCGTCCGACCTGGCCGCATTTGAAAAATACCGGACAAAGATCGACGACCTCACCAAGGCGGAAAACGTAGACCCCGCCTACGACATTTACAAGGTGTTCCGAAAGCGATTTGCCACCCGCATGAGCTATATCAAGACCAAGCTCATTCCCCAGGCGTTTGACTACACGGTCCAGGAATCCTACGAAACCGACCGCGACAAGGAGCCCTGGTGCAAGAATGACGCAGAACTGGACGAAGTGTGGCGCAAGATCATCAAAAGCCAGGCCCTCAGTCTTAAGCTTGCCGGCAAGACTCAGGCTGAAATTGAAAAAACACTCAACGAGCGCTACGATCGCTTTGCCAAATCCATACAGCAATTCAACAGCGAAGATGTGTTCAGCATGTACATGAACACCATCACCGAAGCCTACGATCCACACACCAGCTATCTCTCGCCCAAAGCCGCTGAAGTATATCAGCAGCAGAGGAGCCTTTCGCTGGAGGGCAGCGGCGCCCGTCTGCAAACCGAAAATGACTATACCCGTGTCGCGGAAGTGATCACCGGCGGTCCCGCCGACAAGAGCAAGCTCATCAACGTGAACGACAAGATCATCGGCGTGGCCCAAGGCAGCGACGGCGAGTTGGTGGACGTGATCGGCTGGCGCATCGACGACGTGGTGAAGCTCATCAAAGGCCCCAAAGGCACGACCGTGAAGCTCCAGATCCTTCCCACCGAAACCGGCGTGACCGGCCCCTCCAAGGTCATCACCCTGGTGCGCGACAAGATCAAGCTGGAAGACCAGCAAGCCAAAAAGAGCGTCATCAACTACAACAAGAATGGCCGGAACCTCAAGCTGGGCATCATCACCCTGCCCAGTTTCTATATGGATTTTGAAGCCTATCAAAAAGGCGATCCCAACTACACCAGCACCACGCGCGACGTGAAACGCCTGCTCAAAGAATTGCAGGTCGACAAAGTAGACGGCGTCGTGCTTGACCTGCGCAACAACGGCGGTGGCTCCCTCACCGAAGCCATCGACCTCACCGGCCTCTTCATCAAAGACGGTCCCGTGGTGCAGGTGAAAAACTCAGCCAACAAAATTGATGTCGGCCAGGACGACGACCCGACCATTGCGTATAGCGGACCGTTGGTCGTGATGACCAACCGCTTCAGCGCATCCGCATCGGAGATCTTTGCCGGTGCTATACAGGACTACAAACGCGGCGTTATCGTAGGCGAATCTACCTATGGCAAGGGCACCGTGCAGACCATTGTTGATCTGAACCGCTTCATCAACGACCCCAAAAACAAAGTGGGGGAGTTGAAGATCACCTTCCAGAAATTCTACCGCGTCACGGGCAGCAGCACACAGCACAAAGGCGTCACACCCGATGTGAGCTTCCCCACCGCCCTCGACCCTGAGCAATTCGGCGAGAGCTCCAGTCCCAGCGCCATGCCCTGGGATGAGATCAGAGGCACGCTGTTTCAAAAGACTACCGTCCTCAACGACCGCGTCATCGCCAACCTGAACAAGGCCTACCAGGAACGGTTGAAAACGGAACCCACCCTGCAACGCTACGTGGAGGAAACCGTAGAACAGCGCAAAAACTTTAAAGAAACCACGATCTCCCTCAACGAGGCCGTCCGCAAAAAGGAAATGGAAGAAGCTGAGAAGAAGAAAGCTGCGAACGACAAACTCGATACTAAGATCGTTGGCAAAGAAGGCAAACCTACCAACGTGCTTGAACTGGACGATGAATACCTTCGGGAGGGCTTGTTTGTGCTGGGTGATTTGATCAACACGAAAGTGGGATAATAAAAATATTTGAATTGAAATCCGAAAGAAGCCATCCAACGATGGCTTCTTTTTTTGCCCTTCGCCCTTGTTGGTGTTCTTCACCAACAAGATTCGCTTCCGCTCACTTTGCCGAACGCAGCATTTTATCAACGCCACAATAGGCTGGATGCAGTCTCACTGTGTATGTGTGCGTGTCGGCATCAAGGCGATGGAGATCAAAATGTTGGGCCGCAATTGGGTTTTTCCATATTACAGGCGTGTCCACGCAAAATTTTGTTGGTGAAGAACACCAACAAAGGCGTGGGGGATTGGAATTTCTGGATTGTGTGCGGGCAGCTGAGAGGGCTTTGTTGGTGGGACACCAACAAAAGGGGCGTGGGGCTACTATTGGGGGAGTTTAAATTTTGAAGCGATTGCGCGCAATTTTTTTTGGAAATGGGGGAGCCACAATTTGGTTTCTGTTGTTATATGGGGGATAGCCGTCGAATATTTTGTTGGTGATGGAGGCCAATCTGGGGCGATGAATCTTT
>CBIHQM010000160.1:0-13202 GCA_966211885.1 uncultured Chryseolinea sp.
CGGTCTTGTTGCGGCTAATGTCCTTGATCAGCTTGCGGATCTCCACCAGTTGGTTGGGGTCCAATCCCGACGTGGGTTCATCCAGGATCAGCACTTTGGGGTCGTGCAACAACGCCTGGGCCAGTCCCACGCGTTGGCGGTAGCCTTTCGAGAGGGTTTCGATCCTTTTGTTCTGCTCGTTGGTGAGTCCACAAAGTTCGATCATCTCCCGGGTGCGGTCCTTCAGTCGCGCACCGCGCAGACCGTAGAGTCCGCCGATAAAAGCCAGGTATTCGTGCACATACAAATCCAGGTACAGCGGGTTGTGTTCCGGCAAATAGCCGGTGATCTGCTTCACCAGCATGGGCTGTTCCACCACGTCGAATCCGCCCACCAGCACGCGTCCCGACGTTGGGGGCAGGTAGCAGGTGGCGATTTTCATCGTCGACGACTTTCCCGCGCCGTTCGGTCCCAAAAAACCTACGATCTCGCCCGTCTGCACCGTGAACGAGACGTTGTTGATGGCTTTTTGTTCGCCATAAATTTTCGTAAGGTTTTGTATGACAAGCGACATGGAGATCGTTTAAGCTGAAGCCTTGGGTTCCGACTTCAAGTTTAGAGGATTGCGCCCGGAAACGCGAACGATCGCGGCCGAAACTTTGAATTTTACCGCCAAAAGCGATCTGGTCCGCCTGTAACGAAGGTTGTGACTGGCTCTCTCGATTGAGCGTACCCGCGGAAAGCGATGTGCTAAAAGTATTGGCGGCCCCCTCGTTCCTCGGGGCGGGCTATCCGTTCCAAGTCCGACAGCACACGGCCCAGCGCACTTCGGGCTTTCCACTACTATCCCTGGCCGGTGCAGGAGGAAAACCCCTCAGTGTTTGATGATGGGCTCACCGGGTTTATGATTGAAAAAAGGTGTTTGCATGAGTGTAAACCTATTCCAGTACGATGCACATGGTCTCCTAAGCCCGTAGGGCTTTCCCATCATAACCCCCAGTGAAACTGGGGGTCAGGGATAGGGCGTATTTCAACCCGCCTAGGCGGGTTACCCCACGGCTTCCCGCTCATTTAGAGGAAGAAACACTAAAGGGACGGAAGGTCAACTAACATATGTCCCCACAGAAGGGGAAACCCCTCCGGGGTTGATCATTCGATCGCTGTAACCCCGGGTTTCACCCGGGGTTATGATGGGAATGCCCTACGGGCATTTGATGCTGGGGGAATACCCTGTTAGACGGTGACCCAGGGGTTCACCCGGGGTTATGAGTGGGAATGCCCTACGGGCATCTGTTGCTGGAGATACCCTGTTAGTTAAAAAGTTGTTAATAGGGATTACTTGCGGTGGTCATTGGGCATGAATGCATTGAATGGTATCTATAAATTATTGAAATTTGGCACCGAAATACACGATTATGCGCTTCACCGTTTTCATTACCGCTCTTTTCCTCTCCACCATGGCTTTTGGCCAGGGGGGCTACCAGATCAAATTCCAGGTCACCGGCCTCAAAGACACCACCATATACCTCGGCAACTATTTTGGCGAAAGCACCTACATCAAGGACACCGCCAGGGTGAACAGCAAAGGCGAGTTCGTGTTCGAGGGCAAAAAGAAACTCGAGCGCGGCGCCTACTTCCTGGTGATCAACAAGATGAAGGTCATGGAAATGGTCGTTGGCCATGACCAGCACTTCAGCATGGTCACCAGCACGGAAGACTACGTAAAGAATATGAAAGTGACGGGCGACGTCGACAATAAATTGTATTTCGACAACATGCTCTTCAACATGGAGCGTCACCACGAAGCCGAACCCTTCATAAAAGTCCTCCAGGACAGCACGCTGGCCGCCGACAAAAAAACCACCGCGCGGGAAGCCTACAACAAAGTGGGCGACAAGGTGACGGCCTATCAACAGGACATCATCAAAAAATATCCCCGCACCATCACCGCCGCCACCCTCAAGTCCGTCCAAATCCTCAAAGTGCCCGACGCTCCCAAGAAGCCCGACGGCTCCATTGATTCCACTTTCCAATTGCGCTGGTACCGCCAACACTTCTTCGACAACTTCGACCTGGCCGACAGCGCCCTGCTTCGCATGTCGCGACCGTTGTATCGCGACAAAGTGTTTGAATATCTCGAAAAGCTCTATGCGCCCAATCCAGACACCGTCACCAAGGCCATCGGCCCTATGGTAGACAAAGCCAAGAGCAACAAGGAGACCTACAAATACATCACCTTCATCCTCCTCATGAAATACCAACAGCCCGAGATCATGGGCCTCGACGAGGTATTTGTGAACGTGTTCGACAAATATTTTGGCTCGGGCGAAATGGATTTCTGGGTCCCCGCCAAGACCAAGAAAGATCTGAAGGAACACGCCGACCGCCTGCGCAAGAGCCTCGTGGGCCGCAAAGCGCCCAACCTCATCATGCAGGACACCAACTTCAAACCGAAGTCGATGTATGACATCAAGAACAAATACACCATCCTCTTCATTTTCGATCCCGACTGTGGCCATTGCCGTGAGGAGACACCCAAGCTGGTGACCTTCTATAACCAGAAAAAATACAACCTTGAAGTATACGCCGTGAGCGCCGACACCTCGATGGCCAAGATGCGCGACTATATCAAAGAGATGAAAATGCCCTGGATCACGGTCAACGGACCGCGTACGTACGTGGGGCCCTACGGCGACCTTTATGATGCTATCACAACGCCATCGTTGTATGTGATCGATGAGAAGAAAATGATCATCGGCAAAAAGATCCCGGTCGAAAAACTGGACGAATTCCTCACCCAGTACGAGAAATTCCACAAGACCAAACCGGCCGAAAAGGGGAAACCCACCACAAAGTCATAACCGGTCACCGCTGCGTACAGAATCGTACAGTGCGCCTGATTTTGGAAAGCGTGAGGGCCGAAATTGGCCAAAAAAACGCCTTTTGTAACATTTTATAAGAATTAACAGTCTAATATGCAACTATTCACCCCTCGGTGAGTATCTATTGAAAAGAAACGTGAACCGAAACTAAACGAATATAAGTTATGGCATTCCTGGATAAACTTCTCGGCAAAAAGAAAAAGACGACACTAAAGGCGAAGTGTCCCATCACCAAAGAACCCATCGAAGAGGGCTTTGGCTTCATGCTCACAACGGCCCAGGTAGTGACTTCAAAGAAATACTGGGATATGGTAATGACCGAACCCGAGACCATGTCGTACACCGTGTCGCACTTCAAGAACCAGTCCAGCGGCACCCAAATGCGCAACATGATCTTCGAAAAATATAGCAGCATCGAAAAACCCTGGATGATCTCCGATTCCTGCATCAACCTTTTCGAACAGGTAGACAAAAGCTCGGCCCGCGAGAACGCCAAAAAATGGTGGGCCAACGAAGGCAACTTCAACCCCGAAAATTCCGGTCCCGCCACGATAGCGCTAGACCCCAAGACATATCAGGATCTCAAAGACTACGCCGTGCTCGAAGCCGGCCGGTCAAGAATAGTTTTACAGTAGTTTTAGGTTTAGGTTAGGTAAAGAAGCCGCTCCACAAGAGCGGCTTTTTTTTATTTTGGTAGGACGAGCTGAAGACAAATCCGGGAGGTTAGTTGAAGCCCTGGTGTAGGGCGCCCGTTACGGGTACTTTCCAACGTTCATTTTGGCACTGTTATAGACTTCTGTTTTATCAGGTGTTTACCAAACCTCTGCAATGAGTCGATTACTTTTAATGATCGTTTCCCCAGGGAAGTAAGTTTGTAGGCGACGCGCGGCGGCTTCTCTTTATAAATTTTCCGGTCAATCATTCCCGTTTCCTCCAGTGCCCTCAATTGAGAGAATAACATTTTGTCCGTGATATGCGGAATCGTTTTTTTTAGCTCACCATATCGAAGCGCGCCTTTGCGCAGCGACAATATGATGGGCATTTTCCAAGTGCCTCCGATAAACGTCATGGTTAACTCTATTGGAGTATAATAGATACGCCCTTGATATTTGAAGTCTGCCATCCCCTAAATGTATTCATAAGTTTTCGTTGCCGTGCTTTACATACAAAGAAGTATGTAAAACGAAGTTGATTTTACCCTGAGCTATGTTTGCAAAAAAATCCTATGCAAATGAAACAAAGGGAATGGTTGCCCATTCCGGTTCTTAATTGTGGGCCCCTGGAGCAAACCTTTCTATTCTGGGAGAACCTTGGGTTTACAAAAACTTATTCACAAAAGAGTCCTTACCAGTATGGCGTCATGAGACGAGGCGACTATGAGATTCATTTCCATGGCGCAAAAGATTCGGCGACCGGTGTTACATGCCTGATGATCGTTGCCGGTGTAGAATCGATACACGCCGGGTTTACGCAACGCCTGAAGCAATTCTATGGCAAAGTGCCTTCCGCAGGCGTCCCGCGCATTTCACGGATGAAGCCCGGCCAGAAGCGGTTTACGGTCGTCGACCCATCCCATAACGCCGTGATCTTTATCAAACGCGGTGGCACGGACCATGAAGTTTATACGCATGCTGACCGGAAAGAATTGACTCCCCTGCAGAAGTCCCTGGCCCTGGCCATCCGGCTGCGGGATTTAAAACTTGACTATCCGGCCGCGTTCAAAGTAATAAGTAATGGGCTACGCAAGGCGCAGGACGAAAAATCGATTGAGCTTGCCCGGGCACTTCATGTAAAAGCAGACCTGGCATTCCTGATGCATGACGTCGATCTCCAGCAAAGGACGTTAGCCGAACTGGCGAATGTTCCGTTAACCGTTGAAGAACAGGAGCGCCTTAAAAAGGAATTTTCCGTCTAGTCTTCCCGCTGGCGGCCCACAGCCTTTTTATAAGAAAGCGAAAGCAGGGCGTTCAACTGCGTATACGTCTCCCTTTCTGGATTGATAATGCTGATCCAGTACATACTTCCATATACCGGGTGAGGAAACCATTTGTTCTTTTCCGTAAAGTCGATACCGGAATCGAGATACCCACCGATGCCGGCCTTCGCCGGTATCGATCCAAACATCGCGGCGAATGTGCTCTTGTCAATACCAATGTTCAGGCGAAAGAGCCCACCCCTATTGAGGTTGGAAACATGGTCATACTCGTTATCGCTGGTAACAATTGTCGCAAAAGGAAATTTCTCTTCCGCACCGTAAAAGAAAAAGTAATCACCATCCTTTTCTTGAACACGCGTTTTCTCAAAGTCGGCGGTGATCGTAGCAATTAATTCTGTCAGTTCCATCATTCGTTGGTCGTCATTTAAATTTAAAAATGGACATCCTCTTGTTAACGGGACAAAAAACAAAGGGGTTGCTGACGATCAAAGAAATTATAGCAAAAGAAACCTTACCGCTAGTGACAGTTGAATGTTTCCAGCCCCGGGGCTAGCGGCAAAAGTATCTTTTTTGTAGAAACACCTGATTCCTTTCGCTCGCTTATTAAAATCCCTATCTTTATTCACCAAAATAAAAAGACCATGGCAGCTGTTGATTGGCAAAAAGAAATCCAACCCCTGTTAAAAAAATACAAAGGAAAAAAACATCCGCTGGAGTATAACAACATGTATGAGCTCCTGGTGATGGTGGTGCTGTCGGCGCAAGACTCCGACGCGCACATCAATAAAATCGCACCCGATTTTTTCAAGGCCTTCCCCGATATGAAAGCCCTGTCGAAAGCCGACGACAACGCGCTGTACCCACTCATTGGTAAAGTGCGCAACTTTGGAAATAAGACGAAGTGGTTGTTGGGCATAGCGGCCCAGATCAAGGAGGATAAAAACATTCCCCAGACATTAGAAGAACTCACCGCCCTGCCGGGCATTGGAAGAAAATCGGCCAACGTGATCATGCGCGAGTCGGGTTTGAAAGCCGAAGGCATCATTGTCGATCTTCACGTGGTTAGAGTGGCTCCGCGCCTGGGGATCGCTACGGGCACCGATCCGAAGAAAATCGAAAAGCAAATGATGGACGTGTTGGATCCCAAGGTCTGGGGTGAAGTGGGGATGGCCATATCCTTTCTGGGTAGAGAAACCTGCCGCCCCACCAATCCGAAACACGCTGATTGTGTGATGAAAACGGTGTGTGCTTATTATAAGGAATCGCAATAGGCCAACGGCAGGCTGGCTAATAACACAATACTGATCCTTGCCGGCGCAAAACCGAAAGGCACAATTTTTATTTTCTAAACTCGCTGAACACGTGATCACTTTGCTTGAGGTGACACTGGTAGCATTTCGTGATCGTCTCGTCTGTCAATGCCCTGGGGTCACCGTTCCCTTCAAACTGTGCATACCCCCAGCCGCCGGTGGCCGCAAACTTACCAGCATCTTTCACCATGACATCCATGTGATCCCGCTTTCCCTCGGCAGTATAGTTGTTGCTTGTGGAGGCTTCGATCACGTCAAAAACAATGATCGATCCTTCCGGGAATGTTCCGGATTCAAAACCCTGAAAGGCTTTGTCGTTGGCATACACATGATTGAAGCCGCGGTATTTCACATTGGGATGTTCCGGGCCAACGATGCCTGACTTAATGTGCGTCCACCTTCGATAACCCTCCGGGTAGGGTATCGTATTGCCCGTTGGCTCGTTGAATGTAAAACTGGTAGCACTAATAAAGGCAACAATCGCCAGGCTGATGATGTAATATCCTTTCATATCCGTATGATTTAATCCCTTAAAAACTGTCTAGCCCTTTTTTACAGATCGCCATTTGATCGAAGGCAGATTCCCCCGCGATCGAACGAAAAGTAAAGTACAGTTTAAAACGGGAATAACAGACGACAAGATGCTGATCGGGTCTGTATTTGAGAAGTTTGCCGCAAATTGGGTCACGCTGAAGATTCGAAAATCTTGCAGCGTGACCCAGCGTATTTCAGCCATCCGATCTCAGAAAAAAATTACGGATCAGTTTTTAAACATTACCGGATGCAACGATTCATTAGGGTTGTGACCGTACCGTCCGCACTTCTTCCGAAGAAACCGGTGCGCCACCGTGCGTCATTCTAACTCTTACATACGAGAGGATCTCCGCCACCTGCTCATCGCTCAGGAAGGCATGCGAGGGCATCACGCCATCAAACGATTTGCCTCTGATCGTGATCGGGCCCGACATGCCTTTCAGCACTATCTCAATCAGCTGTTTGTTTGGCCCGCTCACATAGGGAGAACCGAACAACGGTGGATAGCGGTTTCCATCGCCTTGCCCGCCGGGAAGGTGGCACGACGCACAATAGCGGGTATAGGCTATCGATCCGGTCGATTGTTTACCCTCGAACAGGTTGTCTTTCTTTTCGTCGGGTGTCTTCACGTTGGTACGGTTCTTCCGTTCGTCCATTACGGCAAGTTGTTTCTCGCCGAACTCCGCCTTGTTGCCCTTGAACATGATCCTCCAGATCTTTCCGCTCACACTTTCCGTGACGTACAACGAACCATCCGGTCCCTCCGAGAGCCCCATGGGGCGCGCTTTCGCGTCGGAGGTGTTGACGATGGTGTCTTGCTGTGCGAACCCGTCGGCAAATACTTCCCAAGGGCCGGAGGGTTTTCCATCCTTGAAGGGTACGAAGCCTACGAAATATCCCGCTTGCGGGTAGGGCGCGCGTATGGTCGATCCGTGAAAGGCTATGAATGCCCCGTTCTTGTAGCGGGCGGGGAATTGATCGCCCTTATAGAAAAGGAGATCGTTGGGCGAAAAGTGTCCGGGGAAACCGATGAGGGGCATCGTCACCGTATCGGCGCCCTCGTTCTTTTTTCCATCGCCGCCGTATTCGGGGTTCAGGACTTTCTTGTTCTGCAGTTGGTCGTAGTAGAAGTAGGGCCAGCCACCATTGGTGCCTTCGGTGATCCGGAAGAATTCTTCCGCGGGCAGCAACGCACTTTGATAGGCCGTGTAGAGGTCGGGCCATGTGCGGAAAAAGTCATCGCGTCCGTGTTGAACGGCGAACAGGTTTCCGTCCTGGAAATTCCAGGCCATTGCCACCAGGCTGCGGATACCCGTAGCGTAGCGTTTTCCATCCGCCTGGATCTGGCCGGGCTTGTTGGCATCAAACTGCCAGACGCCGCCGTGAATATCGAGTTGGGGACAAGGAAGCATGCCGGGAGATCCGGGTGTCCGGTTTTCGACCTGGCACACATCGCCGGGGGCGCCAAAGGGCACGTAGATATGGCCCTTGTCATCGAAGGTGATGGGTTTGGTGATGTGTTCCGTTCCGCGAGGATTTTGACGGTAGGCATCGTCGATCACGATGGCCTCGGCAGCCGTGTCGGGCAAAAGTTGTCCGGGAACGAGTTTGCTTCGGTAGACCACGCCGGTCGTACTGAAATAGATGTAGCCATTGTAAATGCGCATCGCGGTGCTGTAGGAGCCCCGGTCTTTGTAGTTGCCAAAGTATTTTATGATATCTGCCTTGCCGTCGCCGGTGGTGTCGCGAAGGGCTACGGCGCCACCGCGGTCTGTCGTGCCCCGGAGTTTCACGTAGATGTCACCGTTTTCGTTAACCGCCAGGTGCCTTGCCCTTCCCAGGCTGTCCACCACGACCACCGCTTCGAAGCCGTCGGCCATGGTGAGTTTCCCATTGTCGGGATCGCCTTTTGGAACAGTGGTTGCCGCATCATTTTGTTTACACTGGCTGCAGAGCAGGATGGTCATGCCGGCAACGGCGTAGGCTATGCGCCGGCTGTTTAAAAAAAAGAATCGCTTCATAAATAGGTTTGGAAGTATCTGGATTTTCATTTTGTAAAAAAATGCCCGTTAAGCCTTACTCGCTTTTTCGAGTTCTTCTTTAAGCCGCTTCGCCACAATTTCAGTCTCTCCTGTTTTCAACATAAACACGGTCACCTTCACGCTGTCCTTTTCTTCCCAGGAAACGATCTCTACAGAAGGTGATCCCGTGCGGAGCTGCTTGCCCAGGGCTTCGCTGGTGAGCGTGGTGACATTGGGGTCCCACGTGATCTTCAGCGCCGGCGTATGGTTGGCAACCGGGGGCACAATCACCTCGGTCTTTACACCCTTCACTTTTTTTACCGCAGTGTCGATGACGGCGATCTTTTGTTCCCACTCCTTCCATTCTTTGGTGTGGTCCAGCTTCACATAGCGGTCGAGGGCGGCATACATGCCAATGACCTCTTCCTTGTTCACTTTGTGACCCCGGGCGATGCCCGACCTTGGTGGGGCGCTCAACCGGGCCGCAGCGATCAACTGCTTTTTACCCATTAATACGCCTGCGCTTTGCGGGCCCTGCAGCGCTTTGCCGCCGGAAATGCACACGAGATCAAATCCCATTTCATTGTATCGCCACAAATTTTCAACCGGCGGCACGTCCGCGGCAATGTCGATCATAGTGGGAATTCCTAATTCTTTACCCAGGCTTAACCACTCCTCATGCTTGATGGCACCCACCGGTGCTTCGCGATTGAGAAACCAGAGGCATGCCGTTTTTTCATTCACGGCCTTGCGCAGTTCATCGGTTGTTTCCACGGTCACGATCTTCACGCCTGTGTGGGTTAAGGCCATGTGATAGCCGTTGGCGTGCGATTTCTGGACGATCACTTCCGATTTCATTCCCGATCCTTCGAGGAAAGGCAGCATGGCTACTTTCTTGTCGTCCATGCCCGTGAGAATACCCGCCATGCCGAGCACCAGGGCCGACCAGCATCCGGCGGTGACCATGGCCGCTTCGGCTTTGCAGAGCTTGGCGATCTGTTCTCCCACCTTATCCTGAACCTCATCGAGGATGGCGAATTGTTTTGCGCTTACGCGGATGGCTTCGACAACTTCCGGTGGCATCAGCGAGGCGGTCATGAAGGTGTAGGTGCCCGCTGCGTTTATGAATACCCGAATGCCGAGCTCTTTAAAAAAATCGCGCTCCGGTGGCGGCAGAGCGGTTGCGTTGCCAAGCGATACCGTTGATCCGCCAACGAGGGGGAACAGGGTAATGCCTTTGATTAAATCTCTTCTGTTCATAGGGTTGATTGGATTGTTTCGCGTTCATGGAGGTCGTCGACGGGCTTACCGGATGCAGGCGTTGGTTTGGGAAATGTCATCAGTTAAAAGTGAGTGTTCCAAAGTAGGCCGGCAAATGAAAATCAGGTTCCGGGTTCGATACAGGCGACCACGTGTAATAGTGTGGGTTACTCGTATGGCTCGCGGTCTTGTAGAAGTTGGCTCGCCAGGTCACGCCCGGTTTTGGGATGGTGACGTCGGTAAACTGCTTGAGGATGCTGAGGGGAATGCGGTATTCGATCGTCCAGGTGGTCTCTTCTGCCCTTTCGGGATCGACCACGCGGGGAAGCGAGTGTGCGATCTCGATCTGATCGATCGCCGCGTCGGGCAGTTCCTTGAATTCCTTCCTGGGTTTGGTGACAAAAAAAATCAGTGGGGTTCCTCCCGCATTCACTTCGAGATTAAAGTAGTGCCCCGGCTGGGCGCTGTTGGGTGAAAAGAAAAATTCAACACACGAGTCGCCGGATACGTCTCCATTGTACGCCGTCACGGTGCTTTTGACAAACTTGTCGTGCACGCGGAAAATGACGTAAACGTTGGCCGCATCGTAGAGCATCTTTGCCTCGGTTACGGGGCGGAACCGGGGCTCATCTCCCATCCTGTTCTCGATCCTGATCGGCTTCACTTTTTTCCAGACGGGCTTATCCCACTTCCCATCCACCGTCATCGTTTCGCGAACGGGCATGACCTGGTAGGTCAGCTGGGCGCGCACTGTTTCGCACACGCACACCAAGAGTAAGGAGAAGTAAAGTCTAAGCATCGAAAGCTAATATCACGAATATAATCTATCCGAAAAATATAAGCAGCCCCTGCCAAAATTCATTGCAATTTTGTTCTGCATGGTTAGAAGTAAGGATTGAGTGGCAAATGGCAGAGGGGCCGGACGCTGATATTCGAAAGCACATCGCACACACGATAAGAACCTTCTTGTGTACCCCTTCAATTATTCTCAGTCTCTTCCATTTCTCGTTGCTGGCTATTTCAATGGATCAGGAGAATGCGCAGCTTCCTTGATGTGTGAATGGCTTCACGCTCAAAGTTTAACCATAATAATTTTTCATATACATCGATAGATCAATGGCATTGGTCTATTATCCCCGGCGCTTCGAACAACGGATCGGACCAATCGTTATCTTGACAAGATCAGGCAGCCGCAAAGGAATTCCAGGAAGAAATCCGTACGCTGATTCTGTCATCATTCGAAAACGAGAATTGCAGATCATGATAAAATCTCAAACCCACTGGTCACGACGCGACTTCTTTGCCGCCCTGGCAGGAACAAGTGCTGCGATGATGTTGAACCCATTGACGTCGTGGGCCGCGGACGAAGTCGACCCACAAGTGGCCAAGATCGTTGCGGCAACCCTGGGCATCGACACGCATAATCATATCGACGTGCCTTTCGCGACCGCCGAAGTACCGGGTCCAGCCATCGACCTGGCCGGTGAGCTGAAACACTCAGGACTGCTGGCGATCTGCATGACCTTTGCCGTCGACCGTCCGGAGCTGCGCAATCCCGGTGAGGCCTACGAGCGGTTCAAGAATGCGATGGCTTCCCTGGACAAGCAACTCGCCAACAACAACATGAAGCGCGCCTTGAACCTGGCCGACCTTCGCGCTGCGCATAAGAACCACCAACCGGCCATCATCCAATCCTTGGAAGGAGGTCATTTTCTGGAAGGACAGCTGGAGCGACTCGCAGAAGCGTATGACCGTGGCTTGCGACATCTCACGTTGCTTCACGACAACGATGCGTCCGTGCCCCTGGGCGACGTGTTCACGAACCCGCCACGCTGGGGTGGACTCACAGCGTTTGGAGCCGACGTGATCAAGGAATGCAACCGGCTGGGCATTCTTGTTGACTTGGGGCACGCCAACGCCGACACGGCATCGGCCGCGCTCAAATTGACGAGTCATCCCGTGATCATCTCTCACACCGGCCTGGATACGCAATTGGGTCAGAACGCTTCCATGGCCAACATGATGCGGCCCAGGCTCATTAGCAAAGCGCAAGCGAAGATAGTGGCCGACACGGGCGGAGTGATTGGCGTGTGGACACACTTGTCGGACACCCCGCTGGAATATGCCCAGAATATCCGGGCGTTGGTGGACGTCGTTGGCATTGATCATGTGTGCATCGGCACCGACACCAAGTTAACCCCAACCTACAGACCTGCAGGCAGTGGTGGCCCGGGCGGCAATCAAAATCGCGAAAGGATCGGGGAGCGCACAAACCAAGCCTGGCAGGACCAGACGTCGGGATTCTACTACGCCATTGTCGAGGCGATGTTAAAGACTGGTTTTAGGGCAGACGAAATTGGCAAGGTTGGGGGCGACAACTTCTGTCGCGTGTTCGATGCCGCCACGGGCAACCCGAAGCATTAATTTAATAGCGGACGGCCGTTCTATTCTTCCGTTCCTTCCAGGTCCTTCAAGATCTTGTTCACGTTCTCTTCCGTGGTGGTGAGCTTGGTCTTGCAGATGCGGATCAGTTCCGTGGCCCGCTTCACTTTGTCCGACAGTTCGTCGACAGAGATCTCGCCGCTTTCAATTTCGGTGACGATGACTTGCAATTCATCAAAGGCATCGGTATAGCTGGTGTTGTTGCTCATGGGGTTGCGTTGGGTTGGGTTGAACTGGTCGTGCTGGTGATTTGGCCCTCCGCCAGTTGCGTTGTGATGACGTCGCCAGGTTTTACGTCGGCTGCGCTCTTCAAAGCTTTGCCATCTTTCAAGGTAATGGTGAAGCCGCGACGCAAGATATGAATCGGGTCCAATATGCGCACTTGCGCTTCGAGATGTTGAAGCGACACTTTGTTTTTAGTCAGGCTGGCCTGGGTTTGACGCACCAAGTTAGCAGCGGCCCGCTCCAGGGCTTCCTCGCTTTCGCGCAGGGTGTTCAGGGCGTCGCCTTGCATTTTACCTGCCGTGGCGCTGAGCGTGCGGGCTTCCTGTTTCATGAGAAATCGCGATTGCTGCACCAGCGACTTCGTCTGCCCTTCAATGTCATGGCGGCTGCGCAGCAACCGGTTGTGCGTCACCGACTGAAAATAGCGCACGGCATGATGCAACCGCTGGTTTTCATCCTTCACGATCCGGATGGCCCGCTCGCTGATGAGCTTCTCCGCTTCGCGCACGGGCACCGAAAAATTGTGAAAGGCCTGGATCAAAAAGTCGGCAAGCTCCGTCGGGGTAATCGCATTCCGGTGCGACACCATCTCCGTTACCGTCTCGTTGGTAGA
>CBIHQM010000161.1:0-13191 GCA_966211885.1 uncultured Chryseolinea sp.
AGCCGCGTGCAAGCCTTTTTGTGCACGAGACGAGGGGGCTCTTTAATTTTTACTCCTTCCTGCTTTTCGTTAAGTTTGACTAGCAACCTCCAGACATCTTAACGACATGAAAAACAATTTTATAAAACGCCGCAGTTTCCTGAAGCAATCCGGCTTGATCTCTGCCGGGATGCTGGCAGCGCCCCACGCCGCTTTCGGCGACCTGTCCGCTCCGGGAAAGAAAGAGAATCCAGGCGAGCAACTGGAGAAAAAACTGGACACGAAATGGATCAGGTCGCTCTATGATCGTGGCACGGCGACCACGTATTTGAAAAGCCGGAACGAACTTGCTTACATCGGCATGCCCGTGGGTGGCATTCAGACGGGGATGGTTTATCTGGGTGGCGATGGCCGGCTGTGGCTATGGGATGTGTTCAACAAAAATCAAACGGGCGTCGTCTATAAGAATATCCCGTGGCACGAAAAGATCCAGTTCAACTTTGACTATGTGCGCCCTTTTGATGGCGCCAACTATGTGGAGCCGGTGAAAGACGTGCGACCGTTGGAACAGGGCTTTGCCATTCGCCTGGAGTATGAAGGAAAAACGGTGATCAAACGCCTGCAACAGGAAGATTGGGAAGAAATTGCTTTCGAGGCCACTTACCCGATGGCCACCATCCGCTATATCGATCCTGTTCTGCCCGTGAGCGTAGTGTTGAAAGCCTACTCACCGTTTATTCCATTGGATGAAGACGATTCTGGACTGCCGGCTACGATACTCAGTTTTTCGATCGAAAACAAAAATAATACCCCAGTAAAAGTCAGCATAACGGGGTGGCTGGAGAACAAATCGTGTTTATACACGGCTATCGATCAGCAATATTTCCGCGTCAACAAAGCTTCGGTAAAAGACGGGCTTTCGGCCGTCCTGGAATATACCGACAGTTACAATTGGGCGGATGAACCTTTCAAGAGCGCTCATGACTATGGCAATTTCTGCCTGGCCTCTCTGAATGAAAATACAAGAGTCAATACCGCGGCCAAACTGGAGTTTGCAGATGCCTTGTTCACGGAAGATCATCGCGAACCAACCAAGACCGAGAACGGAAAACCATCCATCGCCAGTGTAGGAAACGACCTTACCGTGAATTCCGGCGAAACAAAAACGCTGCACTATGTGATCGCCTGGTATTATCCGAATCTCACCTTCGAAAGTTTGAAGAAAGAAGGCGGTCGATATTATGCTAATCGTTTCAAATCGTCGGTGGAGGTGGCCGAGTATATTCACCAGCATTTTGAAAAGCTCTCCACCCAAACCAACCTTTGGTGCGACACGTGGTATCGCGAAAGCACCTTGCCGTACTGGTTCCTGGAACGCACCTTCCTCAACATCTCCACGCTGGCCACCACCACTTGTCACCGTTTTCAATCGGGGCGGTTCTATGCCTGGGAAGGTGTGGGAAGCTGCCCGGGTACGTGTAATCACGTGTGGCAGTATGCGCACGCCATGGCGCGTATCTTCCCTGCACTGGAACGCGACACCCGTGAGCGCGTAGACCTCGGCATTGCCTTTCACGACGATGGCCACATTGGCTTTCGCGGTGAGTATGATGAACAGCCTTCCATCGATGGCCAGGCCGGACGGATCCTGGGCATCTATCGCGAGCACCAGATGAGCGCCGACGATGCCTTCCTGAAACGCAACTGGCCCCGCACAAAACAAGCCATTCAATTTGTGCTGAAGCAAGACACCAATGGCGACGGCATGATCGACACGCAACTCGAGAACACACTCGACGCAAAATGGCCCGGAGAAATCGCTTGGATTGTTGGGCTTGGGCTGGCGTGTGTCAAAGCCGGCCAGCGCATGGCCGAGGAGATGAACGACCTCGCTTTCGCCAGTCAATGCAAAACGTTTGTGGACACCGGCAAAGCCAACCTGGAGAAGCTGTTGTTCAATGGCGAATATTTCATTCACCGGCCCGATGCCGCGAAAGGCAAGACCGTGATCGGCTCCTATGATACCTGTCACATTGACCAGGTTTACGGGCAAAGTTGGGCGTACCAGGTTGGTTTGGGTCGGGTGATCGACAAGCAGAAGACCCTCTCGGCATTGCGCGCATTGTGGAAATACAACTTCACCACAGATGTCGGTCCCTATTTGAAAGAACATCATGGCGGCCGGCCGTATGCCCTGCCGGGTGAGGGCGGCATGATCATGAACACCAATCCCAAACGCGATCCCCTGCCCTATGGCGTGAAAGATGCGTGGCAGGTCACCTATTTCCACGAATGCATGAGCGGCTTCGAACACCAGGTGGCCGCCCACATGATGGCCGAAGGCATGGCGGAAGAGGCGCTCATCCTAACCCGGACCATCCACGACCGCTATCATGCTGCCAAACGCAATCCCTTCAACGAAGTGGAGTGCAGCGACCACTATGCCCGTGCGATGGCCAGCTATGGTACGTTCATTACGGCTTGCGGGTTTGAGTATCATGGCCCCCAGCGCTATGTCAAATTTGCGCCACGTCTGAACAAGGAAAACTTCAAAGCGCCATTCACAGCTGCAGCAGGATGGGGTACCTATGCTCAGCAAAAATCGGGAAAACAACAGGAGCACCGTTTGGATGTGAAGTACGGCACGTTGACGTTGCAGAAGATCGGGATTGAGAAAATGGATGGCGCTAAAGTGAAATTTGTTACGGTGCGTCACGGCGCGGATACGTTGAAGGCCAGTGTGGCTCAACAGGGGGCTGAGCTCAGCATTGTTTTGGAGAAGCCGGTTACTCTTTCAACGGGTGAGAGTCTGCTCATCACGGCTTGAAATACATTTCACCGCCTCACCTTCGATAAAGCTTCGGCGAGCAGGGAAAGACGCTAGACGCAAAAAGAGGCGCAAAGAAAATGCCTGAGCATTTCTTTGCGCCACTGTACCTTCTCTACTCGCCAAAGCTTTAGCGAAGGAGAGCCGGTTTAAAAGATGGATCCTACTTCGCGGGCGTAATCACAATGTTACGGAAGTCGATGGGACCATGATCGCCCTGGAACAAAATGGGGCCGGGCTCGCCTTCTTTGCTATCGATGGCGCCACCGGTGGGGCCGGCGATGGCCTGGTTTGAAATGATGGTCTTGCCATTGGCAACCACGGTCACATGGCGACCCACCAGGGTGATGTCGTAGGTCTGCCATTCTCCGGGATCCTTAGCCACCATTTCGCTGGGAGTGATGAGTCCATAGACGCCGCCGAGAAAACCATACCAGGGCTCTTTGCCTTTGCTGTCTTCGATCTGCACTTCATAGCGGCCTCGCAGATACACACCACTGTTGCTGCCTTTTTGGTAGCGGAATTCCAGGTGAAGTTTGAAATCGTTGTAGGTTTGATCGCTCAACAGGTTAGATCCTGATTTAGGGCTGCGAAGCACACCATTCTCTACCACCCACTGGTTTGTGGGGCCTTGGGCGTGCCATCCTTTGAGGTCTTTACCATTGAACAACGTTACGGGAGCACCCCAAACCGGCTCACTTTGTCTTTTGAGCGATGGCGCGCGCACCCCGGTCCAGTTGTAGGTTTTGCCATCGGTATACACCATCGTGCCCGTGAGCTTGTCGCCCGACACGGTGCCTTCGAACGACATATCGCTGGTGCCTGGTTCCCACTGCGGGGGGATAGCGAAGCTGAACTTGCCGTCGGCGTAGGTTACTTTAGAGATGGGACGGGCGCTGCCGAAAGCATAGCAAAAACGGCCTACCAAGGTATGGTGTCCCGAATGTTCAACTTCCAGCCACGAGGGAAGCGATTTGCCGTCTTGGTCAACGGTGATGTCCCACCGTCCCTCGATCGGGCGCGTGGGATCGACTTCCTGGGCATAGGCACTGAGCGCGGACAGGAAGATCATCATACCGCAGAGGGCGGCATGCAAAATGTGTGACGAGGCATTGCGTGTTTTCGTGTGTACTATCTTTTTCATAATTCGTTTTTTAAAGACCGGTTGTAGACGGTTCATGCAGAATCAAATATGCATTAATTTCAATTATTTTCACAACCCTTTCGGGATGGATGGATAAACGATTTGAAGGCCTGGTGCTGGTGATTTGGCTTCCCTGTGAAGTCTATACCCAGGGTATTTTTAAAAGGCGTATAGATAGTCCGTTGTATCCATCAGAAACTCAGCAACTCCTCCAGGGCGTCCCTGACTTTTTCCGCATTGGGCAGCATGGCTTTCTCCAGGCCAACGTTGAGCGGAACAGCCGGAAGGTTTGCCGCACCCAAGGTCCATACCGGGGCATCGAGCGAGCGAAAACATTCCCTTTGAATACGGCCGGCCAGCGATTCGGCGAAGGAGTTGAGCAAGGGCTCTTCCGTGAGTACGAACGCCCGGCCATGTTTTTTTACGGCCAGCGTGATCGCTTCCCAATCGATGGGATTTAACGTGCGCAAGTCTATGATCTCCACCCGTCCTTCGAACGAACGGGAAGCCTCCTTTGCCCAATAGACGCCCATGCCATACGTGATGATGACGGCGCTCGATCCCTCTGTCACTTTTTCTTCGGCGGCCCACTGGACAATATTTGCTTTGCCCAGAGGGATGACATAGTCGGCGTCCGGTTCAATGGTTTTGGCCTCTTCGGTGCCGGGCACTTTCGACCAGTACAATCCTTTGTGCTCCAGCAGCACGACGGGATTGGGGTCATAAAAAGACGCCTTCAACAATCCTTTCATGTCTGCCGCATTCGACGGATACACCACTTTTATGCCGCGTATCGTCAGCAACGTCGACTCTATGCTACCGGAATGATAGGGCCCGCCACCACCATAGGCGCCAATGGGAACGCGAATGAGCGACTGCACGGGAAATTTTCCGTGCGACAGGTAGCAGCTCTTCGAAAGCTCTTCCACCAATTGGTTCATCCCAGGCCAGATGTAATCCGCGAACTGGATCTCCACGATGGCCTTCGCTCCCACGGCCGACATGCCGGCCGTTGACCCGACAATATAGGCCTCCTGGATCGGCGTGTTGAAGACGCGTTCGTCGCCATATTTCTGCGCCAGCGTTGCCGCCTCGCGAAATACACCACCGAGACGGCGGCCCACATCCTGGCCGTAGAACAAAGCTTCCGGGTGATTTTTTAATAGGTCGTCCACGGCGTGCAAGGCGGCATCGACCATGAGTACTTTCTCTCCGCCTTCGGGTTGCCGTTCTCCTTGCTCGGTGACGATGGCGGGTGGCGCAAATTCATGTGTATCAAAATCAGAAGGCGACGGATCGGGTGAATCCTTTGCTTGTTCGTAGGCTTCTGAAACTTTTGCCGCGGCTTCGGTTTGAATGGCCCACAGTGTTTCCTCGGTTTCGCCGCGCTGCAACAAGTATTCGCGCAAGCGATCGATGGGGTCGTTCTGTCGGGCTTCTTCCAGCGAGTCGCCGCGGTACCATTCCTTTCTTACACCCGAGGTGTGATGGCCCAATAGCGGGCACGTGGCGTGCACGAGCATGGGGCTCCTTTTTTTGCGCACAGTCTCGAGGGCTTTTCGCATGCCCAGGTAAGAGTCGATAAAGTCTGCGCCGTCAACGGCCATACGATCCATGCCTTTGAAACCTCCGGCATATTCGTAGGCGTCCATGGTGCGCATCTCCTTGCCGGTGGCGCTTATACCCCAACCGTTATCCTGCACCAGGTATAGGATGGGCAGTTTCTTCAGGACAGCCATCTGGAACGCTTCGGCCACTTCGCCTTCGGTTACGGAACCATCGCCCAACGAACACACTACCAGCGCTCCATTGGTTTCTTTTAGTCCTTGTGATTCCAGGTAGGCAATGCCTTGCGCCATGCCGGTGGCTGGGATGGCCTGCATGCCGGTGGCTGAGCTTTGGTGTGGGATGACCGGCAGGCCCTCGCGGCGTAGCGCGGGATGTCCATAGTAGGACCGGCCACTGGTGAACGGGTCGTCGCGCTTGGCCATCAGTTGTAGCATGAGTTCATAGGGCGACAACCCTATTCCCAACAACATGGATTCGTCGCGATAGTAGGGAGACAAGTAGTCGATCGCCGTCAGCTGAAGGCCGGTGGCCAGTTGGATGGCTTCGTGACCGCGGGACGTGCTGTGTACATATTTGCCGCAGACGTCTCGTTTCTCATCGTAGGTCTCGGCCATGCGGCGGGCCTGGCACATCAGCGCGAAGGCCTTCATCAGAATTTCGCGGTCTACTTCGGGCTTCAGCTTCCGACGCGCCGGTGAAGGGGTTGTCAGGGACATGTTGAACTGGGTTGGTCTCGTGTTAAAGATACATATTTCACTTTATTTCAAACGATTGATACACCCCGGAAGTATGTGATGAACGGCGAATGCACAGTGTGGAATTTTAGAGACAATCCTTCTTATTCGCACCTGCCTTTTATACCTTTGCACGGAATGTCCACGATGCCCACAAAAGAAGAAATACGCGACTGGCTCACCTCCCTCCAGCAAGACATCTGCGAACAGTTAGAAGTCACCGACGGCAAGGCAAAATTCATCAGCGATCCCTGGGAAAGACCCGGTGGTGGCGGAGGCGTGAGCCGGGTGCTCACGGGAGGCAACATCATCGAAAAAGGGGGCGTCAATTTTTCGGCCGTGTGGGGAAAGACACCTGAACCCGTGCTGAAGACCATGGCCATCGAGCCGGGTGCTGCGCCGGATTTCTTTGCGACGGGGGTGTCCATTGTTTTGCATCCCTACAATCCCATGGTGCCGATCATTCACATGAATGTACGCTATTTTGAAATGAGCAACGGCACCTGGTGGTTCGGCGGCGGCATCGATCTCACGCCGCATTATGTTATCAAAGAAGACGCGCAGTATTTTCACGCGCAGTTAAAGTCCGTTTGCGACCGCCACGATCCTGCCTACTACAAAGACTTTAAGAAATGGGCCGACGACTATTTCTTTATCAAACATCGCCAGGAGACCCGCGGTGTCGGCGGCATATTTTTCGATTACCTGAAAGGTGATCCTCCCTTCGACAAAGCCACTCGTTTTGAGTTTGTTAAAAGTGTCGGATCGGCTTTTGCACCGATCTATACACACCTGATGAAAAAGAATCATGGGTTGCCCTACACCGAGAAGGAAAAACAATGGCAATATCTTCGCCGCGGACGCTATGTGGAATTTAACCTGGTGTGGGACCGCGGCACCAAGTTCGGGCTGGATACGGATGGACGCACGGAATCCATCCTCATGAGCCTGCCCCCTCAAGCACAATGGGAATATAATCACGTGCCCGCACCGGATTCACCGGAGGCGGCCACACAGGCTTTGTTGATAAAAGGTATTGATTGGAGTCCATCCTAAACCTACCTTGCCAACCAAAAAAATTGACCACGTTACATTGAAAAGTTTTATCCAAAGAATTCTATATGCGGGCATTCACCGTGCCTTATCGCGCTCGCTCATGCGCACCATTGTGCTCACCAATGCGTTGGCGCTGATCACGATAGCACTGGCCAGCACGACATTTCTTCATTCGCTGATACGCAACCACGGACGCCTCAGCGTTTCGTCGTCGATCAACCTCGGTGTGGTGGTGTTGTTGTGTGGCATCCTGGTGTTGAACGATGCCCGGCGGTTTAACCTGAGTCGCTTCATCCTCAGTGTGCTGGTGCCGGTGGCGTGTTGTGCCATTCTCTTTCTGCCGCGCTGGAAAAATCCAGACCTGTTTCACTATTTGCCCCGCAGCCCGCAGTTGTTTTGCGTCATCCTGGCGACCAGCATTATCCCCCTCATGGTCTTCAGCGTTCGCGAACGGAGGCTGCTCATCCCTGCGGTGGGGATCAATATCCTAATCCTGATCACCATCGATCCTACGCTCTTTTATTTCAGCGCCGACCGCAATGGGGAGTATGGTTTTTATCGCTACTTCGGAAACAACCTCACCATTTTGGCAGCGGGTTTGTTCCTGATGGGCGCTATCGTCTTCCTCAAGAACCTCTTTGAAGATTTCGAGTTGCTCAATGAAAGACTCATCGACAACCTGAATGACAAAAACGCCCAACTAGAAAAGAACAACCGCGATCTCTACCGGTTGAACCAGGATATTGAAACACAGAATGAAGAGATCCAGGCGCAGAGTGAAGAGCTGATGCAAAGCCAGGAGAGCCTGGTGATGGCCAATCACAAGATCGAAGAACAAAAGGTGGAGCTTGAAAACCAGAACGAGTTGCTGGAAGCCTTGCTGGCCGAGAAGAAGCAGGACTTGGTGCAAACCAATCAACAGCTGGTGTCGCGCAATTCGGAATTGGAACAATTTTCATACACCGTTTCCCACAACCTGCGCGGTCCCGTGGCCAGTTTGCTGGGGCTGATCAACATCATCAACCTGACCGAAAACGAGGATGATAAAAAACATATCCTCAAGCTGATCGAGCAATCGGCCCTGTCGTTGGAGACGGTCATCAAGGACCTCAACAAGATCATCGACATCCGTCATGATAAATTCAACATCAACGAACGCGTCGAGCTGGGCGAGGTGTTGTCGGTGATCACAGAATCTTTGAAAACGTTCATCGTCGAGAATAACATCGCGATCACGCACGACTTCAGGCACGGCGAAGCCTTTGTTTCCATACGGGCCTACCTCAGTAGCATTTTATACAACCTGATCAGCAACGCCATCCAATACCGTTCACCGGAAAGAAAGCCTACGATCCATATCACCTCGGTGTTGAAAGACCGCATACTGATCCTGGAAGTGGCCGACAATGGTTTGGGAATCGACCTGACTCGTTACCAGCAAGACTTGTACAAACTCTACAAGCGCTTCCACGATCACATCCCCGGCAAAGGACTCGGGCTGTATCTGGTGAAGCAGCAGGTCGAAAAATTGAACGGCTCCATCGAGGTAGAGAGCGTTCCTCACCAGGGAACGACGTTCAGGATCCTGTTGCCCGTCTGACGACCCTACTTTTTAAATGCTTTTGCATAGGCTGCTTCGTCAAAGCCCAGTGCCAAGACTTTGCCGTCCTGCTCGATGAGGGGTCGTTTGATCACACTCGTCTTTTCCGTCATCAAATCGATGGCTGCCTTTTCGCTGGTGACCTTGGCTTGCTCCACTTCGTCGAGCTGACGCCAGGTGGTGCCGCGCTTGTTCACGAGGCTCTCCCACCCTACTTGCTTGCTCCACTCCTTTAGCTTGGTGGCACTGATGCCCTTGGTTTTGTAGTCGTGAAAGTCGACGGCGACGTTGTGCTGCTTCAGCCAGTCCATCGCGGTTTTCACGGTGTTGCAATTTTTTATGCCGTAGACGGTCATAGTGACATAGGGGATTTGAGTCTGTTAAAAATTTTCGCGCAGTTCGTATACCTTCCGCAACTTGCGGATCAGGCGTTCCGATTCTTTGAAGTCCAGCGTTTGTTGTCCATCCGAAGCTGCTTCCTCCGGTTTTTGATGCGTTTCATAGATCACGCCATCGGCGCCGGCCATGACGGCAGCCAATGCTACGGGTTCAACATATTCGCGTATGCCGATGCCGTGGGAAGGGTCGGCGATCACGGGCAAATGGGTCTTTTCCTTCAGGATTGGGATGGCGTTTATATCCAGGGTGTTGCGGCTGGCACGTTCATAGGTACGGATGCCCCGCTCGCACAGCAAGAGTTTTTCGTTGCCCGCGGCAAAAACGTATTCAGCGGAGTAGAGCAACTCTTCGATCGTTCCCGAAATACCGCGTTTGATCATCACGGCTTTGTCTACCCGCCCCAATTCATCGAGCAGGTTAAAGTTCTGCGTATTGCGTGCACCCACCTGGAAGACGTCTACATAGTCATGCATCTCCGCGATCTGGCTCACCTGCATCACTTCGCTGATGATCTTCATCCCCGCCTTGCGCGCCAGCGTGTGCCACATCTTCAGGCCGTCCACCCCAAGCCCGCGAAAAGCATAGGGCGAACTGCGCGGCTTGAAAACACCGCCCCGCATGATGCGCACGCCCTGTGACACCAGGTGATCGATCGTTTGCTGCACCTGCGATTCGTTCTCAATGGAACACGGTCCGGCCATGATGGACAAGGTGCCGTCGCCAATGATGACGCCATCACCGAGGTCGAGGTGTGTCCGGTCTACTTTCCATTTGCGCGACACAAGTTTGTAATCATCCGAAACACGGTGGATGTCGGCGATCCCGGGCATGTGTCCCAGCAGGCGGATGTCGAATTCTTTTTTGCCGATCCCGACAAGGTAAACATGCTCTTGCGTTTTTACTTCGGTGGTCTTGTAACCGAGGGCCTTGCTCTTGCTGATGATCGCCTCTTTGTCGGCAGTCGCGATCGACGGTTGCAGTTGAATGATCATGACTTGGAGTTGTTTTTGAGTGATACGGCAAAGGCCTCGCTGTCGGCGGCGACGTTCGCCGATTTCTTCAGTACATTGATAAAGGCGCTGCCCACGATGGCTCCGGCTCCATAGGACGATGCTTTGGCAAACGTGGCGTGATCTGAAATGCCGAAACCGATGAGGAAAGGATTTTTCAACTTCATCTTCTTCAGCCGGTCGAAATATTGCAACTGCGTATCGGCGAATTCTCCCTTGGCGCCCGTAATGCTGGAAGCGGAAACCGCATAGATGAACCCGTCTGTTTCGCTGTCGATCTTGCGGATACGGTCCTCCGACGTGGTGGGTGAGATCAGGAACGTGTTGCTGAGATTTGCTGCCTCGAAGGTGGTTTTGTATTCGGTCAGGAAGGCGTCCATGGGCAGGTCGGGCAAGATAACGCCGTCTACCCCTGCCGCTGCCGCGTCTTTGGCGAAGCGTTCGATGCCGTATTGCATGACGGGATTTACATAGCCCATCAGGATGATCGGAATTTTAACTGTTTTACGGATGAGCTTCACCTGTTCCAGGATTTTTGGCAAGGTGACGCCATTCTCCAGAGCGACCTTGTTGCTCTCTTGTATCGTTGGTCCGTCAGCTACGGGATCGGAATAGGGAATGCCGATCTCGATAATATCCGCACCACCTTTTTCCAGGGCGGTGGCAATGGCGGCCGTGCTGTCAAATGTTGGGAAGCCGGCAGTATAGTACACTGACAATATATTTCCTTTCCCGCTTGCGAAAAGGTCTTTGATCCTGTTTTTCATTTTCTTCTTTTTAAGGTTGATGTGTGTGCCTGTAGTGTCGACCGGTGTCGCTAGTATTTTCCCCAACGGATATACGTTTCCAAATCCTTGTCGCCACGGCCTGATAAATTGACCACTACCACGTCGTCCTTTTCAAATGTAAATTGACTTAATGCTGCCAACGCGTGCGCCGATTCGATGGCGGGGATGATGCCTTCCATCCGGCTCAACTCCAGGCCCGCGTTCATGGCCTCGTCGTCGGTGGCGCTCACAAACTTTACCCTTCCCACATCGAACAAATGGGCGTGTATGGGGCCAATGCCGGGATAATCCAACCCAGCCGAGATCGAATAAGGCTCTACCACCTGACCATCCTCTGTCTGCATCAAGATGGTTTTGCTGCCATGGAGCACGCCGGGTTTTCCGAGTGCCGTTGTCGCCGCAGATTCGCCGCTGTCGACACCTTTGCCGGCTGCTTCGGAAGCGACCAACGTAACGTGTTCATCGTCCAGGAAATGATAGAACGCTCCTGCGGCATTGCTCCCTCCTCCGACACAAGCAAACACATAGTCAGGGTATGGATTGCCGATCTCCTCCTGCAATTGCTTTTTCATTTCTTCGCTGATCACCGATTGAAAGCGAGCCACCATGTCGGGATAAGGATGGGGCCCCACAACCGATCCAATGATGTAATGTGTATCCGTGGGATTGTTGATCCAATGCCGCATGGCTTCGTTGGTGGCGTCTTTCAGGGTCATGCTGCCGCTCAAAGCGGGAACAACTGTGGTCCCCAGGATGCGCATGCGCTCCACGTTGGGGCGTTGCCGCTCCATGTCAATTTTACCCATGTAAACAATACATTCCATTCCCATCAGCGCACATACCGTTGCCGTAGCTACGCCATGTTGGCCTGCGCCGGTCTCAGCAATGATCTTTTGTTTGCCCAGGCGTTTGGCCAGGAGGATCTGACCGATGGTGTTGTTCACTTTGTGCGCGCCGGTATGGCAGAGGTCCTCGCGCTTCAAATAAATCGTGGCGCCATATTTTTCGGAAAGGCGCTTCGCCAGGTACAGCGGTGTCGGGCGCCCCACATAGTCGCGGAGCAGTTTATGAAACTCCTTTTGAAAGCCTTCTTCGTAAATGATGTCCAGGTAGCGCGTGCGCAGCTCTTCCACGTTGGGATAAAGCATCTCGGGAATGTAGGCGCCTCCAAATTTGCCGTAGTATCCCTTTTCGTTTACAGTGTATTTCATGCTTTCAGGTTTAGATCACTCAATGATTTTAATTTCTCAAGGACGGATTCAATTTTTGATATGTTCTTCACACCGGGACTATCTTCCACCCCGCTGTTCACGTCCAGTGCATAAAGGTTCATGTCCTTTAGCCGGGCGATGTCTCCAATGTTTTCCGGCGATAATCCTCCACTCAGGAAGAAGGGAATTTCCTGGTCGTACTGTTGAAGCAGCGACCAGTTGAAAGCCTGCGCATTGCCGCCGTAGTATTTTCCTTTGGTGTCGAAAAGGAAAAAGTCGGCCACGGGTTTATAGGGTTGCACGACGCTCCAATCAAAGTCCTCTCCCACCGAAAACACTTTGATCACACCCAGCCCTTTAGCTTTCAGTTCACGGCATTGTTCCGGCGTTTCGTTCCCATGTAGTTGGATTAGGGTGAGGTCATACTGAGCGGCCAGGTTCAGGATGGCTTCCGTGCTTTCATTGACAAAGACACCTACTTTTTTTATACCCGGGGGAATGACCGGCATCACAAAATCATCGCCGACAAACCGGGGTGACTTGCGGTAAAATATAAAGCCCATATACTGTGGCGACAACGCCGTTACCTCCCGGATGTTATCACCATCCCGCATGCCACAGATCTTCAGCTTTATGTCCGTGTACGGCGCCATCAGTGCGTTGCTTTTTTCAACTCGTCGATAAATTCCTTTGCTGCGATTTCGGGACGGGCGTGTTGCATAAAGTTCTGCCCCATCAAAAATCCCTCGTAGCCGTATGTTTTCAAATCGAGAATCGTGGCCACCGATTCAATGCCGCTCTCCGAAACTTTCACCACCGTGTCCGGGATCCGTTTGGCCAGCTGTTTGGATATTTCCACGCTGAGTTCAAAAGT
>CBIHQM010000162.1:0-13111 GCA_966211885.1 uncultured Chryseolinea sp.
TCACTCCCGGGATCAAGCAGCAAATGCCCCGCACGATGAGCCGGATCTTTACACCGGCCTGCGAAGCTTCATAGAGTTTGGCGATGAGGATACGCTCTTCCAGGTTGTTGAGTTTGATGGTGATGCCACACGGTTTTCCTTCCCGCGCATGCTGAATTTCGCGATCGATCAAGGCGAGAAAACGCTCTTGCAAGTTGAAGTGCCCCACCAGCAAATGCTCGAAGGAGAGATCGGTTTTTCGCGTGCGCTTTTTTCGTTTTTTCAGAAAATCAAACAACCATTGAATTTCGGTGAGCATGGGCTGATGGGCCGTGAGCAGGACGTGATCGGTATAGAAGCGTGCCGTGCTTTCGTTGAAATTGCCGGTGGCCAGCAAGCCGAGCAGGGAAGTTTTTTTATGATGCTTCCGTTTCACGAGGGCTAGCTTGGCGTGCACCTTGAGGCCGGGAATGCTCTCGATGATGCGCACCCCGGCGGCTTTCATTTGCTTTGACCATTTAATATTATTGGCCTCGTCGAACCTCGCTTTCAACTCGACAAATACCACGACGTGCTTTCCGTTTTTAGCGGCGCTGATGAGTGCATTGGCAATACGGGATTCGGCGGCCACGCGATAGAGCGTCACATAGATCGCCTTCACGGTTGGATCGAGCGCGGCTTCCGAGAAAAAACGAAGCACGGTTTCGTAGCTGTTGTAGGGCGGGTGAAGCAGCAGGTCTTTTTTCCGGATCTCCTGGAAAAGCGACGACTGCCGCGGAATGGGCAGGCGAGTGACTGGCCAGGGTTCATAACAAAACCGGCTGTCCTTCAGCGGCAAGGTGGCCAGGTCCTTGAGGTTGTGATAGGCTCCGCCGGCAATGAAATTGGCTGTGCCGAGGTGAAGCTTCTTTTTTAGGATGGCCAATGTGTGCGGGGTGAGGCCGGGTTCGTAGAGGAACCGCGTGGCAAAACCCAGGTCGCGTGTGCCGATGCGTTGTTCGATCTTTTCGGCGAGGTTGCCGCTGAACTCGTCCTCCAGGTTTAGGTCGGAGTCGCGGGTGATCTTTATGCTTTGGTGTGTGAAGATCTTTTGGTGGACCACCTTGTCCAGGTTGAGTTTAATAATGTCCTCCAGGAATAAGATGTACTGAATGCCGTTGTGCTCCACAAGATAGAACCGTGGCAACTCCTCGGAGGGGATATTGACAATATAAACTTCCTTGCCCTTGCCCTTTCCTGTCGATCGCGTGGTGACTACCAGGTACAGTTTGTTGTTCTCTGGAAAGAATTCGGTGTGCTTTGCGATCTTTACGGGCTGCAGAAATGTGGCGACGGTGTAGGTGAAATAGTCGTTCACCGCGTCGTGGATGAAATTGGGAATGGGTTCGTTGTAAACCAGGTGGATACCATTGGCGCGCAAGGCCTGCAGGATGTCCGATTCGATCACGCTGCCAAAGCGTTTCTGTTGGTTCACCACCGTGTCGTGTATGACCGGCAAAGTTTGCCTCAATTCTTTTTCTTCGTTCTTGTTCACCACCGCGCTCAATGCCGTCCGGGCGGGCATGCGCACGCGATAAAATTCATCGAGGTTCGAGGAGTAGATGGCGAGAAACCGGATGCGCTCCATCAGGGGCACCGAGTCGCGCTGGGCTTCCATGAGCACACGCTCGTTGAAGGAAAGCCAGCTCAGATCGCGATCGAAGAAGGGATAAGCAACAGGGGCGGGGTCGGTTTTGTGGGGCATGCGCGTAGGGTCCGGAAGAACAGTCGTTGCCAAAATAATCAAATTAAAGACTGCACAGACAACGGGTGTGGTGCTTATTTTATTGCCGGTTGGCGGCCTTTGTTGGGAGGGTCCAGGTGTCTCTTTTCCGGTGACGGTCTCGATTATTTAACAAAAACTTAAACCCGGCGGCGCATTCGGGTGACCGTGAATGACTATCTTTTTGGATGTTCACTTCCTTCCGGCAACGGCTGCTCTTCTGTTTTTCGCTCATCCTTGGCGCAAGCTTTCTGATCGTGATCCTCACACACTATCATCAACTGGCCCGGGAAAAAATTTCGCGTTCCACGGCATTGATCGAATCGGCCTATGTTTTGATGTTGAAAGACATCAACATCAAGAGCGACCTGTTCAACCAGGATGTTCACCAGCCCGCTTTTTTTAAAACCCGGACCAGCCCAAACCTGCGGGACCACCAGCGGATGAAAGACTCCATCGAACTAACCCTCGATGCCGCCATCGCGTCGTTCCGGCATTTGCCCTACACCATGGATTCGGGATTGTATGTTGTGGAGCGGCAACTCAAAGGATCGGAAGCACTCTTCGACACACTGACCGCGCTCTTGCTGGATCGCGGCTATAAAGACTACAACCTGGAAGGTGCTATGCGCCGTCACATCCATTGGTTGGAAGACCACCACGCCATCGCTGCCGATAAAATGCTGAGCCTGCGCCGTCATGAAAAAGATTACATCATCCGCCAGGAACCCGAATATGTGCAAAAGCTGAACGCGATGGTGACCGACCTGCTGAAGCGCTATCCCTCTGCTTCCGACTCGGCTGCGTTTCACCTGGCGGGATACCGCGATCGTTTCAACGAAATGGTGGCACTCGAAACACGCATGGGCATACGCAGCAACTCCGGTCTGAAGCGGGAGATGGACGATAAACTCAAAGCCATCGGTCACTCTTTGAACCAGGTGGTGATCCAGGCACAGGCGCGCGAGAAAGAAAGTTTAATGCAGCTTAACCGCTTGTTCTTATTTCTCTCCCTGATGCTGGTGGCGTTGAGCGTGGTCGCCAGCTTCATCATCGCCCGGCGGATCACGCGCCCGCTCACGGAGCTCACGGAATTTATCACCCGTTTCATCGATAGTCAATTCACGGTGGAAGAACAAGCACCGGCTGTGCGAACGAAGGATGAGATCGGCAAACTGGCCGCAAACTTTACGTTGCTGAAAGACGAGGTGATCAGTCACCTGAAATTTTTCAAACAGAAAGTCGATGAGAGGACCGCAGAATTGAATCGTGCCAATCAACGGCTCCTGGCCATCAACGAAGCCAACGCGCGCTTTGTGCCGACGCCGTTCCTGAAGTTCCTCGGAAAAAATTCGATCGAAGAAGTAGGTCCCGGCGACCAGGTGCACGGCGAGATGACGGTGCTGTTCACGGATATCCGCGCGTTCACCAATCTATCGGAAACGCTAAGCCCGCAGCAGAATTTTGATTTTGTCAACGCCTACTTGCGCGAGATGGTGCCTGTCATTGAGCGGCACCATGGCTTTATCGACAAATTTATCGGCGACACCATCATGGCCATCTTCCCCGACTCGCCCGACGACGCCGTCGATGCAGCCCTGGATTTTGCGAAAGCCATCAACCGTTTCAACGCGCATTTGCGGGCGAATAACATCGCGCCAATCGAGATCGGCACGGGCATTCACACAGGCAAACTGGTGTTGGGCACCATTGGCAACGCTAACCGCCTGGAGACGACAGTGATCTCCGACGCCGTGAACATCGCCTCGCGCCTGGAAGGTCTCTGCAAACACTATCATGCGTCCATCATCGTTTCCGACGACACGCTCGCCAAAGCCACCGCACTCAACAAACGCAACTTTCGTTACCTGGACGATGTGCGCGTGAAGGGAAAGCAGAAATCGATTCGCGTATTCGAGATACTGGATGCCGAAAAAGACAGTTTCAAAATTTCATACCTCACGCACTATGAAAGCGGCATCGCCCGCATGAAGGCCGGTGACTATGAGGAAGCCCGCCAGATCTTTGCGGCACTCCACCAAAAGAATCCCGCCGACGGTTTACTGTCCCTGCTTTTACTGCGTTGTGAAAAACGGGCCGAACACGGATCTTCGCTGCCCTGGGATGGTATAGAAATCATGCAGGTGAAATGATCCATGCCTACGACCTTGTGGTGATCGGGTCGGGACCCGCCGGCGAAAAAGCAGCCGTGAAGGCTGCCTACTTCAATCACCGCGTGGCCCTCATTGAACGGGAGAAAGTTTTTGGTGGCGCCGGCATTCAGACGGGCACGTTGCCGTCGAAGACTTTGAAGGAAACGGCGCTTTACTTGTCGGGCATTTACAGCAAAGGCATCTTTAGCATCAATCGCGAACTGGCAGGGAATGCGGGCATACAGGATTTTATGTACCGGAAGAACCTGGTCACGCAGCGGGCTGCCAACGAGGTGGAACGCAATCTGAAACGTCATGACGTGACGGTGTATCATGGGCAGGCTGAATTTGTTGACGACCACACGTTGTCGGTCACCAGCGAATCGGGGGTTGAAATTATTTATGCGCATCACATCCTGGTGGCGACCGGTTCTTATCCGTATCATCCGCCGGCCATTCCCTTTGATGGTGTGCGGGTTCATGATTCCGACACCATCCTCAATATCGATCGTTTTCCAAAATCACTTTGTGTGTTGGGTGCGGGTGTGATCGGCTGCGAATACGCAACGCTTTTTGCTGCCATGGGCATTCCTACCTACGTGGTGAACAATAGCGATAAAATACTCGGCTTCCTCGATCACGAGATCGCCGATGGCTTGGTGGAACGTATGAAGAGCGCTGGCATCTCCATTTTATTTAATAATGGTGTGGAGGCTTTTGAAGTGCCCTCCGATCACGACCAGCCCATAACCATAGCGTTGCAAAACGGAGAGGTGCTGAGCGTGGACATGTTTCTTTTCGCGGCTGGGCGAAGTGGCAACATTCGCGGTCTGCATTGCGAAAGGGCAGGCATTGCCGTGGGACCGCGGGAGACAATCGTGGTCAATGCCCAATACCAAACCAACGTATCGCACATCTATGCGGCCGGTGATGTGATCGGGTTTCCGGCGCTGGCCAGCATCGGTATGGAACAAGGGCGAGTTGCCGTGTCGCACATGTTTCATACGCACGACCTGGAGACGCTTTCGCAGATTTTTCCTTACGGAATTTACACGGTGCCGGAAGTATCGATGGTAGGGCTCACCGAAGAGCAGGCGAGACGGGAAGGCATTTCGTATGGCACAGGCTATTGTTATTACCGCGACACCTTGCGTGGTGAGATACTGGGCGACCAGGACAATGGTTTTTTAAAACTTGTCTTCGAGACTTCGACCCATATCATCCTCGGTGTTCACATTATGGGATATATGGCCACCGAGATCATTCACTTCGGCTTGTGCGCAGTCAACGATAAACGCACGCTCAACGAGATCATTGCCACGGTATTCAACTATCCAACGTTGCATGACCTTTACAAATATGCTTGTTATGATGGGCTGGGAAGCCTGGCCGGAAAGAAGGTAAAGAAGGCGGGGGAAATCAAGCGTTGATCCGAAAGGAAAGGGCAGGTGGCTTCGGGAAAAAGTCGGCACAGAGAAAAGGCCGCCTTTTACGGCAGCCCTTTCAAATCTGAACCAATAATCTAATGTCCTCTTTAACGGGGGCGCTTAAAGTTTGTTTCGTTCGAACGCATTTTCAAGAACGGTCACAATCAAATCGCAGTCATGTTTTGTGATGGTCAACGCAGGTCGGAGGGTAAGAATATTTCCCTCGATCACTTTGAAGGCCACACCTTGTTCCAGGCAATCGTACATGATTTGTTCTGCGTACGCCGTTGCCCTCGTTTTGTTCTGTGGATCACTGACCAGGTCGATCCCCAGATGCATTCCTTTCCCCGCCACATTGCCCACGACGGGAAAGCGTGTTTTTAATGCCATCAGTTTTTCAAACAAATAATTCCCGAGCCGCGCAGCGTTGGTCACGAGGTCGTTTCTTTCGATGTATTCAATCGCGGCAAGTCCTGCAGCCGAACAGAGTGGATTTTTTTCGTGCGTGAAATGGCCAATCGAGCGGTGTTGCAGAATGTTGAACTTCTCTTTGGTGACGATGCCTGCAAAGGGGAGGAGCCCTCCACCGAGAGACTTTCCCAGCACCAGGACATCCGGCGTGACATAGTGCTCGCAGGCGAACCACTTGCCGGTCCTTCCAAAGCCCTCAATGATCTCATCGAAGATCAAAAGGATGTTGTGGTGGTCGCAAATTTCCCGGATCTGTTGCCAGTAGTATTCAGAAGGCACCACGGGCGTGGACGAAATGGGTTCTGCTACAATCGCCGCGATATCGGGATGACGTTGCAAGATGACTTTTAGCTGACGCAGATATTCATCATCGGTCGCTTTCTGGTTGGTCAACCCCCAGGGGTTGCGATAATAGTTTGGGAACTCGATATGGAATGCACCCGGCATCATGGGGCCCTGGCCAGTTGAGAAATGTTCTTCGCCCCCGAGACTCGATGCCTGGAAGCCGTTGCCATGATAGGAATCCCAAAAGGAAATGGTTTTCCATTTCCCCGTAATATGTTTGGCCAGCGACACCGCCATTTCGATGGCTTCGGAACCACCTGGGCAAAACAGTACGCGTGTCAATTCGGGTGGCGTCACTTCTACCAACTTTTTGGCAAGCTTAATCGCGGGAAGGTTGGTGTAGCGCCGGGGCGTGAAGGCGAGATGTTCGTGCAGTTGTTTAATGACCGCGTCGATGACCTCCGGATTGGAGAAGCCTGCGTTGTGCACGCCGTTGCCATGGAGGTCGAGGTAGCGTTCGCCGCGGAGATCTTCGATGTAGGCTCCTTCAGTTTTTGACAACACGTTCATTACCGGGGTGGATAAGGCCTGGTGCAGAAAGTACCGGGCATCCTGGTCAAGCCAATGCCGGGTCTCGTCGTCGAGGGTGGCAATGTAGGCCGCGCGAAGATCGCCGGTGTTGATGTCGCCTTGTTCTCTTGAAATTTCAGCGTTCATGGAGCGATTTTTTTGAGGATCAATTTAGATGGAGCACGTCGGCCGGAATGATTTGCTTGGTGATGCCGGGACCTTTATAGAAGACATCGATCCAGCTTCCGCCGCCGTCGTTGAAATAGGTTACGGTAATCGGGTGCAGGCCGATGGGCAACGTCACTTTGCCACTTCTTTCCAGTGTGCCATGGCCGCCGTCGTTGTCCACCACTTCTGGTGGTTGATGTAGAGTTTGCTGCCGTCGTCGGACGCGGTGTAGAACGTGTATTCTCCGGGTGTATTGATTTTCAGGTGACTCTCGAATTTGATTGCATACTGGGCATCGCGGTGGCGAATGGAATCGACTCTGAATTCATAAGCCTTCCCTGTCGACAAGGCATGGATCTTTTCGAAGACGGGCAACTTGTGCCAGTCGCTGCCTTCATAGTAACTGTAGCGCGTGCCCTGGTGGCCGTGGCTGTCGACCAACCTAAAGTAGCCTTTTGCGATCGCGCTTTCTTTCGCTTGTGAAAAGCTCTTTGCTTTCAAGACGGCACTGTGTTCCAACGGGAAGGGCCCGCTGTAAAGGGACGATGTGCGATCCGGATCACTTCCATCGAGGGTGTACCGGATGGTGTCGCCGGGTTGGCCGGGTTGAATTTCTACGATCGGCTTCTTATCGATGAATAGGCCTCCCGCCGGATTGTTGAGTTTCGCTGCGGGCAGAATGATGGGTGCACGCAGCTCCTCTTGTTTTGCCTTTGCTACTTCGTCGGGAAAACCTTCGAACGCGCTTTTCACCGGTTTGCCAATCCAGAAGTGTGGTGGGTCAACGTTTAACGCGAAGGCGACGGTGCCGGCGTTGTCGTATTGAAATACGGGATATTTGATCTCGTGATTTTTCTTGATGGATTTGCCATAGAGGATAAAAGGTATCTCAATTTCAGCGAGCGTCTCGCCGCCGTGTCCCTTGCCAATGCCACCGTGATCGGCCGTGACGATGAACAGAGTTTGAGCATACGTTCCTGCCAGTTTGGAAGCTTCGATGATCCTTCCCAACAAAGAGTCGGCACGGCTCACGGCTTTGTAATACTGTGGTGTGCCATGGCCGTAGGTGTGGCCGGCGTGGTCAACGTGATCCATGTGCACAAACGTGAGCACCGGTTTTTTTGCTTTGATATAGGCCGCGGCCTTGTCGGCGGCATCTTCCTCACCATCGGCGTCAGCCCAATAGTTGACGGCACTGTGTTCGAACAACCGGCCAAAGCCATCCCAATCGTAGATCACAGCAATTTCCGCATCGGGCTTTGCCCTGCGAACGACGCTGAAAATGGTTGGCGAGATGCCTTCTTCGCCTGCCACGATCGTAGGTAGAGTAAAGTCATCCCGTTCCCACTCGTTGGAAGTGATGCCATGTTGCTCGGGACCCACGCCCATGATCATGGTGGCCCAATTAGTGCTGCTGGTCGTGGGCAATACGGCGCGGGCATGCATCGTGTATGATCCATGCTCCATAAAGTAATGCATGTTCGGACTTTCCGCGTGCAAGATGCCGTCGGGACTCATGCCGTCTACACCGATGATAATAATATGTTCAATGCCCGTCACCGAGGGACTGCTCTCCGGCGACGACGTACACGCCGAGGCGATCGCCAGGAGTATAAACAACCCGCAAATGTTTTTGGGTACGCGTGATCTTAATCGACTTCCTGTTTTTTGTCTCCTTATGTTCATGATATTTTATTAGCGCTTGCTTGTGGTTATCACTTTCAATGGAGAGAGGCCGGTTTTTCGACCGGCCTCTGTCTCCAACTCTAACTAAACTTCTCATCTACATCACGCACATCGTTACTTCTATGGCGCTATTTTTTTCAAGGTCACACCGTAATCGCCAACACGCCCACCCGTGGGGCCGTTGTAGGTGAATGACAATCGGATGGCATAACCTTCTTTCATGACATCGATCCGGGTAACGGGCTCGATATTGTTCAGGACAATGGCCGTGTGGGTGTCGTCGGTCCATGACCAGGAGCCGTTGTCGCCCTCGAAGAAATAAGGGGCACCATCGGCGGCAAATTGGCTGGGGTTGTAGTCGTCGTCGATCCGGAAGGTGAGCACCAGGTCGTCTAAGACGCCGGGTGTTGTCCCGAAGGGAAGCGAGGCATCCGATGCCTGCGCCCATTGGCCCCGCATCGAAACGGACGCCTTCTGCGTATCGGTGAGCTGGATGTCGCCTTGCGGATCGCCGTGTTCATCGCAGCCGGCCAGCAGCAGGATGATCGGAAACACGATGCTTAAATAGGATATTCTTTTCATAGCAGTAAGTTGAATGCGTTTTTACTTGACGATAATGATTTTTATGATCTTCCGGATGTTCGCAGATTCTACCTGCAGCAGATAAAGCCCCGGTTCATATGCTGTGTCTACCGTTACCAAACCTTCTGTGTCACTTTTCTTTTGTGTCCACGATTTCAGGAGCATGCCTTGGCTGTTCAACAGGCTGAGCTGAAGATCGGCTGCGTGCGGCAAGCGATAGGCGAGCGTCACGTTGCCGCCGTTGGTTGGATTGGGATACGCCACAAAGGAAGGCGCATGGTTTTCCGCCTCCGGCACACCGACAATGATTTCTCCATCGCCACCGGCGCCATTGCCCTTGTCTTCATTATAGATCTTGCTCACCTCCTGCGGCGTGACTACGCGGTTCCAGATGCGGATGTTGTCCAGCAGGGAAGAGAAGTCGGCTGAATAAGCGCCGGTTCCGTCTTGCATGATCGTGAGTGGCAATCCTGACGTAAGGCTGCCGGGAATGAGCGACATGTCATACGAATCTTGCGCGGGATCGGTTTGTTTCAATGCACCGTCGAAGTACACATTCATTTTTGCATCGCGATCGTAAGCCACCACCACAAAGTGCCACATGCCGTCTTTGAGGTTGCCGGTTTGGTTATCGTCAGCATCCCAATCCAACCGGCTGCCGTTGCCATCGGAAGTGCTCACGGTCCAGTGATGGGCATCGCCCACATCGGCGTCGTCCAGACCGACGATGAAACCGCGGTTGCCGCCGTCGTTCCAATCTTTGTTGCCAATGATCACCGGGTCGCTGGGCACAGGAATAAGCGGATTGATCTTCACCCAAAAGCCCACGCTGAAATCGTTCGTTCCAAAATCCAACTCCGGCGCCAGGGGAAATTGGGCGTGCGCCTGGGCAGGGAACAAGGCGACATCGCCACGATCGGGATCTTTGATAAACTGTGTGGCTGCAGTGCCGCCATCGGCAGCGTTAATGCCGTTACCACTAAAGTCGGCGAGACTGTTGTTCAGGGGAAGGAACACGGTGGCCTCGTAGGCTTTGTCGTTGGGGTTGTACATGGCGGCCACTTCTGCGGCGGTCAGCACTTTGTCTTTCCAGAGGCGTAGGTCGTCGAGGCGGGCGGCGAAGTCGGAGCCGTAGTGCCCTGTGCCATCCTGCATGATCGTCAACGGATAGACTGGGGTGAGTGAGCCGGGGATGAGCGTCATGTCGAACGACGTCGCAGCCGGATCCGACTGGCGGAGCTGTCCGTCGAGATACACGTTGAGCTTGGCATCGCGGTCGAAGGCCACAGCAACAAAGTGCCAGTTGCCGTCGACCAGAGTGGGAGCGGCGTTCTGATCGGCTTCCCAATCCACACGACTACCGCCGTGGTCCGATACGTTTACTTTCCAACGGTGTCCTGCCGCATCGTCGGCGTCGTGGAGCGATACCACGAAACCTGTGTTGCCACCGCTGTCCCAATCCTTGTTGCCAAAGATCACGGGATCGCTGGGCACGGCCGGGGTCGCGTCAATCTTGACCCAGAAAGCCATGCTGAAATCGCCCGTGCCGATATCTAGTTTGGGATCAAGGGGAAATTGCGCATAGGCCTCGGGTGCGAAGCTGGCCACTTTGCCGCGCTCCGCATCGTCGACGAATGCCGTGGCAACGGTGCCCTTGTCGGCGGCATCCAATCCGTGACCGGTGGCATCCTTCAAGTCGGTATCGAAAGGCAGATAAGCATCGGCGCCATACGAAAGATCCTCTTCAGGTTTTGCGGGAACAAATGCATAGACTGCAGCAATCTCATCGGCGCTCAACGCCTTGCCTTTCCAAACGCGCACGTCATCCAGCCATGCGGCGAAATCCTGACCATAGTGCCCGGTGCCATCCTGCATGATGGTGAGCGGCAGACCAGCATCCATGTTGCCCGCGATCAGCGTAAGGTCTTTAGAGTTTGCCGCGGCATCTGTTTGCTTCAATGCACCGTCGACGTAGACATTCATCGTGGCCTGGCGATCGAAAGCAACGGCAACAAAGTGCCATGTGCCGTCCACCAAGTTTGGAGCGCCATTCTTGCTGGCCGCCCAATCCAACCGGGCGCCGGCACCGGCGGCGGTGTTCACTTTCCATAAGTCAGACGTGGGATCGTCTGCGTTGTTCAATGAAACGACGAAGCCGGCATTGCCTCCGCTATCCCAATCTTTGTTGCTGATGATCGACGGGTCGCTGCCGGGAATGGTGGTATCATCTACCTTGATCCAAAAAGCAACCGTAAAATTTTCCGTGCTCAAATCAAGCGCGGGATCCAGCGGCAGCGTTGCATGCGCCGCGGCCGGGAAGTTGGCCACCATGCCACGGTCGGCGTCGTTGTCGAAGGAAGTATTGGCAGTGCCGGCGTCTGTGGCATTTAAGCCGTTGCCGCTGGCGTCGTTCAGGTCACCATCGAAGGGCAGGTACACGGTGGCGCCCAACGCTGGGTCTATGTGATAACCATTGTCGTTGAGATCGGTAACTTCATTGGCCGTCAGCACGCGGTTGTAGATCAGGATGTCGTCCAGGAAGGCCTCGAAGTCGGGGCCATAGTGACCGGTAGCATCCTGCATGATGGTGAAGGGCAGTGCGTCGGGAGCAAGATCGCCGGGGATCAGCGTCATGTCTTTCGAGCTGGGAGACGCGTCGCTCTGTTTTAAAACGCCGTCCATGTAAACGTTCATGGTGCCGGCGCGATCGAACGTGACCGCCACAAAGTGCCAGGTGGCATCCACCAAAGTGGCCGCGCCGTTCTGATCGGCCTCCCAATCCAACCGCTGACCATTGTGGTCAGACGCGTTCACTTTCCAACGGTGTGCTGTGGGATCATCGGCGTCGTGGAGCGCCACCACGAATCCCGTATTCCCACCACTGTCCCAATCTTTGTTCCCGATAATGGCCGGGTCGCTGGTGGGGATGGTGGTGTTATCGATCTTGATCCAGAAGGCAACCGAAAAATTATTGGTGCCAAAATCCAGTTTTGGATCGAGGGGCAATGTAGCGTGCGCGCCTATGGGAAAGCGCGCTACCTGCCCACGTTGAGCATCCGCTTCGAACTTCGTCGATTCCGTGCCGGCGTCTGTGGCATTCAAATGATTGCCACTGGCATCCTGCAAGTCTGCATCCAGCGGAAGGTAGACGGTTGGCGCTTGCGCCCGGATAAAGCCGCAGGGAAGAAGCAGGCAGATACCGATCGTCAGTAGAATGTTCTTCATATTGGAAATATTTTTCATGAGATAATGTTCTGATCGTTAAGCTTAGTTCTTATCCCACCACACATGGGTCTGTGTATTGTCGGGACCTTGAACCGCTACCGCTGCATCATAATTTTCGCGGTTCGTGTTCTGTTCCGAGAGCGGGTAGATCATACGAGACGGCACAAAACCCAACGAGGCAGGACCGGGGGTGATCGTGGGCACGCCCGTTCTCCTCCATTCCGACCAGCCTTCAAAGCCGCAGTTGTAAAGACTGATCCACTTTTGCAAATGGATCTTGGCGATTTTCTCTGCCTGCGAACCCGTGTACGCTACGGCCGGCTGTGCATAATAGCTGGCATCGGGCTGCACATCGGCCACCGTCGGGAAGGTGTAGTTTGAAGGAATGCGGCTGGCGTAATAATCAAAGCTTGCCTGGACGCCCTCCTGGTAATATTGCTCTGCATTGCCCTGGATGAAGCCACGCTCGGCAGCCTCGGCCAGGGTGAGTTGCTGTTCTGCGTAAGTCAATAGGAGGGTTTGAACGGCGGTCTTCGACGCCAGCGCAGGGTTCGCTTTGAGCGGCGCCCACAACAAACCCGGCAGTGATTGATTGTTAGGTCCGCCATTGTAGGTGGCTTCGTCTGCAATGCCGTTGGGTACGCCAACATACTGGGGATTTGCGCTATTCGCTGTAGCCACTGTGGGTTGCGCGAAAATATATAGACGAGGATCGTTTAAGCCTGTCAATTGGTCGACCAGCGTCTTCGATGCCGTGCAGCCATATCCAAAATCGTTATAGTTCGGGAACTCGTTATTTACCT
>CBIHQM010000163.1:0-13105 GCA_966211885.1 uncultured Chryseolinea sp.
CACCACGCTGGTCGTGTCTTTGATGGAGCGGTTGCAAAGACTCGCTCCTGCAGCAAATTTTGTGAAGGCATTCAACACGGTGGGCAATACGTTGATGGTGAATCCTGTTTTGCCGGGTGGCATGCCTTCCATGTTCATTGCAGGGAATAGTGAGGGAGCGAAGAAGGAGGCCAAAGAAATCCTGGACTTGTTTGGTTGGGAGACGGTGGACATGGGTGCCATCGAAGGCACACGGGCGATTGAGCCGTTGTGTGTGTTGTGGTGCATTCCCGGGTTCTTGCGAAATGAATGGTCGCATGCGTTCAAGTTGGTGAAGGCTTGAAAAGGATTACAGGAGATGGTGTCTGTTAGGGCAAGTACTTATAGCACGCGACGTTATTTGAATGCTCGTGCACTACGACCCGTTCAATGATCGCGCTTTGTCCTGGCACGAAGGTTTGTACACGTTCCCGTATGTAGGCCCCAGCGTCCTCGTAGTTTGCTTTTGAAATCGTATTGGGTAGCTTACGCTCGGGAATTCTCGCCCCGAAGTCGTAGGAATTTTTTATAGCCTCAAGGATGCGAGTTTTGTCGGCCGGTGATATCTCTATTTCGAACATTTGATAGGCACCCCAAAAACCATCATCGTCTGTGTTTACGATTTTGAAATCGTCCTGTAGCGTGATATTTTGATCGGCGAGAAGATTTGTGACATCGGATTTGGTGTAGAAGAGGTCATGAAGAAATCCATACGCGATCAGCAAAACAAGGCCCCCCAACAAGGTTGAGGAAAGGATGATCCCGGACTTCTTGTGTCCCATTCTTTTTGGGATCCAATAGCACAAGAAAATTACACCGGCCACGGCCAAGATCAACACAAAAGCAGTTATTCCCCAAAAGGCTAAGAAATTCTGGTCCACGCGTTTTGAATTAATGGGTTGACGTGAAATTCATTCATGGTCAGTCGGATTCAGGTATCGTATTCGCCGTTCCAGGGTTCGTGAAAGGAGATGGTGTCGCTGGGTTGCAGGTCTATGGTTTCATATTCGTCATTGGGGATGAGCCCGAACGTTATGCCGTCGATCTCGGTTTGAAAAGGTTTGATATAGATGTCTTCGAATTCAACCGGGCCTAAAGCCGAAACCATGGATTTCAGTTTCTCTTCCATATCGGCCTGATCACATTCCGATGTTTTCCCGCCATACCAATGGTGGGTTTTGAGGTAGTTCCCATCATTGTCGAAGAGGTGTAGCACGGCGTACTCCCTCCTAAATTCCTGCCAGTCGCTGCCCGGGAAATTTCTTCCGGGGGGAGCTTCAAAAGCAAACGTGAAATACCCCCAAAACAGTTTTCCATCAGCACATTGTCCAAGGTAGTGCGTGTGGTAATCTTCTATTCTGGCAATGGGAAGTAAATCGGGGAGCCAACTTTTTTTTGACATGGATAAATTGTCATTTATTTAAAATCGATAACGATTCAACGGATCGAAGATATTGGAAATCATGTTAAACCGCCTCACCTACGCTAAAGCTTCGGCGAGCAAGGAAAGACGCAAAGGCGCCCTCCTTCGCTAAAGCTTCGGCGGGCAGGCAAAGAAAAACGCAAAGGAGTTTTGTATTCCCTTGCGTCTTCTTTGCTCGCCTGCCCGCCGAAGCTTTTGCGAAGACGGTCGGTGAAAATTGTATTTAGTACTCGCTCTCCAACCCAAACACAGGCTTCCGTGTCTTCCACGCACCCTTGGTAAAGTCCGGAATATCCTGCACTTGCCCTTTCTCCGCTATCGACTTCTCGCTCAACGGCGTGATCGCATACCACGTCGCCAGATCATACACGTCTAAAGGAAAAGGAATGTCGCGTTTGATGCATTCGATGAAGGCGTTGTCGACAAAGAAGTCCATGCCGCCGTGGCCGCTGTCGGCGGCGTTGGTTTCGTATTTTTTCCAGAGGGGATGGTCGTATTCTTCCATGTACTTCTTGGGGTTCTCCCATTCGTGGTGGGGACTCTTGTCTTCGAAGTGGATGAAGCCTGATTCAGGTTCGCCCGAGCTATAGTCCTGCCAGATGCCGTTGGTGCCCTGCACGCGGAAGCCGAGGTTGTAGGGACGCGGGCTCGAGGTGTCGTGGGTGAGCAGGATGGTTTCTTCGTTGGCGGTCTGGATTTGGGTGGTCACGATGTCGCCCAACTTGAAGGTGGCCTTGGCGTTGGGATGGTTGGGGCCGCCTTTGGGATTGTTGACAATGAAGCGGTGCAGTCCCCGCGACTTGGTGGCGATGGATGACAGACGCGTGAGCCGGTTGCCGCGGTTGATGTCGATCATGTTCGCCACAGGTCCCAGGCCGTGGGTGGGATACAATTCGCCGTTGCGGGCCTGGTGTTGCAGCGTGCGCCACTTGGCTTCGCTAAATCCTTTCGCGCCAAACTCGACGCCTTCGGTGTGGGGTGCGCCTCCGTTGAAAAGTACTTCGCGCAGGTCGTGTTCATAGCCGCCCTGCACGTGGAGCATTTCTCCGAAGAGGCCCTTCTTCACCATGTTGAACACCGCCATGATGTCGCGGCGGTAGCAAACATTTTCGAGGGCCATGAGTGGCACCTTGGTTTTTTCATAGGCGTTCACAAAGTCCCAGCTGTCCTGGAGTTTCATGCCGCCGCACACCTCCATGGCCACGATCTTGCCGGCGTTCATGGCATCTACGCCGTGGGGCAAGTGCCAGTCCCAGGGCGAGGCCACGAAGACGGCGTCGATGTCGTCGCGTTTGAGGAGATTTTTGTAGTCGTTGGGGCCGTTGGTGTATTCTACCGGGGCTTTCTTGTTGTATTTGGCGACCAGGGCTTGGGCCATGGCCATCATTTGTTTGTCGGGGTCGGCCATGGCGATGATCTCTACGTCGTTGCGTTTGAGCATTTCGCTGAGGTGGGTTTGGCCGCGGAGGCCCACGGCGATGAAGCCGAGGCGTACCTTTGTTCTCTTCTCTTCGGCGTAGGCTTTGAGGTCGGCAGCGCTAAGGGTGAGGGCGGCGCCGGCCATGAGCGTTTGCTTGATAAATCTTCGGCGGTCTACTGTCATCATAGGAGTAAGATAGGTGTATTTCGATTCAATTTCGTTTCGATTTCTGGCATTTTGCCTGTGAATCAAAATCGTGCAAACGTTTCGCCAGATTTTTGTTGATAAAATAATTCGGCATTGCCGTAACATTGTCCCGTAAATGGCAGTCGATTTTGGTGATCTAAAAGGGCCACAGTTTTTCTTCAATTACGGATTTGCAGCGTTGACCATGCGGGGGATTTATTAACTTTAAGTTATTGCGTGTTTCGAAGGTGATGAGAACGCGTGTTTGTGTGTCTCTATTCGGTTAGGGATATCCGCCAGTTGGCGGACCGAGGAACGAGGGGAACCGCCAAACACACACGGCACACACACCTTCCTTACTCCCCAACGTAATTCAACCGAGTCCATGAAGAAGGCCCCCACCATCAAGGAAATTGCCCGGATGTTAAACTTATCCATCTCGACGGTGTCGCGAGCCTTACACAATAGCGAAGACATTAGTCCGGCCACCACCAAACGTGTGAAGGAGGTGGCCGACGAGCTCGGCTATGAACCCAACCAAACGGCGCTCTTCCTGAAATCGGGAAAAACCCTGACGCTGGGTGTGATCCTCCCCCACTTGTCGGAAGCCTTTTTCTCTGAAGCCATCAGCGGCATCGAAGACTTTGCCAGCGAACACAACTACAACGTGCTCATGGGCCAGAGCCACGACGACACCGAACGCGAAAAAAAGATCGTCGAGGCCATGAAGAACCACCGCGTGGACGGCATCCTGGTCTCCATCGCCAAGAACACAAAAGACTTTACGCATTTCGACAACCTGAAAAAATACGACATCCCCGTTGTGTTCTTCGACCGCGTGCCCGACCGCAAGGAAGCCAACACGGTGACTTGTAAAATGGAAGCCGCGATGCAGGAGGCTGTAGAGTTCCTGGTCAAGAACGGCCACACCCGCATCGCCTTCATCAACGGCCCCAAAGATTTGTTGGCTACCCGCGAACGATTGCGCGGCTATGAAAACGCACTCAAGAGTTTGCACGTGGCCATGAACAACCAGTTTGTGGTGCACAGCGACCTGTCGCCCGACGCCACCTACCGCGCCATGCAACACCTGCTCACACTCAAGCCCGGCCCCAGCGCCGTGATCGCCTTCAACGACTATGTGGCGCTCGATGCGATGCAGTATGCAAGAAAAATGAATATTAAAATAAACAAAGACATTAGCTTTGTGAGCTTTGCCAACCTGCCCGTGTGGAGCTATATGGAAAACCCGCCGCTGGCATCGGTGGAACAGTTTCCCTACCGGCAAGGACAGCGCGCCACGGAGATGATCCTCGACATCCTGAACGCGCCCCGCACAGCCAAGCAGCATGAGAAGTTCAACAAGATAATTTTAGAACCCCGGCTTTTTATACATACATGAACACGTTAAAGTTTCGGCAGCAAACAACATGATCCATTCCATCCTGAAAGCCTATGGCATTGCCGATGAGCAAAGTGTGGTGGAACCCCTCGTGAGCGGACTCATCAACAAGACCTGGAAGGTGACCAGCGCGGGGCAGGATTATATCCTGCAGCGCATCAATCATTTTGTTTTCAAGAAGCCCTATGAAGTGGCCACCAACATTCGCCTCGTAGACGAATACCTGGCCCAACACCATCCCGACTATTTGTTTGTGGCGCCCGTGAAGACGCTCAGCAACGAGGACATGGTCTACAACAAAGACGACGGCTACTTCCGCATGTTCCCCTACATCAAAGGGTCGCATACCATCAACGTAGTGTCCAGCCCAGACCAGGCCTATGAGGCCGCGTTGCAATTCGGGACCTTTGCGCGGCTGCTGTCGAACTTCGACGCCGAAAAGCTGCACGACACCATCCCCGACTTCCACAACCTGACGCTGCGCTACTACCAGTTTGACGACGCGTCAAAATACGGCAACGCCAAACGCATCAAACGCGCCAAGGCCATCATCGACGATGCCCGCAAACACCTGCACATCGTGGAACAGTTCGAGACCGTACGCCTGAACAAGCGCATCAAACGCCGCGTGATGCACCACGACACCAAGATCAGCAACGTGTTGTTCGACGAAAAAGGCAAAGGCCTCTGCATCATCGACCTCGACACCGTGATGCCCGGCTATTTCATCAGCGACGTGGGCGACATGATGCGCACCTACCTCTCGCCCGCCAACGAAGAAGAAACCGACTTCAGCAAAATTGAAGTGCGCGACGACTTCTTCCGCGCCATCGTGCACGGCTATGTGAGCAGCATGGGCAGCGAACTGATGCCCGAAGAACGCGACCTCATTCTTTACAGCGGCTGGTTCCTCATCTACATGCAGGCCATCCGTTTCCTGGCCGACTATTGCAACAACGACGCCTACTACGGCGCCAAATATGAAGACCACAATTTTGTGCGCGCCAGCAACCAACTGATCTTGTTGAAACGCCTCGAAGAAAAAACCGACGTGTTCGAAAAGATCATCGCCGACGAACTGAAACGCAACAACCTCTTCACCCTTTCATGAGCGCCACCGCAGCCACTCCCACGCAACGACACACGATCGAAAAAAGTTATTGGGGCGACGTAGGCGGCAAAGCCATCTGGCTCTACAAACTTTCGCTGGAGGGCGGCTTCCAGGTGTGGGTGACGAACTATGGCGCCATCATCCAATCCCTGCTCATACCCCGATCCAACGGCATCACCGTAGACGTTGTGTTGGGCTACGACACGTTGCAAGAATATATCGACGACACATCCTACATGGGTTGCGTCGTGGGCCGCGTGGCCAATCGCATCGAGACGGGAAAAGTTTCGATTGAAGGAAGGACGTATCAACTGGCCGAGACACCGGAAGGGTTTCACATCCATGGCGGCAACATTGGGTTTGGCAAGAAAGTGTGGGATGCCGAAACGTTTGGTACAACTACGACTGTGGGAATAAGCCTGCTGTACACAAGCGCCCATTTGGAGGAAGGCTTTCCCGGCAATCTGACCACGCGCGTGAAATACACGCTGCATCCCGGCAACCGCCTGAGCGTGGAGTATTTCGCCACGACCGATCGCGCCACTTTAGTGAACCTGACACAACACAGCTACTTCAACCTCGGTGGCCACGATCATGGAAACATCGGCGGCCATTTATTGCAAACACACGCCAACTGGTATCTGCCCGAAACGAATAAGCTTGTTCCCACGGGCGAGATCGCCTCGGTGCGCGGCACGCCATTCGACTTTAGAGAGGCCCGTTTTATTGATGAGCAAATTGATGCTGACCACAGTCAGCTTCGGGCTTCCGGCGGCTACGATCATTTCCTGGTGCTGGAACAGAAACACACCAAAGCCTTGAAACCCGCCGCGACTCTCATCGAGCCCCGCTCGCGGATGCGCATGGATGTTGACACGACCGAGCCGGGGTTTCATTTTTATGCGGGGAATTTTTTGGCGGAGACGTTTGAGGGGAAGAATAAGAAGCGATACCACCATCGCGGTGGGGTGTGCCTGGAGACGCATCATTTTCCGGATACGCCGAATCATGCGCATTTTCCAGGCACGACGTTGTTGCCGGGGGATGAGTTTACCAGCCGGACGGAGTTTAGTTTTCGGGAGGCCTGATAAAAGAAATCGCGGACTGGGTGAAAATCCTAAAGTAATTCAGGGCAGAATCCGCGCTTCTACTTGACTACGATCGATTAAATTCCTTTCTTCCGGCAACGGGCAAATTAAACACTCCAACATTTTTGGAAATCGTACTACCAATCCTCATCATGTCATCTGTTTTCCTGGTTGCCGGAGCGGTGCTCTGGAGGAAGGGAAATCATTTGCTGAAAAATGGAAAGACGGCAGAGGCCATCGTTTTCCAAAATAATTTTAAGCCAGACTCCGACGGCGGCGGCGAGTATTTTCCTGTGGTTCGTTTCCTTACCGACAAACAAGAATGGATCACACAAGAGCTTAACTTTGGGACCAACCCCAAAAAACGCGAGGGAACAAAGCTCCAGGTGATCTACGACCCCGAAAATCCGACCGACGTCCAAATCAACTCCACGTTTATGCTCGAAATACTCCCGCGGATTCTCTGTGCCCTTGGTGTGATGGGGTTGGTGTTCGTCACTTTGGAAATTTTAGACATCATCAACACGCTGCCGTAGGCGGGCGGCTAAAACCTTCTCCGAAAATTTAACCGAAAAGAAGGGCGATACATGATTTTATAGCAGGAACGGTGGTGATCAGACGGAAAGATCAGGCGCGGCTACAGGCCGGGGAGGATTTTCAATAGCGTGAGAATTTCCCTTTAAAGAAAGCTTAACATCGCATTATTATTCTAAACTTACGGGAATGGAAGACGCTATCTGCCTGATAAACCAGTTCATCGTTCTGGACATTTTCATAGGATATGGAGTGTACTCTCTCCTGGTGTTTCCCTTTTTCAAACGAACCCAATGGATCGGCAAATTGGACGATGCCGCAAACAAAGTCATCGCCGGATCCGGGCTGATCTATCTGGCCAGTTTCTTCATCATGGTCAATCTCACACCGCCGCCACAAGTGTTTGACGCACGCTCCTGGTGGGCCCTGTGGATTCAGCCGATCCTCTTGCTATTCGCCACACAACTCGTTCGGATCGACAGTGTAAAACGTTCTATCCTCGCGCGGATCGCTATATCGCTCGTGCTGATCTTTTCGTTCGAGCGATTTGTGATCATCGTGACTTCCTTTCATAGGGACTATGTGCCCAGTGGGTGGGCAGGCTCTGCGGGTTCGGATATGATACCGGCAATTGCACTGGGGCTGATCCTTAAAGGAATAATTTTTTGTGCTGTGGGTTACGGACACCTCTACCTGGAGAACAAATTGAAGAGACCTGATCCGGGTAACCCGTAAATAAGACTTGCCTAGCACTCCGGCCAGTTCTCGAACTAACGCAAAGCGTGGTAAAACGAGTCACACCCTTCAAACAAGCAAATTGACCAGGAACAAATATTCACTTCCGACGTTTTGAATTTATACCGGCTTTATCAAAAGCATATAAATACTATACTTAACAATAACAAAATGGCAGTATACATTGTAAACGCATACGATATTCACGACTTCGAAATGTTCAGTAAATATCCACCCCAAGTAGGGCCTTTGCTCGAAAAACATGGTGCAAAACTTTTGGCTATGGAAACAAATCCAAAAGCATTAGAAGGGGTGCCGAGAACTATGAATGCCATAGTCGAATTTCCGTCGGAGAGTGCTGTGTATGATTTCTACAATGACCCCAAGTACCAGGCCTTTATCGAGTTGAGACTTAAGTCAACTTCAAATTGTACGATGGTGATGCTGAAGCAATTTGAAAGGAAATAACAAGTCAAACGCTGACGTCGAATCCGCGCATTACCATTCAGCACGGTCTCCCCATTCCTTTGTGATGAAGCGGCCGCTGACCGAATCCATCTCACACTCCGCCATCTGACTGTATACGTGAGACTGATCGCCGCTCCCAATACCGTATTCAAAATGGATGCTGAATATATTTTTCTGAATAGATGCTATACTGGATCGCCCCCTATAGTCCGCGTTCGGGACCTCCTTGTAGTACTTCGTCTTCCAAAGACTGTCTGTCCGCAAAGCGTCGACAAAAAATATCGTGTCGGTAGTTGCCCTGGTGTGCATATTAGTTAATAAGATTTTTGCATAAGGTCCGTCGGCAACAGGAAGCACGAGCCAGTCGCCTATTTCGAAAAGTTTCACGTAGGCGTCCCAATCGGGAGCAGAGAAGGTGCCGCTTCCCAGGTCGATAACGGCATGGTCGCCATCGGCCAGCGAGAAATCGACGTCATAAAATTCCGCGGCGAAATCGCCATGATAGGTTTCGTGACCAATTAACGTGCGGCCAGAGCCCATGTCTATTTCCACCGTCCGGTGCAGGGGCCCGAAGGCTTCCCTCAACACCCAAAATGCCCCAGCCAACAATCCAACAACCACCAGGCCAACCACCGTAATCACTTTTACCCAACCTTTCATGATAGACTTGTTGAGCCGGCAATATAAAGTTTTGCCCGACACGGCCATCAAAACGCGAACCGCTCATTCGGATTTTTCTCACCGGCTAGCCATCACTTTTATTTCTCCCACCCCACATCGTTCCTCCTTTCGCCATTTTCCTCAGCGGCCACTCTCAGGAAGTCGAGCAACAGGTACATTTGGTGACCCATTTTGTCGAAGTTCACGGGCAGGTGGCCGTGTTCGTGGTTGAGGTAACTGAGATAGATGTCGATGAGGGTGTTGCGATAGGCCGAGGGCCGGTAGGAGGTGAAAAGACTGGTGAGCTCCTCCGACACCAGCGGCGTTATTTTGAAGGGTGTTTCCATAACGTATTTTTTTGGGTTGATTTTTCCAATGGCCCGCACCGGCAGCCGCCGATGCCTGGAAAAGCTCAAACCAAAAAGACGTTGCCCACGCCGCTGTTCAACAACGGTGCATGAAACGCAGGAACGCCGCCAAAAGCAAACTTGAAAAAGTGTATCGCACAACCATCCCGGTTGTTTTTCACAACTCGGGATTTTGTTACCTTTGGTTTATGACAAAGACACCACATATTGGGCGCAACATAAGTCGCCTTCGCGAGTTGAGACAAATGAAACAGGAAGCTCTGGCGGAAGCGTTGGGGATTAGCCAACAGGCTGTTTCGAAGATTGAACAGAGTGAGCATGTGGAGGATTTGACGTTGGAGCGGATTGGGAAGGCGCTGGGGTTTCCGGCGGATGTGATTAAGAGCTATAGCGAAGAGGCTACCATAAATAACATTCAGAATAATTACGAAGGATCAAACTCAAATGCTAATAGCGTTGGCGTGAATCATCAGTGTCATTTTAACGATGCTCTCATTGAGGAAAATAAAAGATTGCTTGAAGAAGTTAAGAGATTGATGGATGCATGGATGAAGGAAAAGGATGAGAGAATTGTTTTGCTTGAGCGATTATTAAAGAAAGACATGTAGTCGCACGTTTTTCCGAAATTCTTTAACTGTTCATTAAAAATATGACTCTAATAAAATTCACCTCGACGAAACATCTGATAGCCAGTTTTGAAGATGCTCAGCTTTATATCAAAATGTAGCAGAGTAAACGACCTTCATGAGGGCATGCTTCGGTATCGATTTTCGGCGACAGAAATAAGATTTTTGCACTAAAAATTCTTTTGATTTAAAATTGAACAAAAAAATAAATCGAACCCCTGAAGCTATTTCCTTGATAGGAACTCCGGTAATGTGACAAGCACACACCAAGTCCTTTAATTTCGTCCTCAAATGCCTTCCACGGCTTTATCAGATACACAAGCAGCTCTGAACAATACCCCCAGTTCCGTTAGTTCAATGAATTTTCTCTCCTTCGTTACAGTCATTTCTTTCTCGTTCTTACTGAGGGCCTTATAGATGGCCTCAAATTCCCGTGTCTTAACAATAGAATCGTAAGCATCAGCGGCGACCAAGTGTCGCCCCGGCGGTATTCTCAAAATGCCAAGCCTACATAAATTGTCGAGATAACTGGAAGTGAGCTCCGGATATTTGCAATGAGCCTCAACACCAATGTTCGAATAATTACTTATCACAGTGATTTCACCACTCCCATCCTTTAAGGTTAGGTCAACAATAGGCTTTGCCATATTTTTGGAAAATACTTGCACTATTAAAGCTTCGTCTGATGTCATGTTTTTAATAATCTCCACAAAGCCAGGATGTGCACTTTTTACCGTATCCAAATCCATTGCATTCGCAATAAGGTTTGCATATAACTCACTAATAATTTCATTATTTCCAGTATACCGTAGAGCCTCCAAAGCCGGGCCAACGATGGCTGGGTCAGGAGTAATAATCTTGTCTTCAGCCGTCGACTTCAATTTCGCCGATACTCTCATTGATACCCACTCGCTAATTTTGTCGTAGCCCCAAACTAACGCGCTAACAGGCGCAAGAGCAATATTAACAGCTCTTGCTACCGTAGCGAGCGACTTGCCGACCTCCTTTGCCGCAGGTTGTATTGCGTCATTGTATACAGGTATGGCCTTCGCGAGACCAGTAACCGCGTCAATGGTTGCTTTAACATTGTTGTCTTTCGCATTTTGACTGTCATCACTCATAAAAAAGTATTTAAATAAAATCACGGCAAGGAGCTATCCCAAATAAAAATAGCCTCCTGGACTACCTGTTAATTCAATAAGACTCTCAGACTTTTCACCAATAGAGCTATCGGTTTGTCAGATTTCAAACCATCCAATCTAAACTTAAACTCATCGATTTTTGAAATTAGTTCCTTTATTGGAGGAGCGGTGACGATTGGCCGAATGACCTCTATCATTTCACGAAATTTAGACGCACAAAGCTTATGTTGTAGTTTGCTTGATATACGATCATCATTAAACGAAAGAACGGCGATATTTGCTTGATGCGAATTTAAATTCGAAAGCAACTCCAAATATATGGGTTGCGCTGATATCGTCACACCATTCCCGTTGGTAAGAAATACATCTACAAGAGACAAAACGTATTTTTTATTTAAGGCCTTTGGAATTTTGGGCGGGTTTCCGACAATCCTCTTGAGCTGCGTCGCAAACGAAGGTTCATTGTAAAAATTATTAAATCCTCTATGGGATGTATTTAAATTATCTATCGACAAGTCGATCTCCCCTATACGTAGATCATCGGGAATGTAACCCTCAGCATTTACAAGCTGAAGAAACTCCCTTGAACGCTTCTTTTCATCTTGATAATTATTGGCAACAAAATTACCATGCTTTAATCCAAAAGAGTTTTTAGTATCTTCATCAACCCGCTCCCATAGCGGCGGAAGTAGTACATTAATATTCGTTAACGTTTGATTCTCAGTGTCAGGCTTTGTGTAAATTCCGAACAATCCTGAAGCTAAATTATTAATCTGGTCCTGGGTAAGATTTGCAAAAAAAACTGCAATTTCGCGTGCCTCATCCTTTGATATACTAGTAGACTTTATGCTAGTCAAGAGTTTTTTTATAGTAATGGTTACATTGGATATCGGCAACGAAATAACCTCTTGCACGCATGTCTCCAACCATGAAATAATTTGAAGTCCTGTGAGTTCATTTTGATTTGGATGAGCCGCACTCGCCCAATTTCTCATATAGTTAATATATTCAAGGTGCTTAAACCCAAGTTCAGAAATTAATCCGATTTCTTTCGCTCCCTTTATGAGATCATAATCATCAATTTTTGTCAGATCGTCCTCACCCTTAATTCTTTTTCTCTTTTCACCAGAAACAGCATTGTCATAAAAATATTCCAAATCATATTGAACGACTCTTTTTCTTATTTGCAAAATAGTTTCGTCCCACAGATAATTTAGAGCGGCATCAAAAAGGCCTGATGCCACAGCTGCAATAAACTTGGATAGGTAAACAGATTGCCGCTTATCTTTTTCGCCAACTTGCTCTATTACTCCATCTAGATTTTTAAAAACCGTTATTCGTTGTGGTACCCCAACAAATATGTTATTCGACGGGAGTCCTTGTTGATCAAGAAACTTAACAAGGCCATTTTCAAAACTCACTAGCTGAGCATCATACTTAGATGAGTCTACTATCGATAGCTTATTTTCTTCCATGATATGCAACTTTTTAACTTTTTTCCATTTTCAAAACCAATAATCTCTGCCACCATAACAAGAACAAGCGATCGACCCTTGTTATTATCAAGAGCGCCCGCATCTTTATTCTACTAACCCAGACCAATTGATTTATGGCAAGCTGTCTTTAACGAACAAATAGAGACGATATGAGACATGAGTCGGTGGCCTATAAAAAAGAACAGAATTCCCAGCAACTCCAAGAGTGTTGAGATGCGATCAGTCCTAAGCAAAATACATTACAAAATACGAGCCCACTCATGAAGTGAAAAATCCGTTTAATTCAAGATTCCCAGTGGGCTGATATGTAAGAGGACCCTACACATCCAGGGAATCGAGTTTACGAATATATAAATTCGGATTTAAAATGCAAATCCGTCCATCCAAAACCAGCCGTATGCACTTCTCTAAAAGATCGGCATGCATAC
>CBIHQM010000164.1:0-13008 GCA_966211885.1 uncultured Chryseolinea sp.
CTGGTTTTCTTTGGAAGAGACGCAACGATCCAGCCGCCGGGTTTTAACACCCTGTTGAATTCATTCAAACACTTGATCGGTTCCTTGAAATTTTTAAACGCCAACACGCAAATAATAAAATTGAATGTGCGGTCATGGAAAGGCATCGCCGACGCACTGCCTTGTAAGAAGTCAACGGCAACACCGGCTGCCTTTGCGTTGCCGGAGGCAAGGGTCACGCAGTCCTTGCTGATGTCCATGCCGGTGATCTTATATTTCCCCAACTTGGCCAATTCAATGGAAAGATGGCCGGTCCCCGGCGCCACCTCCAGCACGGCATCGCCGTCTTTGATGTGGCGGGCGACCTCTTTTGCTTCTTCCTTTATTTCCCGGATCCGGTATTCGCGGGAAATCTTGTCGTAGTAATTCACTTGTGCGCCTTCCATCCCCAAATCCTTGAAGCGCCTGACAAATCTCATCATACTGCTTTTTTTGATTGGTGCTACGCGGTCTCTGTTGTCGGTTCGGTTTCGTCCCGGCAATGTTTACGTTTGGCGAAAGGGTTTGTTGCCCATTCGTTCTGAGCGGTAAAAAAAGGTTAGCGCTTGCTCCCCAGTCTTGGGGGATGATTGTTAGTGGTGACTATCGTTTGACATGTTGTATGACCCATTGGGATATTTCATCCAATGCCATTGGTGAAAATGTTTGCTCTATTTTCACGTATTCGTCAATCATTCCGGTATGGCATTCTTGAAACATGTGATTCAGACCCTTTAACTCTTTTATGCTAACGTCCGTATTTCCTCCCGACCTCAGCGCGCTTTCAATCGCCTGCAGATTTTCAACGGAGGGTGCCTGAACGTCCTTATCGCCCGTAAGGGCAAGCACCGGGCATTTCACTTTCTCCAACGTTGCTTTTGGATCATAGGTCAAAAAATATTTGAACCAAGGGCTTGTCAACATCGTGATCTGGCGTGAAATAAACTCGTCTTTCGTCATGCCGGCGGGTAACTGATCGGCCGGAATCTGATCTTTAGTTTCCATGGCAAATTTCTGCAACGCGATGCTGAGACTTTTTTCATCTTCCGTGTTGACGATTATCCCCGTTAGTGTTTCCAAGTATTTTTTTGATTTCTGGATCTCGCTTTCGGGCTTTCCCAGTTTCCGTTCAAGCAACTCTTGTCTTTTTGCCAACAGTTCGCCTCCTGGAATACCCGGTCCTGCTAGCATAACGATAAAACAGATGTCGGTTGATCTTGTCGCAACCATCGGCGCAATCATAGCGCCGTCGCTATGGCCAATCAATCCGATGTTTTTAGCATCAATCTCTTTTCTTGATTTCAGAAACTGAACAGCGCTCTCCACGTCGGTTGCAAAATCCAGCGAGGTGCCTGATTGGTAATTCCCGGTTGACTTTTCAAAACCACGATCATCGTATCGTAGCACAGCAATTCCGAGGCGGGTCAGGTGATCGGCCAAGATCAAAAACGGTTTATGTCCTATCCATTCGCTGTCCCTGTTTTGTGGTCCGTAGCCTGAGATGAGTATCACGGCCGGGTATTTTTGATTCGCGTTAGCAGGGATTGTCAGCGTCCCGGAGAGCGTGATATGAGCCGTCGCATTGTTGAAGGAGATTTCTTCGGCCAGGTATGGAAATGGACCTGTCGGTTCTTGTGGCCGGTTTGGACGTTGTGAATTTTGAAAATAAAAGTACCCCGCCACGGCAACCACCAGGAGTACAATAGCGGCCAGAAGCAAAAACGTTTTTTTACTGGCGCCAGGGGATGCCGATTTCATTTTGTCCATTAGGCTAAGATAAACAATCTATCAAATTGCCGGTTTTACGTGTCAGCCTCTGATACAAAATTCAGGGAAGTATTATCCGACAAACACCGGGAACGAAACAAAGAACTCGCTTCCTTCTCCCGGGCTGCTTTTCACGGAGATGTCGCCGTTGTTTTCTTTCATGAGTTCTTTACACAACAGCAGACCTATGCCGGTACCTTTTTCATTTTTCGTGCCGGCTTGTGTTTTTGATCGGTTCATAGTGAACAATTTCTCCTGGATGTCGGCGGGCATCCCGATGCCTTGGTCCTGAACGGAAATCAATACCGTGTCTCCGTCGACGGCGGCCTTCACGGTGATGTCGCTGTTGGGGTGGCTGAATTTAATGCTGTTGGAAATCAGATTCCGGATCACGGTATCGATCGCCTGAAAATCGGCGTAGCCAAAAACATCATCGCCGCTGTGATGGACCAGTCGTACACCCTTGCTTTCTGCGATGGACTTATACAGGGAGATGTTCTTTTGAATAACCGTCGAGGTGTTGAGCTTGTCGAAGGTCCACATGCGTTTCTTGGAAGTGGTCATGGACCATTCCAGGATGTTGTTGATCAACTCCGTGAGATTGTCAAGCGACGTATCCACTTTCTTCTTGATGTCTTTTGTTTCATCGGCAGTAAGGCTATCGGCGTGGTTGAACAGGAGATACGAAAGCCCTTTCAGCGAATTTAAGGGCGAACGCAGGTCGTGCGACAGGATGGAGAAGAACCGGTCCTTGTCCTTGTTGAGTTTGTCGAGATCATCTTTCTGTTGTTCGATCTCTTTGTTTTTGTTGGCGAGACTGTCGCGGGCCGTCTTGGTGGTGCGATAGGCGTAGTAGATCAGCCCCAGTATCAGCAACAGGAACACGATGCTGCCCGATAATGTGTAAGTAACGAGTGCGTTGTTTCTCGCCATGGCCTCATGAAGTTCCTTGTCTTTTTTGAGCAGGACGATTTCGCGTTCCTTTTCCTCTACGTTGAACTTCCCTTTCAGCTCTTCCAACGTAGCCTTATGGTTCTTGTTGTTCAGGCTGTCGGCGAGCTGATTGTATATTTTTTGATAGGCAAGCGAAGATTTATAATTCCCAGCCTGCTCATCGAGCTCGGCGATGAACCTGCTGCAGCGCGACATGACAGACAGTTCGTTGATCTCTTTTGATATTTCAAAACCCCGCAAGGCGAGTTTTCGCGCCTCGGCGAATTTCCCTTCACCCTGTTTCACCCGGGCCATGGCCAGGCAGTTCGGTCCCTGCACTTGCTTGTCGTTTGTGAGGAGATAGATGCTGTCGGCTTTTTTATAGTAACGCATCGCCTCATCCCAGGCCTGGTGGTTTTCGGCAATCGAGCCCAGGTTGGTGTAACCACGGGAAATGCCATAGAGATCTTTTCGCTTGATCTTGATGTTCAGCGACTGGATAAAGTAGTCCTTGGCGGAAGCCTCATCTTTCATTTCCTGGTAGATGGCGCCGATGTTATTGAGCGCATACGATTCGCCCTTTTCGTCACCGGTTTGTTTGAAGATCTCCAGCGCTTGCTTGAAGTAGTCGAGTGAACTTTTAAAGTCGCCCGAGTTCGCATAAATGATGCTGATGTCGTTGAGCGAATTGGCGACCTGAACGTTGTCGCCAATTTCGCGATAGAGTTTGAGGGCATCAAACATATGGCCGAGCGCCTCCACCTCTTTGTTCTGGTCGCGCTTGAGCCGTCCGATGTGAAGCATGGCGTCGGCGCGGCCTTTCGTGTAGTGGATCCGTTCTGACTTTTCGAGTGATTCCTGTGCATACGCCATGGCGGAATCCATCTGGTAGCCCTCATAGGTCATCGCCAGGGTAAGCAGAATTCCAATTTCTGCCGTATCGGAAGTGGCCTGGGTGAGTTCTGATTTTAATCGTTCAATTTTTTCTGCTTTCTGAGCGTGGACGGAAAAGGGGAGAAGGGCGGCCAAAAGCCAAACGGCAAAAATAACTGGGTTTCGCATCATGGTCTCTGGTCTGGGTACGGCGAATGGAACGTTGCAGTAAATATAATTCAATAATCATGTTCCGTCATCTGTTTTTGCCACTTTGAATTAGGAAATGCGCTGTTGAAAAGAAATGGATGCGGACCGTTCATCACATAAAAAGGTGGCCCGTTGCCAGGCCACCTTCAAACATTTTTACAAATACGATCCTGAGATCACGCCAGATCAAAACGATCCAGGTTCATCACCTTCGCCCAGGCCGCTACAAAGTCCTGCACGAACTTCTCGCCGGCATCCTGACATCCATAGACTTCCGCGATCGCGCGCAGTTCTGAGTTAGAGCCAAAGATGAGGTCCACACGCGTGCCGGTCCACTGCACTTTGCCCGTCTTGCGATCACGCGCTTCGAACACGTTTTTAGAGGTCGATGATGCATTCCAGGTGATGCCAAAATCAAGCAGGTTCACGAAGAAGTCATTGGTAAGGGCTTCCGGACGCTTGGTGAACACGCCGTGTTGGGAATGATCGAAGTTCGTGTTCAGCACGCGCATGCCACCCACCAGCACGGTCATCTCCGGAGCGGTCAGGGTCAGCAACTGTGACTTGTCGACCAGCAATTCCTCTGCCGAGGCAACGTGTTTTTCCTTCAGGTAATTGCGGAACCCGTCGGCCGCCGGCTCGAGCACTTCAAAAGATTCTACGTCGGTTTGTTCTTGCGTCGCATCAACACGCCCCGGTGTGAAGGGTACGGTCACTGTATGACCGGCATTTTTCGCGGCCTTCTCAACACCTGCGCATCCGGCGAGTACGATCACGTCGGCAATAGAAACCTTCTTGCCACCCGATTGTGCAGCGTTGAAGTCTTTTTGGATGCCTTCCAGTGTTTTGAGCACGGTTGCCAATTGCTTAGGATCATTGACTTCCCAATCTTTCTGCGGCGCCAAACGAACGCGCGCGCCATTGGCACCGCCGCGTTTATCAGAGCCACGGAACGTCGACGCCGATGCCCACGCCGTAGATACCAGTTGCGATACCGTCAGCCCCGAGGCCAATATTTTGCTTTTTAGGGTAGCGATGTCGTTGGCATCGATCAGTTTGTGCGTGACTTCGGGAAGCGGGTCTTGCCAGATCAACACTTCTGCGGGCACTTCCGGTCCGAGGTAGCGGGCGCGGGGTCCCATGTCGCGGTGTGTAAGCTTATACCACGCGCGTGCGAAAGCGTCGGCGAACTCGGCGGGGTTTTCGAAAAAACGTTTGGAGATCGGGCCATAGATCGGGTCCACGCGCAAGGCAAGGTCCGTGGTGAGCATCGTGGGGGCATGTCGCTTCGATTTGTCGTGCGCATCCGGTACGGTTTCGGCACCGGCTCCGCCCTTGGGTTTCCACTGGAATGCACCGGCGGGACTTTTTGCCAATTCCCATTCGAATCCAAAAAGGTTCTCGAAGAAGTTGTTGCTCCACTTGGTGGGCGTGGTGGTCCAGGCGCCTTCCAGACCGCTGGTGATGGTGTGAACACCGTTTCCGGTGCCGAACGAATTTTTCCAACCGGTGCTTTGCTCTTCGATGCTTGCTCCTGCAGGTTCCGCGGCAACATATTTTTCGGCATCGGCTGCGCCGTGCGTTTTACCAAAGGTGTGGCCACCGGCAATAAGGGCGACGGTTTCTTCGTCGTTCATCGCCATCCGGCCAAAGGTCTCGCGAATGTCGCGTGCGGCGGCCACCGGATCGGGTTTTCCATTGGGTCCCTGCGGATTCACATAGATGAGCCCCATCTGAACGGCGCCAAGCGGATTTTCAAGCTCGCGCACACCCGTGTAACGATTGTCTCCCAACCACGTGGTCTCCGAACCCCAATACACTTCTTCTTGCGGTTCCCAGACATCTTCACGACCGCCGGCAAAACCGAAGGTCTTGAAGCCCATGGATTCGAGCGCGCAGTTGCCGGCAAGCACCATCAGGTCTGCCCACGAAAGTTTCTTGCCGTATTTCTGTTTGATGGGCCAGAGCAGCAAACGCGCCTTGTCGAGGTTGGCATTGTCGGGCCAGCTGTTCAGCGGCGCGAAGCGTTGCTGTCCCGCCCCGGCACCCCCACGACCGTCGCCGACGCGATACGTACCCGCGCTGTGCCAGGCCATCCGGATGAACAGGGGACCATAGTGACCGTAGTCTGCAGGCCACCAGTCCTGTGATGTGGTCATCAGTGCAAAGATGTCCTTCTTTACGGCAGCCAGGTCGAGCGATTTGAATTCTTTCGCGTAGTTGAACGCCTTGTCCATCGGGTTGGACAAAGATGACTGTTGTCGAAGAATGTTCAACTTCAACTGGTTGGGCCACCAGTCACGGTTTCTCGTTCCCCCGCCAGCGGTTTTCTGGAGCGCTCCACCATGAAACGGACACTTGGCTTCGCTGTCGTTGACATTCAATACTTTTGATGTACTCGTTGTTCTATTTTCCATTGCTTTATGTAGGGTTGTTTTTAGAATCCGAACAATATTACCACCCCATGGGGCATAAATCAAATCGATGGTTTTTATTGGCATATAGGTTCTATCTATGAAGCCGCCCGGGCACGTAACATAGTGATAACATATTCTTAAGAAGCGAATTCCCCGAGGCGGGAGACTTCCCTTCGACGACAGGACGTAGCTTAGAGCGAAGAACTTCGCGGGACGTAGACCGTCCCCGCATAGTCCGTCGCCCGCATAGTCTCCTGTCTCAGGGACTATGTGGGCTGAGTAGGGCAAGCCACATTAACCGTTGTGAAACTTCAATCAGCGAATTCCCCGACGCATGAGACCTCGCTGGGACGTGGGAAACTTCAAAGCAGCGAAGTCCCCGAGACGGGAGACTTCGCTGCGACGATGAAGGCGATGCCGCTGTAGGCGAGGGCAATACCAGCGCTGGTGATTTCGCTCGCCAGGTAAGGTAGAGGAGATACGACAATCCTGGGGATGTGGAGAATGACGAACCATGTTAAAATCATCGCGCCTAAAAGGGTGGCGGCGAGTTTGCGTTTGATGTTCAGGATGATCGCAATGCCCGAAGCGAATAGTGCCAGGCCGGTGAAATAGATCCAGAACACGTGGGCGGGCACCCACGATGGGACGTAGTCGGCTGCTTCTTTGGCATAGAGAAAGTGATCGAAGCTGAAACTGATGATCGTTATCGCAAACAGCATGGACCCGAAAGGGATGGGCTTCGCCAGGAACCGGAAGAGTGGGCTTTCATCTTTTTGCGGGTAGCAGCCGGCGATGACATAGGCGCCGCTGCACAGGGCCAGTTCTTTTGCGGCATTCTCCCAATCTCCAAAATGCATGTAGTTTGGGCTGGCTATAAGTTGATAGGGGATAAAATAAAAACAGAAGATCAAGAGCAACACACTTCCCAGCAGGAGCGCCGCCGGCCGGGTCTTTTTTTCAAAAACGATGCAGGCCCCAGCCAAAACCAACAGAATGCCGGAAACCGCGGCGATCACGGCCAGGCCGGGGATCCCGGAATGTTTTGGCGGCAAGAGCATGTAGGGGAAATCATGATAGTACAGGGCATGCAATCCCATTTCCGTAATGACGGTGCCATAGAAAATGCGGCCGAGATTCAATAGTGTTCCCATACGATCCGATGGTTTTTATTGAGTGTGATGAAGATAACAAATCGTCGTAACATAGTCTCCGGTTTCGGGAGCGTTGTTGGTCTGCACACGGCAAACTCACATAGGTTGGGGGGTACGGTCGTTGCAGGGTTGATCTGCAACACGGGCGGGCTCCACCCCGTGACACAACGCCCGGGTTACGCATACCCAAAATCAAGGACAATCCCGAAACTTTGAGTCCGCATAGTCCCTGAGACAGGAGACTATGCGGGGACGGTCTCCCACCGCCGAAGCTAAGTCTCCCGCCTCGGGGACTTAGCTTCTTGTGCACCATTCACCTCCGGCGTAACCTGTTCTCCTTTTGTGTAAATTGTAGGAGGGTATTCTCTAAAGTTTGAAAGCTTATATCATGAAAGGAACATTATTCATCCTGCTTTTTCTTTTTGCCGGACGCGTCCTGGCACAATCCACACCGGAAACCTATCCGGTCGACCCGGCCTCCGAAGAACAGGCCGGGGTCCCGAAAGGTGAGATTCTGAAGTTCACATTTGAAGAATCCAAAATCTTTCCGGGCACGACACGCGAGATCAGCGTGTACATACCGGCTCAATACAAAGGCGATAAACCCGCTTGTGTGTATGTGAACCAGGATGGCATACAGTGGAAGGCGCCTACCGTTTTTGATAACCTCATTGCCCGGAACGAAATGCCCGTGACCATCGGTGTTTTTGTAACGCCCGGAAAAGTATTGGCAAAGAACAATGAAGCGCTCGACCGTTTCAATAGAAGCTTTGAGTACGATGGGCTAGGGGACAAGTACGGACGGTTTTTGTTGGATGAGGTTTTTCCTTTTGTCGAGCGTCAGAAAGCAACCGATGGCAGACCGGTACGCCTTTCGCATAGTGGCAACGACAGGGCGATCGGCGGGTCCAGCAGCGGAGCCGTCTGTGCGTTCACGGCCGCGTGGACGTTGCCGGAGGAGTTTTCGAGAGTATTCAGTGCCATCGGTACATACGTTGGGCTGCGTGGCGCCGACCGTTATGATATCTTGGTTAGAAAACACGAACCCAAGCCCATACGCATCTTTATGCAGGATGGGGCCAGCGATCTCAACATCTACGCAGGCGACTGGTGGAAAGCCAATGAATCGATGGAACGGGCGTTGACCTTTGCAGGCTATGACGTCAACCACGTCTGGGGCAACGGTGGGCACAATGGCCAGCAGGGCACATCCGTTTTTCCGGAAGCGATGCGCTGGCTGTGGAGAGATTATCCCAAACCTATCCGCACGGGGCAAAGCAAAAATCAATTCCTGCTCGATATCCTGGCCGAGGACAAAGGCTGGGAGTTGGTGGGTGAGAACTACGGATTCACAGAGGGCATCGCCGTGAATGCAAAGGGCGAAGTATTTTTTCAAGACATCCCCAATGCAAAAACGTATAAGATCGGCCCCAATGGCAAACCCGAAGTGTACATCGCCGATTCAAAAAAGGCCAGCGGCACAACGTTCTCCATAGCCGGCGACATGATCACCACAACGGGCGGATGGTCGGAGCCGCCCACAAAAGAAGTCCATCAGTATAAGACGCCTGGTAGCTACACCGTCGTGGCTGCCGAAACGCCGGGCAATGATGTTTCCATTTCGTTCAACGGGAACATATATGTCACGTCACCCGACGGCCGGGAGCGTCCCAGTAAATTGTATCTCATCAAACCCAATGGCGAGAAGAGCATCGTTGACGAAGGGCTGAAATTTGCCAACGGCCTCTGTCTCTCGCCCGATCAAACGCAACTCTATGTAACGGAATCTGCAACGCATTGGGTATGGGTCTACCAGATCCAACCCGACGGCACCTTATCGCACAAACAAAAATACGGCTGGCTTCACGTACGCGACGAAGACGAAAATGCCTGGAGCGACGGATTGAAATGCGACCGGGCCGGCCGGATCTACATCACCAGCCTCAGCGGCATCCAGGTGATGGACCAATTGGGCCGGGTGAACGCCATCCTCCCCGTCCCCAAATCAAAAGGCCAGGCCTCCAATCTCTGTTTCGGAGGGCCTGATTTTGATATACTCTATGTCACCTGCCACGACAAAGTGTTCAAGCGAAAGCTGAAAGTGAAAGGGGCTAATAATTTTGACAAACCGATAAAGCCCGATAACCCGAAACTCTGAGTCGTCGAAGCTAAGTCTCCGCTGCCGAAGCCAAGTCTCCCGCCTCGGGGACTTGGCTTCTTCAGTCCGCATAATCCCTGAGACAGGAGACTATGCGGGGACGGTGTCCCGCCCGTCGAAGCAGGAGACTGTCCGGTCTCACCGCCCAAAACTCACAACCACCTTCCCAAAAGCGCCTCCCGACTTAAACCTGTAAAAAGCATCCTGAACATTCTCAAAAGAAAAAACACTATCCACAACAGGCTTGATGTTGTTCTTCTCGATAGCCTTTACGAAATCATTCAGCTCCTGTGCATTTCCAACCGAGTACGCCTGTAATCGAACATAGTTCGTAATGAGCGGCACCAAATCGATCGTCAGCTTCGTGCCGGTCATCAATCCAATCAATCCTACAAAGCCGTGTTGCTTCACCGAGAGGATGCTCTGCTCAATGGTGTCGGTGCCCGCCACATCCAGGGTAACGTCCACCCCAATGCCGCCATTGAGGCGTTTCACTTCGGTGCTCCATTCGGGGAATGTTTTGTAGTTGATCACTTCATCGGCTCCCAGGTCTTTTAGTTTCTGCTCCTTTTCCTTGCTGCCGGTGGTGGCAATCACTTTTAATCCAAACATCTTGGCGATCTGCAGCGCGAACAGGGAAACGCCACCGCTGCCCTGGACCAAAATGGTTTGCCCCGCGCGAATGTTGGCTTGTTCTACCAAGCATGTCCACACCGTTAGCCCGCCAACCGAGAGTGGGGCCGCTTCTTCATCGGTGAGATTTTCAGGGGTTCTCACCAACGTGTTTTCGGGTTGCACGCTGTATTCGGCCAGGAGCCCGGGAAGCGAAAAGGCCGTTCGCAGCTGGTCGTTGTAAGGTGTATTTTTTCCCGCTTCCCAACGGGAAATAAACGGAATGATAACCCGGTCGCCCTTTTTCCAACGGGTCACTTTGCGACCCACGCTTTCCACGATGCCCACGCCTTCGGAAACCGGAATGTGGGGGAGCGGGATGCCAAAAGGGATCCTGTTCTCCACGACGATCAAGTCATGAAACTCGAGGCATACGGCGGTGGTCTTCACCAGCACTTCATTTTCCCCAACGGTGGGTGTAGGGATCTCTCTAAGCTTCAGGTGGGCGATGTCAAACTGTTCTAGTTGTATGGACTTCATATATAATTTTTATTGCGCCTTTAGATTTTACAACAACGTTTATGGATGGTCCTAGGTTAGGCAAAGAACTAAAATAACGGCGCAAAAGAATGTTGTGTTCCGATATTCTTCACGACATTCTCCAATTGATGATACGTTGCCCGGTATAAAAACACCGCCATGCTGATCCGTTTAATGCCACATTCCGTCAAGGTTTCGATCGAGGAAAGCTGTGGCGTGCCCACGACATTGACCGGAAGGGAAGTGGCAGCCGTAATTTCTTTAAGGATCGCCACTTCGGCAACCGCGGTAACGAACAGGCCATCGGCACCGGCGTCCGCATAACGTTTTGCCCTTCGCAAGGTCGTTTCAAGGGGTGAAGGAAGCTTCATTAAAAAAACATCGGTTCGGGCGTTGATAAAAAGCTTCTGACTGGTTTTCTCCAGGTAGTTTTTAATGCTGCTTAATTTTTTCAGATAGATCTCTTCCCCTTGCCGGTCTTCCAGGTTTATGCCTACAACGCCTATGTCGATAAGTTTCTGAATGTTTGAGTTTAAGTCGTTCAGATCATCGGTGTATCCTCTCTCCAAATCAACGGACATTGGAATGTTCGTTCGCGATTTTATGCGCTGCAGCATATAGAGCAATTCAACAAACGGAATTTTTTCACCGTCCTCATAACCCAGCGAATCGGCGATGGCGCCGCTGGAGGTAGCCACGGCATCGTAGCCATTTTGCTCGATGAGCTGAGCGCTTTTTGCATTCCAGGCATTTGCCAGGATCAGTGGCTTTGCCTGGTGGTGTAGAGCATGGAATTTTTTGTAATCATTCAGCTGAGTGGTGGCATTCCCCGTCACGCTGGTCGTATCGTCCTGGTCTTTCATCTTTCTGGTGTTTTGCGAGTGATTGATTATAAGATTACCAGGCAAATGTATTCTCCCATACGCCTCGGGCTCGGGTGTAAAATGGACATTGTCGCGGGCTAAATTGGACAAAGTGCCCAGGGGCTTTGATCAAAGGCTCACGCTTTTTCCAAACTGCTCCCAATCAAAACCCGTTTCGATCCGGTTGTGTCGAAGGGCCGGGATTTGTGTCGTGATGAGCAACGTCGTTCCCTGGAGATCAGCCCGGTGGTGCTGCGGGATTTGTAGCTTTATGGCTTTGATCATTTTGAACTGCACATCCGGGAAGAACGCTTGCACGGTTTTTTTCAGGGTGATGATATTGTCCATGCCATACATCAATACCAGTTCGGGTTTGTAGGTGCTGATGTTCGAAAGGATATGATGCATGCGACGTTCATAAGCATGTTCCTGGTAAAGTGCGCGGCTCTTTAAAAAACCGAGTTGCGGCATGTCGAGCCAGCTGTAGTACCAAGCATGGTTGTGGGGACTCGGCAACGGATAGAGCGGGATCAATGCCTCCTTGTGCGTCGAAGGCGAGGCGAATGCGTCTTTCTGGTAGGCGAGAACGTCGGGGATTTTCTCCCCCTGGTAGCCGTGTTCGAAGGCGATGAGATTTTTCCAGACGCCATGTTGAATGGCATGCGTATCGAAGCGGTATTCATAACGGTTGGTGAACAAATTCTTTTTGGGCCCATCCCACTGGATGGCGACGTGCCGGTAGAGCTCGCGGATGTCGCAGAGTGCGCCGTCTGATGACGCATGCACACGGTTAAAATAGTTGACCTTGTCGGCGACTTCCTCGGGCACCTCGCCGCCACTTTCTTCATAGCCGATAAACCAGAACCGGGCTTGCCAGGAGCCGTAGCCATAAAAATTGTCGATCCAATGTTTGAGTGCGTTTTCTTCGATCAGCATACGTGGAAAGATAGCAAATAAAGGGTCTTGGGGAATTTTTTCAGGCCCGTATCCCATGATTTTGCGAACAAGAAATTGTGTTAAATGGGCCTAAAAGCCGCAATTAACGCCCTGTGCGTTAGCGGGCTGATGTGAAAGACCTGACACCGGAAAGTTTCTCGCAATTCCTCGGAAGCGGAGCTTGTATCGCTTATTTTACAGTATATTTTCGATCTCGCTGTATGTCATTAACAGAGGCGTCAAATGGAACTTCCGATCGAAGACTACCGTGGTGGACCTGGGTAGTACCGTTACCGATTTTTTTCCTCGGCACGCTGATCTCGTTGGAAGCAAAAATCACTACCGGCACAGCGCTACTGTACCTCCCGTTGGCCTTTGGTTTAACGTTGGCGTATTGGTGGGGGCCGAGAGTGTTGCCGGCATTCTATTTGAATGCGAGCGCTTGTGCAGGCCTGTGGGGTCTGAGCCGGGTCGAGCTCTGGCCCGTCTACGGTTTGCCGGAAACTGTTTTCGTCGGCCTTTCCTGG
>CBIHQM010000165.1:0-13003 GCA_966211885.1 uncultured Chryseolinea sp.
CGGTGGCGATCCTGGAGATGGCGTCCTTCGGTGATTTTGAAGCACATCACATTTTGTTTCTGAAAAAAGCTGGGGAGTTCCTGGCATCGGCCATCCTGAATTCGCAGACCACCTTCAAGATGAAAAACCTGTTGGAACAGGCTCACATCAACGAAGAGCAAATGCGCCAACGCGAGGAAGAGATGCGCCAGAACATGGAAGAGCTGCAGGCCACGCAAGAAGAGTTGGTGAGAAAGGAACGCGAAATGCAGAAGCGGATGGCGGGAGAAGTTTCGTCGAAACGATCTAACGTTTAGAATAAAAAAGCCGGCTGATATTCAGCCGGCTTTTTTATTTTATTCGGTTCGATGCTTAAGCACCCACGATCTCTTCTTTCTTTTCATATTCTTCCATCGGCAAACAGCTGCAGACGAGGTTGCGATCGCCATAGGCATTGTCTACGCGGCTAACACTGGGCCAGAACTTTGCCTCTTTCACAAACGGCAGCGGGTAGGCTGCCTTTTGACGGCTGTAGGGACGGGTCCAGTCGTCGGCGGTGATCACGGCTGCGGTGTGGGGTGCATGCTTCAGCACGTTGTTCTCTTTGTCGGCTTTGCCTTCTTCCACTTCGCGGATCTCTTTGCGGATTTGAATGAGTGCGTCAACAAAGCGGTCCAGCTCTTCTTTCGGTTCGCTTTCGGTGGGCTCGATCATCAACGTGCCGGCTACCGGGAAGGAAACGGTGGGGGCGTGGAAGCCATAGTCCATCAAGCGTTTTGCAATGTCTTCTACTTCGACGCCGGCTTTCTTGAAGTCGCGGCAGTCAACGATCATCTCGTGGGCGCAGCGGCCGTTGGTGCCGGTGTACAAGATCTTGTATTCGCTTTCGAGACGGGTTTTGATGTAGTTGGCATTGAGGATGGCATACTTGGTGGCATTCGTCAACCCGTCTGCACCCATCATCGCGATGTAGGCATACGAAATGGTGAGGATGCTGGCGCTGCCCCAGGGCGCTGCGGACACTGCGTGAATTGCTTTGTCGCCTCCGGTCTTCACCACGGCGTGGCCGGGCAGGTAGGGCTTCAGTTTGTCGTTGCAGCAGATGGGGCCCATGCCAGGTCCACCGCCACCGTGCGGGATACAGAACGTTTTGTGCAGGTTCAGGTGACAAACATCCGCGCCGATATTGGCGGGCGACGTGAGGCCTACCTGGGCGTTCATGTTGGCGCCGTCCATGTAGACCAATCCACCGTGTTGGTGAATGGTTTCACAGATCTCGGTGATGGCCTCTTCGAACACGCCGTGTGTCGACGGGTAGGTCACCATGAGGCACGACAACTTGTCTTTATATTGAGCGGCCTTTGCTTTCAGATCGGCTACATCAATTTTTCCTTCTTCATCCGACTTCACCACAACGACCTCCATACCCGCCATCACTGCGCTGGCAGGGTTGGTGCCGTGGGCGGATGCGGGGATCAATGAAATGTTGCGATGTCCTTCACCGCGGTCGACGTGATAGGCACGGATCACCATCAGACCTGCATACTCGCCTTGTGCGCCGCTGTTGGGTTGAAGCGAAACACCGGTGAAGCCTGTAATTTCTTTCAATGAATTTTCGAGGCTGCCGATCATTTCCTGGTAGCCCAGGGTTTGGTCGGCCGGCGCGAACGGATGGATGTTACCGAGTTCGGGCCAGGTGACGGGGATCATCTCTGCCGTGGCATTCAGCTTCATCGTGCACGATCCCAAAGAGATCATGGAATGCACCATAGAGAGATCTTTATTTTCAAGGCGCTTGATGTAGCGCAGCATTTCGTGTTCGGAGTGGTGCATGTTAAACACCGGGTGTGTGAGGTAGGCCGACTTCCGCACCAGCGATGCAGGCCAGTTCATCTCTTGCCCATTCACCGAGACGACCGAGGTCTTCTTGGACTGGGCTGAGGCGAAGATCTCCAAGATCGTGTGCACATCGGCGGCTACTGCAGTTTCGTCAAAGGAAATGCCCACATGGTTGTCGGCGAAGTAGCGGAAGTTGACACCGCGCTTCTCGGCTTCCTGTTTCACAGCCTTGGCGTCGGCCACGGTCACCTTCAGGGTGTCGAAGAAATGTTCATTTTCTTGTTTCACGCCCAGCGCTTTCAGGCCGGTGTCGAGGGATTTGGTCAGACCATGAATGCGGGAAGCGATCTTGCGCAAGCCGTCGGGTCCGTGATACACGGCGTACATGCCGGCCATGACCGACAAGAGTACTTGTGCAGTACAAATATTTGAGGTTGCCTTTTCACGGCGGATGTGTTGCTCGCGGGTTTGCAACGCCATGCGGTAGCCGGGATTGCCCGATGCGTCGATAGAGGCGCCGATGATGCGACCGGGCATCTGGCGTTTGAATTCGTCCTTGGTGGCAAAGAAGGCGGCATGCGGGCCACCAAATCCCATGGGGACACCAAACCGCTGGCTGGAGCCCACCACAACGTCGGCTCCCATTTCGCCGGGCGATTTCATCAGCAGCAAGCTCATGAGATCGGAACCGACCACGACAAAGATGTCTTTTTCGTGAGCCGATTGAATAAAGGAGGTATAGTCTTTTACCGCACCGCTATCGGCGGGGTTTTGAATGTATACGGCAAAGAGGGAAGGATCCGTGATGTCCAGCGTGCTCACATCGCCCACCACCAATTCTACGCCGATGGGTGTGGCGCGCGTTCTCAATACGTCGATGGTTTGGGGGAAGGTGTGCTGGTCAACAAAGAAGCGATTGGCATTCTTACGCGACGCTTTGCGCGATGCCAGCATGAGGTGCATGGCTTCGGCCGCGGCCGTGCCCTCGTCGAGCAGCGAGGCATTGGCGATTTGCATGCCCGTCAGGTCGATGATCATGGTTTGGTAGTTGATCAGCGCCTCCAACCGGCCCTGGGCGATCTCTGCCTGGTAGGGGGTGTAGGCGGTGTACCATCCTGGATTCTCAAGAATGTTGCGCAGGATTACGCCCGGCGTGATGGTGTTGTAGTACCCCATGCCGATAAAGGATTTATAGACTTTGTTCTTGGAAGCAATGGCTTTGAACTCCTGTAAAAACTGGTATTCAGACTTGGCAGGGGCTAGCGACAACGGTTTTTTCAATCGGATACCCGCCGGAATAGTCTGGTCGATCAGGGCATCGATGGAAGGTGCCTTGATCACCTTTAACATCTCTTCCACCTGGTGCGCGTCGGGGCCGATGTGCCGGCTTTCAAATTTTTCTGTATACAGTGAGTCTATTTTCATGGAACTATGATTTTCAATAGGTTAATGAGTTTTTATACAGGAATACCAATAACAATTTGAGCACAAAGGTAATTCAGTAATTACACAATTAACAGGGGCTTTGTCATCCTTGAAAAAAGATTCCTTTCCATGGCCACAGCAAAGGTTTGTTGTCGCGCCATTCCCATAATGCCATTTGCCGGTTTCCTGAAACGGACGCATCTTCACCCCTTGTTTACTAAAGTTCAAATAGTGATGAATAGGAAATTCAAGGTCTTGCTGGGATTTGCACTGATTGCCGGCACTTTCCGCGTGTCGGGGCAGGATTCGGTTGCTCAGAAGTTTGGCAACACCATCAGCACGGCAATCCTCAAAGAAAACCTGACCATCCTGGCCTCCGATTTCATGGAAGGCAGGGAAACCGGAAAACGGGGTCAGAAAATGGCTGCCGCCTTCATCCAGGCGCATTTTGAAGACATCGGCCTGGTCGGCCCGGTAAATGGCAATTATCAGCAACCCATCAGCCTCTATACCACCACCCCGGGGGAGACATATGTCAAGATCGGCAAGGACCGGTTCGACAATTTTAAGGAGATCGCTCACTATGGCCTGGGCAACAGCGGGGGCGAAGTGACGCTGCCCCTGGTGTTTGTGGGCAATGCCACCGAGGCCGACTTCAACCAAGTGGATGTTAAAGACAAGGCTGTGCTCTTGTTCACCGAGAACGAATGGCTCACCGGCAACCGGGGTGTATCCCTGGCGCGGGCCAAAGGCGCCAAAGTGATCCTGGTCAGCAACACCAAAACAAAAGAGGACTTCGCGACCCTGTCGACCCAGTTCAAAAACTTCAGCAAGGGAAGCCTCACGCTTTCCAGACCGGCATCGGAAGAAAACCCCAGGGTTGGACTGTTCATTGTTTCACCCCAGGTTGTCGACAAGCTCTTTGGCATGAGCATAGACAAGCTGAAAAAGGCTGCCGCGGCAGCACCCGAGAAGAACGCCTTGAAGAAGATCAAGCCCTCCGAGTTCACCTTTAAGGTTTCCACCGACATCGAAACCGTGAAAACAGAGAATGTGCTCGGCTACCTGGAAGGTACCGACAAAAAGGAGGAAGTCGTGGTGATCACCGCCCATTTCGACCACGTGGGTGTGAAAGCGACAGGCACCGGCGACCGCATCAACAACGGAGCCGACGACGACGGTTCGGGGACCGTAGCCGTGATGGAACTGGCCAGAATTTTTTCGCAAGCAAAGAAAGAAGGTCACGGCCCGCGTCGCAGCATTTTGTTCATGACGGTGACGGGGGAAGAGAAAGGATTATTCGGATCAGACTACTACACGCAACATCCCGTGTTTCCCCTCGTCAATACGGTGGTCGATCTGAACATCGACATGATCGGCCGCAAAGATCCCCAACATAAAAACAGCCCGCCCTACCTCTATGTGATCGGTGCCGACAAACTCTCCTCCGAACTCCACACCGTGAGCGAAGCGACCAACAAAGCCTACCTTAACCTGGTGTTCGACTACACCTACAACGATGTGAACCACCCGGACCGGCTTTACTATCGCTCCGATCATTGGAACTTTGCCAAGAATAACATCCCCGTCATCTTCTACTTCGACGGCATCCACGAAGACTATCATCAGCCCAGCGACGACGTGGACAAGATCGAGTTCGATCTCCTCACGAAACGCGTGCAGTGTATTTTTTATACGGCATGGGAGATTGTGAATCGCGACGCGCGCATCAAGCCTGATAAGAAGTAGAGGCCGATCGGACGGGGAACTGGACGGTTGACCGATGGCGGTCGTCTAAAGGCCAGCCAGTTGATGAAGGCTGGCCTTTAGATCCACCCGGATGTTAAATGTAGTCTTGCGCGTTTGGCTTCGCCTTGATGTCGTTGACGAACTTCCGGAATTGCTCTTCTTTATCTTTCTCCACCACAATGATCACATTCCCGAATTCGCCGATCAGGTAGCCGTTGAGGCCTTGCACGACGATGAGCTTGTCGGGCGATCCTTTGATGATGCAATTGCGTGTGTCGTAGGTATGCGCGTTGGCATTGATCACGTTGTTGTTTTCGTCCTTCGCCGAAATTTCGTGGATGGAAGCCCACGAGCCCAGGTCGGACCATGTGAAGTTGCCCAGGCATACATAGACGTTCTTGGCCTTTTCCATGATGCCGTAGTCGATCGACACGTTTTTGCATTGGGAATAGGCGCCCAGGATGGCTTCTTTTTCTTCGGGTGTTCCCAGCTTCGGGCGCACCTCGTCAAACACTTCGGCCATTTCGGGAAGGTATTGGTGGAAGGCAGACGTAATGGCCTTAGCCCCCCAGATGAACACGCCCGAATTCCACACGAAGTCGCCGCTCTCCAGGAATTTTTTGGCCAGCGACAATTCCGGCTTCTCGGTGAAGGTCTTTACTTTCTTGGCAAAGTTCTTTTCGGTATGATATTGAATATAGCCATAGCCGGTCTCCGGGCGGGTAGGGGTGATGCCCAGCGTCATGAGCTTGTCCTGGCCCTGGGCCATATCGGCAGCTTTTTTGATGACATCCTGGAAAACCTCCTCCATCATGATCAGGTGGTCGGAGGGTGTGACCACGATCACGGCGTTTTCGTTCTTTAACGCGATCTTATAGCTGGCATACGCAATACACGGGGCGGTGTTCTTGCGCATGGGTTCTGCCAGGATTTGGTCGTCGCTTAATTGTGGGAGTTGCTCCCGCACCAGTGCCGCATGTTCTTCGTGGGTGACAACGTATATATTCTCTATCGGGCAGAGTGGAACAAAACGGTCGAAAGTCGATTGCAGAAGGGTCTTCCCTGTGCCCAGTACATCCAGAAATTGCTTTGGTTTGGAATTTCGGCTGTAAGGCCAGAAGCGAACGCCTACGCCGCCGGCCATCAGCACTACGAATAAGTTATGGTTCATTTAGTTAATGAGATGTAATAGGTTTTGCAAAAAACGTTAGTCGCAGAATCTTTTGAAAGTCTTTTCATGTATTTTAAACAATTCCCTCTTTTAAAAGATCATGTAAATGAACAAATCCGGCTATTTTCTCGCCGTCCATCACCACCAGTTGGGTAATGCCGGCTTCCTGCATGTCATGTAAGGCTTTGGCCGCAAATTCATCTTTTTCAATTTTTTTAGGCGAGCGTGTCATAATGTCACGGGCCTTGACATCCTGCAAGCTGGTGCTTTTCTCCAGCATCCGGCGCAAATCGCCATCGGTGATGATGCCCAGCAAATTTTTGTCGTGGTCCACCACGGCTGTGCAACCGAGCCTTTTGGATGAAATTTCGATGATTACGTCCTTCAGTGGCGCATCGGGACCTACAAGCGGTAGCTCGTTATGAAGATAGATATCAGATACTTTCAAATACAATTGTTTGCCCAGCGAACCACCGGGATGGTATTCGGCAAAATCGCGGGCGGTAAAATTACGAAGATCAAGTAAACAAATGGCAAGCGCATCACCCAACGCCATGTGGGCCGTGGTGCTCGTAGTCGGTGCGAGATTGTTGGGACACGCTTCTTCTGCAATCGTTGCATTTAAAATGAAATCGGCTTGCTGACCCAGATATGAATTTACATTGCTCACCAGGGCAACAAGCTTTGATCCTCTACGTTTGAGTAACGGGACCAGCACTTTGATCTCCGGCGTGTTACCGCTTTTAGAGATACAGATCACAATATCTTCCGATTGTATCATTCCAAGATCACCATGTATTGCATCAGCAGCATGCATGAAGAGCGCAGGGGTTCCCGTAGAGTTTAGCGTGGCAACAATTTTATTGGCTACAATGGCACTTTTGCCAACGCCTGTAATGACAACGCGGCCTTTTGCGGAATAAATTTCTTTCACGCAGGCTTCGAAATTGTCGTCGATAAAATTGGTGAGTTGTTGGATTGCCAGAGATTCATTTATTAATACATCTCGTGCAATTTTTTTGATATTTTTTACTAAATTCAATTCCTTTTCAAAGTTAGCTTTGTCTACATGGACAAAGATACAATTTTAGGTTCTTATCAAGATAGTATGATGTTGGTCGAAGAGAAAGATGCACTCAAAGAGAGATTAAAAGAAATATTCGGTTACAGCCAGTTCCGCGGAAATCAAGAGACGATCATACGGAATTTGCTGGATGGAAAGAATACATTCGTCATTATGCCCACCGGCGCTGGTAAGTCACTGTGCTACCAGCTTCCCGCCATGCTCAGAGAAGGATTGGCCATTGTGATCTCACCGCTCATCGCGTTGATGAAAAACCAGGTCGATCAAATGAACGCGTACGGAGTCAACGCACGCTTCCTGAACTCAACCCTCAGCAAAGGCGAGATCACCCGATTGAAGAAGGATTGTATGAACGGCGTCGTGAAGCTACTCTATGTAGCCCCCGAGTCGCTCAACAAAGAAGAGACCATCGACTTTCTCAAGAAGGTTAACGTCGCTTTTGTAGCCATCGACGAAGCGCACTGTATTTCTGAATGGGGACACGACTTCCGTCCGGAATACCGGAAGATCAAAACCATGATCCAAAACCTCGGCGACATGCCCGTGATCGCACTCACTGCCACGGCCACGCCAAAAGTTCAGTTGGACATTCAGAAGAACCTGCAGATGGAAGAAGCCGATGTGTTCATCTCTTCTTTTAATCGCAAGAACCTCTACTACGAGGTACGTCCCAAGAAAGAGACGAAGAAGCAGCTCATCAAATTCCTGAAAGATCACAAGGGCAAGTCCGGTGTGATCTATTGCCTCAGCCGCAAGAAGGTGGAAGAGATCGCCCAGCTGTTGAATGTCAACGGCTTCAAAGCCGCTCCCTATCACGCCGGTCTCGATCCCGACGTGCGTATGAAGAACCAGGACGACTTCCTGAACGAAGAAGTAGACATCATCGTGGCCACCATCGCCTTTGGCATGGGTATCGACAAACCCGATGTTCGTTTTGTTGTGCACTATGATGTTCCCAAGTCGCTGGAAGGATATTATCAAGAAACCGGCCGTGGCGGTCGCGATGGATTGGAAGGACTTTGTTTAATGTTCTACAGTCATAACGACCTGAACAAGCTCGAAAAGTTCAACAAAGATAAGCCCGTACAAGAACGCGAGAATGCGCGCATCTTGTTGCAGGAGATGGAATACTACGCCGAATCACCCGTTTGTCGCAGAAGACAATTGCTGCACTATTTCGGTGAAGAGTATACACAAGAGAATTGCGGCATGTGCGACAACTGCGTACATCCCCGTGAACGCTTCGACGGCACCGAAGCCGTGAAGCTCGTGCTGCAAACTGTGAAACAAACCAACGAACGCTTCGGCCTGAACCACCTCGTGAACGTGATCCGTGGTGTGGAAGACGAATACGTGAAAAGCTATGGACACTTCGACCTCGCCGTTTATGGCAAGGGAGCCGATGAGGACGCCGACTATTGGAAGTCGGTCATCCGCCAAACGCTGATCTATCAATACCTCGAAAAAGACATCGACAACATCGGAGCGCTGAAGATCTCCGAGCGGGGCGAGAAATTTTTGAAGAAGCCGCATGCCATCGAACTGGCCCGCGACCACGACTTCACCACGGAGGTGGAAGAAGAAGAAGAATCGAACGACAAGCCCGTCAACACCAAGGCGTATGATGTGAAGCTGTTCGAGATCCTGAAGACCCTGCGCAAGAAGATGGCGAAGGAGAAGAGCCTTCCGCCGTATGTGATCTTCCAGGACCCGTCGCTCGAAGAAATGGCCACGACCTACCCCACCACCAAGGACGACCTCGCCCAGGTGAACGGCGTGGGCATGGGCAAGGTGAACAAGTTCGGAGCCGAGTTCCTGGAGGTGATCCAGAAGTATGTAGACGAAAACGAGATCGAGACGGCCAACGAAGTGGTCATCAAATCGTCGGTCAACAAGTCAAAAACAAAGATCCTCATCATCCAGCAGATCGACCGCAAGGTAGATCTGGAAGAGATCGCCGAAAAGGCGCGGATCACGTTTGAGGAGTTGCTCACCGAGATCGAGAACATCTGCTACTCGGGCACCAAGCTGAACCTGACCTATTATATAGACCAGGTGATCGACGCCCACAAGCAGGACGATATCCACGACTATTTCATGAACGCCGAAACCGACAGCCTCGACGAAGCCCTCAACGACGGCTCCATGGCCGATTACTCGGAGGAGGAAGTGCGGATGATGCGCATCAAGTTCATGTCGGAGTACGCCAATTAAGCGTTCCCACCATATAATGACCTTCCGGAATCAACGCCGGAAGGTTTTTTATTGATTTTTTATTTCAAAGATTTCGCGGCTATCTTTGGGATTCAACCGAAATTGAATCCATGAATATTCTGGTGATTGGTAATGGTGGTCGCGAACACGCGCTAGCTTGGAAAATCCGGCAAAGTCCCCTTTGCGAAAAGATTTTCGTAGCCCCCGGAAATGCCGGCACTGCCTCCATTGCTGAAAATGTCGCCATCGATGTGGACGATTTCGCCGCGTTGGGCAAGTTTTGCATCGCCAACAACGTGCAACTCGTGGTGGTGGGCCCCGAAGGCCCCCTCGTGAAAGGCATCCGCGACTATTTCCAGAACGATCCCAGCCTCCGTCCTATTTTGATGGTCGGCCCCGACACCCAGGGCGCCCAACTGGAAGGCAGCAAGGACTTCTCCAAGAAATTCATGCTCCGCCACAACATCCCCACCGCCAAAGCAAGAACCTTTTCGGCCTCCGACCTCGATCAGGCCTTTGATTATATCTCCAGTTGCAAGCCCCCCATCGTGCTCAAGGCCGACGGGCTGGCCGCCGGCAAAGGCGTGATCATCAGCCTCAGCCAGGGCGAGGCCAAGGCTGTGGTGAAGGAAATGCTCATCAACAAGCGGTTTGGCCAGGCCAGCGCCAAGGTGCTCATCGAAGAATTCCTCAACGGCATCGAGCTCTCCGTTTTTGTGCTCACCGACGGCAAGGACTATGTGATCCTGCCCGAAGCAAAAGACTATAAACGGATCGGTGACGGCGACCTGGGCCCCAATACCGGGGGGATGGGCGCGGTTTCGCCGGTCGTATTTGCCGACGCGGCCTTTATGAAAAGAATCGAGGATGAAGTGGTGAAGCCCACCATCGCCGGCCTCATCCACGAAGGCATCGACTACAAAGGATTTATTTTTGTGGGCATCATGAACGTGGGGGGCAACCCCTTCGTGATCGAATACAACGCCCGCATGGGCGATCCGGAGACCCAGGCGGTCATGCCGCGGATCAAGAGCGACCTGGTGGAACTGCTGGTGGCATCCGCCAAAGGCGAAATGAAAGGCAAGCAGATCGAGATCGACGAACACCACGCAGTAACCATAGCGTTGGTTTCGGGTGGCTACCCGGGCGATTATGAAAAAGGAAAAGTGATCCGGGGCCTCGAAAAAGATGGAAAGGCCCTCGTGTTTCACGCTGGAACAAAGAAACATGGCGAAGGTATATTGACAGACGGCGGCCGTGTGCTGGCCGTGTCGGGCAAGGGAAACTCGCTTAATGAAGCGCGCGAACAAGCCTATCAAACTGCCGCCCATATTGAATGGGACGGACTCTATTACCGTAAGGACATTGGACAGGATTTAATGAACTATAAAGGATAACGTCATGGGATGCTCGTGTGGAACAACAAAAGGTGGAACCGTGACCGGCTGCAAAAACAATGGTGCCTGTGGCACCGGTGGATGCAACAAGATGAACGTATTTGATTGGCTGTCGAACATGGACACGCCGACAGAAGATAGATTTAACATTGTTGAAGTACGGTTTAAAAACGGTCGCAAGGAATTTCATCGCAATACAGAAAAACTTCAACTCACCACCGGCGACGCCGTGGTAGTGGAAGTGCCCAACGGTCACCATATCGGCCATGTGTCGATGCAGGGTGAATTGGTGCGCCTGCAAATGCAAAAGAAAAAAGTGGTCAACGATGGCGAGATCAAAAAGATCTATCGCCTCGCCCACCAGAAGGACCTCGAGAAATTTGAAGAAGTAAAAAAACGCGAACTCCCCACACTCTACCGCACCCGGGAGATCATCCGCGACCTGAAGCTGGACATGAAACTGTCCGACATCGAATACCAAGCCGACAACATCAAAGCCACTTTCTTTTATTCCGCCGACGATCGCGTGGACTTCCGCGAGCTCATCAAGATACTGGCCGGAGAATTTAAGATCCGCGTAGAAATGCGACAGATCAGCCTCCGCCAGGAAGCGGGACGGTTGGGTGGCATCGGCGTGTGCGGAAGAGAACTGTGTTGCTCTACCTGGCTCAGCGATTTCAAGAACGTGGCGACCAGCGCGGCGCGCTATCAGAATCTTTCTCTCAACCCGAGCAAGCTTTCGGGCCAATGCGGCAGGTTGAAGTGTTGCCTCAATTATGAACTGGAGACCTACATGGATGCCCTGGAAGACATCCCCAAAATAGAAGGCCCGCTGCTCACCGAAAAAGGAGAAGCGACGCTGCAGAAGACAGACATTTTCAGAAAGATCATGTGGTTCGGCTTCACGGAAGAGAACACCTGGTACCCGCTCAACATCGACCGCGTGAACCAGATCCTGAGCATGAACCGCGAAGGAAGAAAGCCGGCTAGCCTGGATCAGGATGTGGTGGCAGAAAAAATTCCCGTGGCTACCCTGAACAGTGACCTGGCCCGGATGGATCAGAAATTCAAAGGCAAGTCGTCGTCGTCCAAGAAACGCAAAAAGAAAAGAGGCGGTGGTGGCAACGCTCCCGAAGGTGGCGCTCCCCAAGCCAATGCAGGTGCACCGCGCGGAGGCAACCAACAAGGTGGCCAGCGCCCTCAAAATTCCGGTGGAGGAAACCCGCAAGGCGGCCCGCGACCCCAAAATCAGGGTGGAGGAAATCCTGAAGGAGGACGTCCCAAGCAAGGAGGAGGCGAGGGAGGAGGCCACCGCAACCGCGGACGGAATCATCCTCGTGGACAGCGTGGTGGCAACAGTGGCGAAGGCCAACGCGGTGGTGGTGATAATCCACGGGGTGGCGGCGACAATCCTAGAGGAGGCAATCGCGATCGCGGCAATCGTCCCCCGCGCCCGGGTAATCAACCGGATGGTAATCAACCCGGCAATCCGTCATGAGAATAGTTTTTGCAGCATGCGTCGTCGCGGTGTTGTTGGTGGCGTGTGGCGATAGCCAGCGGGTATACGAACAAAATACGGACTTCAACGAGCGCGTATGGATGGTGAACGAAAAGCCGAAGTTCGAATTTGAGATCTCCAACGTTCAACAGAAGTACAATCTCTACGGCAACATCCGGAACACCGTGTCGTATCCCTACGCGCGATTGTTCTACACCTATTATCTCCAGGATTCCACCGGACGCGAATTGCAAAAGAACCTGATGGGTGAATTTTTGTTTGATGCCAAGACCGGCAAGCCTTTTGGCAAAAGTGGCATCGGCGATCTGTATGATCACCAGTTCCTCATGCTGAAGGACTATCAGTTTAAGACGCCGGGCAAATATTCCATTACGTTCGAACAATTTATGCGCATGGACACCCTTCAGGGCATCACGGCCGTGGGATTGCGCATCGAGAAGGCAGAAGGGGCAAAATAGACCCTGGGGTCGAAAGGTCACAACGCGAGGCATGCCTACCCCAGGGGCAAGCCCGTTCCCAACTCACAGCACCGTATTTCCGGATTAAGAATGCCGCATTGCTTTTGCATGGATAAAAGGCAGACAACCTTTTTTAGCCATGAAACTTTTCAGATGCCACGCCTGTCA
>CBIHQM010000166.1:0-12999 GCA_966211885.1 uncultured Chryseolinea sp.
GCATCACCACCACCGCTCAGTTTCCTATACTTATTCCCGTTTGCACGGACACGTCCCGGTTGGCCACCTACCACCAGCACGCCAAAACATTTTTGATACACCGGCGTCTGGCGGAAGTCTGGGAGATCTACAAAACCATCAGCCCCGAAGAAGCCTGGCGCGGCCAAATGGTGAGCTTCGGTTTGCAATACAATCGTTCAAAAGACAGGATAACGTATATGTTCGATCCCTACGAAGGCATGGAAAAAGGCCAGGTCATCATCCTGAACCTGCGCCTCTTCGGCGGACTGTTCAACCTGGCCGTCGCGCACGAAGTGATGGAGGTGAACGATGAAGAACATTCCCTGAAGTTGTGTTATATGAAAGGCGGCGCTTCCGAAGGCTCACAACACATCAGCTTAAAGGAAACACCAGAAGGATTTACAGAAGTGTTCCACCATACGTATTACAAAAGCGGTTCAAATTTTCGCGACACGCGTGTCTATCCGCCCTTGCACACCAAGGCGATCTCGGAATTTCATAACAATGTGAAACGGAAAGCCGAAAGTCTATGACCCCACGGTGGCGCGAGGCATCGAGGAGGTCCCATCCAGTTTTTGGATAGCTTTCTCCGCCCGCTCATAAGCGAGCTTCTTTTTATAGATGAACCATTTCTCATCGTTCATCTTGCGCATGATGTTGTCGGTGGTCCGTTGGACGGTGAGGTTATAGACACCCCGCAATTTCATCTGCCAGCTGTAGGCCATGGTGCGCACCGACAAACCAAAACCGCCTTCGAGGTACTCGATGTGATGCCAATAGCCGCTGGGCATGAACAAGGTGTCGCCATGCTCGAGCACCGCCGATTGGCCTTTCACATAATTCAACCCCGGGTAAGCATCATAATCCGGGTGGTCTACATCCACGGTAGAGTGAACATTGAAAGGTAAGCGGTACAACAAAGTCGATTGATCGGGCGCAAACAGGATCACGCGCTTCCGGCCGTGAAACTGGGTGAGAAACACGTTGCTCATGTCGATATCCTGGTGCATGCGCACGATGGATTTGGGTGGACCAAAGAACATGAACGGGATCTTGATATAGCCCCCGGCAATGGAGGGATACCCGAAATCTTTCAGCAACTCGGGTTTGTATTTGAAAACGGGAAAGAGGAACAACCGCAGATCGGTGGGCTCGCGTTCGATCAGGTTCAGGTATTCATCGAAACGCATCTTCGCGTTGGGCACTTGCAGGGTTTTGGAAATGTCTTCGGGCCGGTTGCCAAAAAGCCCCACTTCGATGTTGCCCATCGTCTTCTTGAAAAAGTCCATGGTCCACTTCGAATAAGCCGGATATTGTTTCCACAAGCCGCGCAAGACCACCGGTTTTTGGGCGCGGTAATATTGGGCATAAAATTCTTCACGGGTCATGGTGGAGCCGTCCACCACGGGAACAGGAGTCTGCACGTCTAAGGCCATATCCGGGATATTTGAGTCTTTGACAAAAATAACCCGATATTTTTAAATAAACACGGTAAATCCGGTCACATTGACGAGCCTTGGGATGAGTTGTTACATCCGGAGTTTTTTGAAACCGACATAGGCCTTGCAATAATTGAGCACAATGGAGTAATTCCGCATCACCTCCATGCCCACTGACGCAGAATCGTGCCACTGCGAATACACAATGCCCGCCTTGGGCGCCATGATCTCGAACGCCTCCACCAGCAGCCGGTCCGGATAGGCCTCGGTGCCCTCGATGTTGCCGTTTAGCCCCCGTCCCAAAACACCTTTCGTGTAGCCCGAGGGATATTTGGTCAGATCGGTCGTTTTCAACAAAAGCCCCAGCGACGAGCCGGTGTCGATCATCAGGTCGCACGATTGACCTTCCTGGCCCGTTAAGAAGATGCGCGAACTGATCACCGGCCGCGAATCGACCACGCGGATGGGAAGGCGCTCATACTCCGCCGGGATCTCGGCCCGTGCGGCAGGCCGGAAGGTAATGATGTGCTCTTCGGGGTTGAGTTCCACTTCGAACTTGATGAAAATGTCGTAGCCGATCACACCATGAACATTGTCGTATTCGATAAAAATATTCTGACGCGGAACCACCACCACCGGGATGCGCTCGCCGATCACCGCGTGGATCGACACTTTGTTGTTCAATGAAACACCACCCACCACCGGGTGGCCGGCGCCAAGGCCCGAGAATTTTACTTCCCTGCCCGGCTGGATGTCGAAGAGTTTTTGAAAGCGCTTGCCAAACAACACCAGGTTCCGGCAGCCGGTGTCGAGGATGAGATTCACTTTCACGGTGTCGTTTATGATCACGGGCAAGAGGATGAGCCCTTGAACAGTCTTATAGCGAAATGTTACTTCGCGCACAGAATCCGGCATCGAGAAACCTACGTTGGCGAGTGTCGATTTGTTGCCGAGTATGGCAACTAAAAGCAACAAATTGAAAAGGGAAATTTTGATAAAGGCTTTCATGGAAGTAGCGTTTGCGATAGAAAAGCTACCTCTCCTCTACTTCGTGGGAAACACGCGTAAAGGCGGATATTTTATCACCCTCGAAACATCGCCCTGGTGAAACTGCTGAAGGGTTTCACGCGAACGCGGTAGGCAAATCGGTAAATATCAAACTAAACCTTCACGTCAATGACGGGATTTTTGGTTGGGGACGATCAAAAAAAAATGCAAACGCATAGCGTTTGCACGTTTCTTGTTTCGATAGTGAACGGTTTGTGTACGCTTTACTTGTTGGGAGGCGTCGATTTTATCGATTCGGCAAGCTTCACCGCCTCGTAAGCATTGATGACACCACCGGTGATACTCAAATTGTCGAGTGTCACCTCGTTGGCTGTGCCGGGTTGAGTAACTTTTAACGAAGCAAACTTGCGCGTCGATTGATCGATGATGGTCTTCACCTGGTTGGCCGTGAGGTCGGGATAATAAGAGAACAACAACGCGGCAACACCCACCACGGTGGGACACGCCATGCTGGTGCCTTGCAGATCTTCATAGCCGTTGTCGGGAATGGTGGAATAGATCTCAACACCGGGAGCAAATACATCTACCGTTTTTTTGCCATAGTTCGAAAAGTCGGCCACCAGGTTTTCGTTGGCTCCCCACGAGGAAGCGCCCACCTCGATCCAGGTTTTTGTTTGTCCGCCTTTTTGAAACGTGCGGTTCGGAAAGTCGGGATCCAGATCCAGGTTGTCGTTGTCATTGCCCGCGGCATGCACCAGCAACACACCTTTGGATTCGGCATATTTCACCGCCGCATCCACGAGGTCTTTGTTGGGCGAGAATTTTTTGCCGAAACTCATGTTCACCACTTGTGCCCCGTTGTCGACAGCGTAGCGAATGGCGTTGGCAATATCCTTATCCCGCTCGTCGCCGTTGGGCAATGCCCGCACCGACATGATGCGCACATTGTCGGCGATGCCCCGGATGCCGATATTATTTTTGCGATTGGCGCCGATCACGCCAGCGATGTGCGTGCCATGCCGCGCATAAGGACCCGTCACATCGTTGTTGCCATAATATTTCTCGTGCACATTGTTGGGATCGTCGCCCACGATGTCGCGCGGGTTGTAGCTCATGTTGTAGCCGTAATCAACGGCCGTGCCATAGTGGTCCACACCTTCTTTCAACTGCTTCAGGTATCCATCCAACTCGTTCAGAAAGGCGGTAACGGAAGTACTATCGTCCGTTTCTTTCAACACGCGCAGCAACGTTTCCTTGGCGAAGCGGATGGTGTCATTTTTTGGCGCGATGGCAGTCAGCGAGGTTTTGGTCAGGGTTTGTCCATCACCCTGTGCGCGCAGCAGGCTGTCGCAGAAACTCAACGTGCCGAAGGCATTGATATAGACCTGGTATTGTTGATTGTATTGATCGAACTGATCTTTGTTGAATTTGAAGTCGTGCTCATATTTGGCCTTTACCTTTTTATAGAGGGCATACTCGGCCTTATCTTTTTTGGCGATCTTATTTTCATCCGCGTGCTCGAAGCGGGGTTTGAGGCGGGCGTATTCACGGGTCACTTCATAGGTATCCTTTTCTACATTGCCGTTCTTGCCACCGATAAAATTCCAGCCGTGCACATCGTCGATGTAGCCATTCTTGTCGTCGTCGACGCCGTTTCCGGGGATTTCGTCTTCATTGATCCAGATCACATCTTTAAGGTCTTCATGATTGATGTCGATACCAGTATCGATCACCGCCACCACGATGGTTTTGGATGGACGACCGCGCAACAAAGTGTTGTAGGCTTTTTCCACACTGAGGCCCTGCAGGTGGTCGGTTTCGGGATCGCGTAAGAACCAATCCTTCGGCACCGTTGTCGTGTCCTGAATTTCGGATATGGGGTGTGTGGCCCAAACATCTCGTACATGGACCAAAACAATCAGAAAAATCAGTAAGCGGGTGGCGTTTTTCATCATAAAGACTTGATTTTCAATGGGCATGGGACAAGTTAAGGAGGCAAAGTTTAAATTATAGAAACGTTATACGAACGGTTTTCCGGGTGGAAAACACACAAAAGTCCTGCCGATCTTACCTTCGTGCCCCCTGCCTCAAGACCGCCAAGTCTACGCGTGCCCGATCAACCATATTTGTAACCACAACACCACCACTACGCCTATGATTGGAGTCTTTACAACATTTATACTTTTTTTCACCTTACTGCTGGGCTACGCGGACCATTACAACCGCACGCACGAGCCGTCGGGGAAAGAAGAAGAAAAATTCATGACTGGCGCTAGGTTGGGTCGGTCGTTTCCACGGGTTCTCGCAGGATGGTTCTAAGTTTCACTTCCGCCGTATTTCTGAAGTCAGAAAGATACACTTCCTGGTGCAGACCAGCTTTGGTAAGCTTGTGGTCCATTATAAACATCTGCATCCTCTCCAGTGTCTCGGGCTCGCGTGAAAACGACCCCGTGTGCAGCATCTGGACCACCGTTCTCTGTTTCATGTCGTGCAACCCCACCTCGTTTATCGTTACCACCTTCCTTTTTTGAAAGGCTTTCGCCGATGCCTCCGCTACCCGGGCGGGTGTTATAAAATCGGGCATCCGGATCAATAGCCGGTAATACCACAAGTGACGCGGGATCTTCAAAGGCGCCTCCGCCATCGATACGCCACCAAAGGCCTCCTCATCAAACCACCACAATCCTTCCAGCTTCGGCACCACAAAATCGCGCTGATCGGCCTTGCTCAAAAATTTCACGCCATACGCCACCGCATACAACGCCTCGATCTTTTTGCCAAATGCTTCCGACGACGGATCGCCCTGGCCGGGGATGGAGAGATAGGTGACCGGCTCGATCGTTGCCAGTTCGGGATGGGGTTTGGCCGTGTAGTAGGCCCGGTACTTCTTTGCCAGATCAAGTTTTTCCATGAACATTATTTTTTGTTGGATGAACAAAGAAGCGCTGCGCGGTTGACAGCCGTATGTCAGTAGCGAAAAACGGGTTATATTTTTTAAAACCGATAACGCCTATCTTGAGCATCCTAAACCTAACCTGATCATGAAAGCCGTCCTTTGTATCGTACTCATCGCAGGCCTCTGCGCCGCCTGCAGCCGCAAGGAGATCTCCGCTGCCGAACTGGAAAGCATCGTAAAGAAAAACAACACCCAATTGGGCCACTATTTTATGACGGCCAATGCCGATAGCCTCGCGTTGTTCTATGGCACAAACGCCACCCTCTGCCCCAACGGCGACGACTTTGTGAAAGGTCGCGACAACATTCGTCAATACTGGAAAGAAGACATGAAGACGAGCAAAACCCTGTCCATGGAAACCGAAACCATTTCGATCGCCGGCACACCGGAAGTGATCTATGAAACCGGCCGCACCCATCTCAAGATCCTCTATAACGACTCCACGTTCGCCACCTCGGTCAAATACTGCAACGTCTGGCGCCAGCAACCCGACGGCAGCTACCGTCTGGAGGTGGACATCTGGAACCGGGATAAAACCCAATAAATGGCCAACCCAACCCTGAGACCATCCCAGGCCGGTGTGTAAAATTTTACACATTTTCTGGCCAGGCGAGGAGCGTTTCACACGCCGATCGTGTTTGTGCAGATAGGATCGACCCACGAGAAAAGGGAAGCCTTCCGAAAAGGTTTGCAAACGGCCCTGGGAAAATGCCCTATTCCGGCCGGTTTAGGCTGGTCGACAGCTGGAACCCTTCCCGGAAAAGCCAAAATGGCCACAACGCTTTTAGAATCATGACGTTTTGGCGCGAGTCCCTGATCTGGTACAGAGGTTGATCTTATGGAATCAGGAAGGAGAAACACAACATGAAAAAAGAACAGTATTATGAGTTGCTTACTTCGGTAGACGTGATGAACACTTTGAACGGAGGCAGAACGGAGCCTGTGGTAAACATAAAGAAACACGATCAGTTCAGGGAGATGCGTGTCAAGGTTCCCGGTATCGATCCGGAGACCATTCAACTGGAAGTAAACGATAACACGGTGTCCGTATTCTATGTCCGCAATTTTGTTTCGTTCGACAAAGAAGTGCAATTGCCGCACACGGTCTACAATCAACCGCAACCCTATTTCATCGACGTCACCAACATCAATGCCCACGTAGAGGGAAGTGAGCTGGTCATTCAGCTTCCTTTCAACCGCCTGGCGCAAGGCTATCATAAGAACATTCCTACGCGCGAAGAGTGATCTTTCGTCGCATAAATGAAAAGGCCGGTGCATTTTGTTTGCACCGGCCTTTTTCTTTTTAGTCAGCTAAGCTCAAACCTTAACGTGTCCCCAGTTCTCGCCGGTTTTGATCCGGTGGATCTGCATGTCGGAAACCCTGTACTTTTTGGCAAGGGCCTTCAGTGTAGGCTGTTTCTTGGATTTGAACAGGGCTTGCTTGATCACTTTCACTTTGTCAGCCGTGAGTTTGGGGCCTTCGTCGGGGTTCATGCGCACCAACACGTTGGGGTCTTTGAGTGCGTGTTTGATCTGATCCTCGTGTTTCACCCAGCGAAGGTTGCCCGATTTGTTATTCTCTTTTTTGTGGTCGACGTGGATAACGAAATTGTAGAGTGTTCCGGGCTGTTTGCAAAAGTATTCCGCCACCAGACGATGGATGTAGTAATTCTGGCGTGTTTCCTCCCGGCCGATGGTGATGCTGGGATAACCTTGAGTAAGTCTGGGTTTGAGTGCATAGCCATCATCCAGCTTCTCCTTGAAGCTCACAATGCGTCCTTTGTCAGAAACGGCATACCGCTTGGTGGTCGTGCCTTTCTTCAGTTTCAATTCCTTCCAGGTTTCCCCCGCCAAGGACTTGAATTTGGGTTGTTTGGTTGTTTTCGCCATAGGTTTAAAATAGTAAGGGTTCAGATAGTTTTGGTATGAGTAAATGTAACTGCTCCTGGAGGGTAGGCAGCAGATTACGTCCTGCGCGATTGATGATCGCGCGGCCGTCCATTTCGGTAACCGGGGTCAATTCTCCCATGGTGCCGGTGGCAAAGACTTCGTCGGCGTTGTAGAATTCGGTAAGGGAGAGGTTGCGCTCTTGTAGCGGAAGCGCAAGGGAATGGCATATGTCTATCACAAGGCCTCGCGTGATACCGTGAAGGCATGCATCGGGGAACGGTGTAAATACTACTCCATCTTTTATCATAAAAAGATTGGTATCGTTAAGTTCTGCTACAAAGCCTTGAGGGTCCAGCATAACGGCAGCATCTACACCCGCTACATTGGCTTGAACCTTAGCGAGTATATTGTTTAACAAGTTATTATGATGAATCTTAGAATCCAAGAACTGCGGGTTGTTTCTGCGTTGCGAGGAAGTAATAACGCGAATACCCCGGGTGTTGTCGTACACCAAGGGCTTCCACTCCGCAAGCACGATCAGACATGATCCTTTTGTGTTCAACCGCGGGTCCATGCCCGACGTTATCTTCTCACCCCGGGTTAACGTGAGGCGGATATGGGTCTCGTCGCGCATGCCGTTGGCCTGCAACGTCTCGAAGATCGCACGCCGGATGTCGGCCTTGGATGGAATGTCGGTGAAGGCCAGCGCATGCGCCGAAGCCTGCATCCGCTCCAGGTGATGATTCAAACAAAAGATGCCCCCGGCATACACCCGCAGTCCTTCCCACACGGCATCACCACCCTGCACCACACTGTCGAACACCGACACTTTCGCCTCGTTGCGAGGCAATAACTTACCGCCAACATGCACCATGATGTTGGCATTACGGACATCGTATTTCTGTAGCATATTTTATATTAACCGGCGCGCTATCGTTCCGCATCGTGCAAGAACGTCCCTGCGTCAAGACACTTTCTTATCTCCTACGACTTAACAGTTCACAACCGGATAGGTTCAACAACGGGCTCCGATGATAAAGTTAAAGATTAATTCCACTCCACGTCAAGGCTGTAACGAAAATGGTAACAGCATCTCGTAGTAGCGTTGGGCTGTGTCGTTCAGTGATTCCAGGGAGCGCGGCAACGGCCGGCTGCTGGTCGGCTGTTTCTCGAAGCCGGTAGACCGGTGCACGTTGGCATACCAATGCGGCGCCCACACGCCGTCGTAAGCCTTGGGTCCCGCGGGCCACTGTAGCATGGCCTCCTCAAACGGTAGGCCCACCCGCTTGCACAGCTGCTTGAGGATGGCCGTTGGATGCTCGACCACCCCAGCCGAATCCAACACCACCGGATCCTGCCCGTTGTCTTTTAAGCGTTTGAACAACGATGCCTGGTATGCGATGCCGATGTCACGCAGGGTGGGGGCCTCGATCACCTGCGCATAGCTCGCGATGATCTGCCGCGGGTTTCGGATGAGGAACACGTTGGTGAGCCCGGCCAGCATCGCCTCATCCATCAACTCCAGGTGGTGAGCCATGTTCTTGATGAAGAGCACAGGCTTCTCCCATTCCTGATACAGGGTGGCATATACTTCTTTGTAGTCCAGTGGCTGTGTCTTTAACACATCTTCCTTACCGGGATGATACACGCCACTTTCATGAAGATAGAATGCATAGAAGGGTTCGTCCAACACGAGGGTATCACTCCGCTGCGCGAAGGAATACATGAGCGCGGTGGAAATGTTGCGGGGTCCCGAAATAAGATTGATGCGGATCATGCGGCGGCGGCAGGTTTGGCTCCTAGCTAAAATACAACATTCCGGGGGAGAATGTTACAGGTTTAGGATGGAAGTTGAGAACGAAACCACGCTTTGAAAAATGTTAACACGCAAACGGTCGGGCAAAGGTTTTAGCGGAAAAGCCCGATGTCTGCCGTAAAGGTAAAGATGTCTTTAGCGGATCGCAGCAATGCATTTCAGTTCGATGGCAATCGGCGTGGGCAGCGCGTTCACCTCAACCGTTGTGCGACAAGGTTGATCGGTCTTGAAATATTGCGCATAGATCGCATTGAACACGGGGAAGTCCTCCTTCATGTTGGTCAGAAAAACCGTCACATCCACCAGGTCTTCCCACCGCGCCCCGGCATCCTCCAGGATAAATCGTACATTCTGAAACACGGCATGACATTGTTGTTCGATGTCGTAGCGCACGATGCGGCGCTGATCGTCCAAGGTCACACCCGGGATTTCGGAAGAACCTCGCTTTCGCGGACCCACGCCCGAGAGGAACAACAAGTTGCCCACGCGGCGTGCGTGCGGATAGGCGCCAACCGGTTCGGGCGCTTGTGAAGATTGTATTTCACTCATACATTTTTATTGATGGACACCATACACGAGACTGCCCCAGTAGCTTTGCCAATCGGCACCTTCTTGCTTGCTGGGCACCATCTTCACTACACTCACCATCCACATCCCCGGGTTGCTCACCCGCGTCTCCACGACGCCGTTCTTTTCGGTGTAGATATTTTGAATGGTGGTGCGGCTGTCGAACCGGTTCCAGATGCGCACCTTCGTGCCAAACAAGGGCTTGCCGTTATACAATACTTTGAATCGGATCACGTCCCCCTGCTTCAACGCATAAGGATTTTGCTCGGACACGATCTCCAGTGGAAAGCCCACGATCTTGCTAAACGTGTTGTCCGTTTTGTGACCCATCTGCACCAACAACTTGGTGTAGCGCACAAAATATTCCTTTGACGGTTCGGTCAGCGTGTTGTTTTTTTTGCGTTCGTCATACGCCTCATCCAGGCCGTCTTCTTTCAGGTATTCGTTGAACTTGTCGGCTTCCATGCCGATGAAGGTGTTGTCGCTTTGCATCGCGAGCAAGTGTGTGCCTTCTTCCCGGATGCGGAGTGAAAGATTGTTCTTGGCACCCGGAGCGACACTGTCTCGTACACTTCGGGATTGGTTGAGGTGATACAGGTCGAGGCGTTCGATCTTGTGTGTGGTCAGATCCCACGGTTCTCCCGCGAAATTCTCACCCACTTTGAAGCTGACCACCAGGTGCTCGCCAGGCTTCAAAAAAAAGTTGACGGGCTGTAGCCAGAACTCATGGGCCTGTGCGAGCCCCGCAACAATGATCAGCAACAAGAGAGAGGTGATTTTTTTTTGCATAAGCAGCGATCAGGCGTTCATCAGGTCTTCAATCTCTTCCACCTCGATGGGAATGTTCTTCATCAGGTCGAGCACACCGCGTTTCTGGATCACCACGTTGTTCTCGATGCGTATGCCCAAACCTTCTTCACGAATATAGATCCCCGGCTCCACGGTCCACACCTGTCCAACTTGCATGGCGTGATACATGTTGCCCACGTCGTGTACGTCGAGCCCCAGTTGATGGCTGGTGCCGTGCATGAAGTATTTTGCAAATAGGGGTCTGTCGGCGGGCTGATTTTTTACATCTTTTTTGTCGAACAACTTCAAACCGATCAACTCGCTTTCCGTGATCTTCTGAACCTCCTTGTGATAGTCGTAATATTTCACACCCGGCGCCAGAATCTTCATGGCCTCGCGCTGCACGCGGAGTACGGCCTTGTAGACATCCTTCTGACGCTTCGTGAACTTGCCATTCACCGGAATGGCGCGGGTAAGGTCAGCGTTGTAGTTGGCATATTCGGCGCCCACGTCCAGCAACAGGATGTCGCCGTCCTGGCAGGGCTTGTCGTTTTCAATATAATGCAGCACACACGAATTGGCCCCCGATGCGATGATGGGTTCGTAGGCAAACCCACGCGATCCGTTGCGCAGGAATTCATGGGCCCACTCGGCTTCGATCTCGTATTCCTTCACTCCCGGCTTCACAAACTTGAGCACTCGGCGGAAGCCTTGTTCGGTGATGTCGCATGCCCGTTGGAGCAGGTCGATCTCGGCATCCGACTTCACGCTGCGCAGGCCGTGCATGATTGGGGCCAGCCGTTCGTATTTGTGGAGGGGATATTTTTGTTGACAGGATTTTACAAACCGCATCTCCCGCGTTTCAATGGCGACGTCGGCGCGATAGTGGTCGTTAGTGTTGAGATAGACATGTTCCACATCGCCCATCACCATCATGGTATGAAAGAGGCGGGGAAACTCGGAGAGCCACTGAACGGTTTCAACACCCGTGGCTTTGCGGGCTTCCTCCTTGGTGAGCTTGTGGCCTTCCCAGGTAGCGATCTGTTCGTTGGTTTCGCGGAGGAAAAGCACTTCGCGAAATTTTTTATCCGGGAAGCCCGGGCAAAGGACCAGGATGGTTTCTTCCTGGTCGACACCGGTGAGATAGAAGAGGTCGCTGTTTTGCCGGAAGCGCATCGTGCCGTCGGAGTTGGTGGGGTTAATGTCGTTCGCGTTCACCACCACGACACTGTGTGACTTCAGTTCTTTCAGCAGCCGCTTGCGGTTGGCGACAAACAGTTCTTTGCCGATGTTTTTGTATCTCATAGCGAATCCTTATTTTTCAATGACGCAATTTAATTAAAACTCAATGAAGACAACCAGAATTTCACCACCCCTCCAACACGCCAACCCTAAACCGTGGCAGGTATGTGTACTGCTCGGATTATTGTTGCTGACCACCCCAACCCTTGGACAGACCTACCAACCTACACCTGAGAACATGAAAAACCGCGAATGGTTTCAGGATGCCAAATTCGGTCTCTTCATCCATTGGGGTGTCTACAGTGTGCTGGGCGATGGCGAATGGGTGATGAACCAGCAACAGATCCCCGTAAAGATCTACGAGAAGATCCCGACTTTTTTTAACCCGACCGACTTCGACCCGAAGGCCTGGGTGCAGATGGCCAAGGCCGCCGGCATGAAATACATCACCATCACCAGCAAGCACCACGACGGCTTTGCCATGTGGGACAGCAAGGTGTCGGACTATAACATCGTGAAACGCACACCCTATGGCAAAGACGTGCTGAAGATGCTGGCCGACGAATGTCACAAGGAAGGCATCAAGCTTTTCTTCTACCATTCTCAACTCGACTGGCACAGCCCCGACTATTTTCCCCGCGGCTCCACAGGCGGAAGCTGGACCGGCCGGCCCGAGAGCGGCGACATGAACAAATACCTCGACTACATGGATGCCCAACTTTCGGAGTTGCTCACGGGCTATGGCGAAGTGGCCGGCATCTGGTTCGACGGTATGTGGGACAAGAAGAATGCCGACTGGCGTTTGCAAAAGACCTACTCGCTCATCCATAAACTTCAACCCGGCGCCCTGGTGGGCAGCAACCACCACGTGACACCCTTTGAAGGCGAAGATTTTCAGATGTTCGAAAAGGACCTCCCGGGTCACAACACCACGGGATTTTCGGGCGAGCAAACGGTGGGCGCGCTGCCGAAAGAAACCTGTGAGACCATCAATAATTCGTGGGGCTTTAACCTGAAGGACGATCATCACAAATCGAAAAAGGAATTGGTGCAATACCTGGTGAAGGCGGCAGGCTATGGCGCTAATTTCTTGCTTAACGTGGGGCCTATGCCCAATGGAAAGATCCAACCCGAGCACATCGCTTCGCTGAAAGGTGTGGGCGAATGGCTCAATGTGAATGGCGAAACCATCTATGGCACCCGCGGCGGTCCGATCACGGCCCGCGATTGGGGCGTCACCACTCAAAAAGGCAACAAGGTATACGTCCACC
>CBIHQM010000167.1:0-12950 GCA_966211885.1 uncultured Chryseolinea sp.
ATAGCTCATGCTCCACCAGTTGTTGACTGTGAACGGAAGGCTGGCCTGATAGGTCAGGTTATTTTGATAGACCATATTTTGAGGCTGCAGATACATGAGGTCGCGCGCCGGGCTTTCTTTTTGTTGATACAACACAATGGGATGATCGTCGCGACCGGCTTGCAGCGAGAAGGAATAGCCATTGTAGGTATAACCAATTTTCAAATTGTTGCTGATCGTCGGACGCAACGACGGATTGCCCGTGGCCACCGACATCGGGTCGTTATAGAACAGGTACGACGCCAGGTCGTTGTAGGAAGGCCGGGTGATGCGCTTCGTGTAGGACAGTTGCAACTCAGCATGATCGTTTAGCCGGCGCGTCAGGAACAGGCTGGGGAAAAGTTTTCCCAGTTTCCGGTCGATGTTGTTTTCCTCCTTGTCGGCATTGGCGTGGGTATGCGAATATTCATAACGCAGTCCGGCGACGAGCCGTACAGCCGGCGTCACTTGTGCCTCCACCGACGAATAGGCCGCCGCGATAACTTCGCGCATGTCCGTATCGTTGGTATACCGCGCGCTGCCCGACCAGGCGCCGTCGGTGTAGGTCTCTATTCTCGACAGGCTTGTACTTGCCGTCAATGTTCCTTTGAGGCCGGCCTCGAATTTTACGGTCTTCCCTTGCCGCGCATAATCCGTTTTGAACACACCGACTTGAATGGGCGAGCGCGCCACGCCGCGTTGCCGGGTCGAAAAGATATTGCCGCCGGGTTGCGCCTCGCGTCCCTCCCGGTCCAAAAAGGCGATGTTGATCTCGGTTGGAATTTCATTGCTGTAGCGGAGATAGTCCAGGTCGATGTTTAGCTTCTCCCCTTCGCGCAGCGGCTTGTCCAGGTAGAGGTTCGTCACCAAGTTGCCCCAGTTACTTTTTCCGTCGATGGCAGCATGCATGACCAGCAAAGAATCGGAAGCGATGATCGTGTAGTTGCCGGAGTTATACGTATGGCGCGGGCCGCGACTGGTGTTATAAGTAGCGCTGCCGCCGAAGGTTGCCTTCCGCGCGTTGATATCAAAACCCAGCGTGGCATTGTGATTGTTCGTCGTGCTTTTTGTCGTGCTCCCCACATCCACACTCAACTCCCCGCCAAACGTAGGCATGTTCTGCGTGCTTTGCGCCACCCAGCCGTCGCGGGCGCGGTTGTGCATAAAAGAATACGATCCATAAAAGTTTGCTTTCCCCGTATTGTGAGAAACGCTGACGCTTCCATTTGCTTTTTCTCCCCAGCCATATCCTCCCGTCGCCGAAATGGATCCGGTCGTGCCGATCTCATCGTGTTTCTTTATCACGATATTGATCATCCCCGCGGTTCCCTCTGCGTCGTAGCGCGCCGGTGGGGAAGTGATCAGTTCAATTTTCTCGATGTCGTTGGCGCTCATGCCGTTTAGCATGGCCACCACTTGCGCCATGGGGAGGCGTATGAGTTTGCCGTTGATCATCAACATGACGCTGCTCTTTCCATTCAGGGCAATACTATTGTTGCGCATGTCCACAAACACCCCGGGCGATCGCTCCAATACCTGCAGGGCCGAGCTTCCCTTGGTCATCACGCTGTTTTCAACATTCACTACCGTGCGGTCTACTTCCTGCTGGTATAACGGCCGGTCGGCTTGCACAACGATCTCGTCGAGTTGTTGGGAATCTTCTTCCAACACCTGCACGCCGAAATCCCTGCGCTCGTTTGCATTGATCCTGAACATTGGAGTGTTGAAAGTCTTATAGCCCACCAAGCTAAATCGAAGAAAATAATCGCCGGCAGCCATGCCATCGATTTTGTATTCTCCCGTCTCGGTGGCCACGGCCCCTTTCACGAGCGAACTATCGCCGGCGTTCATCAGGAGGACATTGACAAAAGGGAGAGGTTGCTGATCGGGGGTGGCCACTTTTCCGGATACCTGACCCAGGGCCGGTTGAAGAAAACAAAGTAACACGAAGGTAAAAAACAGCAGTTTCATAAGGCAGCATTTAAGTTCCGTTTCTATCGGACCCTGCAAATCAATGCGGCACCACACACGTTTTAAAGATTATTTGCTGAGGCGTTCATTAAAATTGCTGACCTGCGAATTTCCAGATTGAAGGGGCCTGGGAGGTAAAAAACAGCGGGGAACACCTCTCGTCAAGTTAATCCGTCCTTTGATCAGCTTTTTGACACCCCTTGCATTCGGCCGTGGCCTTCCCGGATAATTTTGTCTAACTTTAAAAACTGGCCGTTCATTTAGCGGGCGTTTTGAGGCATGTAATCTTACGGGCGTGACAAACTATTCATCCAAGTTCGACTGGTTTTTTAAATACAAGCTTTACCACATTCCCTTTTGGTTTGCTTACCATTATTGTTGGTGGACCGTCACCATCGGGAGCGCCTGGAATGCCGCCAGCAACATCCTCTCGTTCTCACCTTATACCGTTAAATATTGTTTTTATGTCGTCTTCCAGGCGATCGGGGTCTACTTCAATCTTTACTTCCTGATCCCCCGCTTTTTGGAAAAGGGACGATATGCCCAATACATCGCGTTGCTGATGGTCACTATCGTCTGTACGGCTGGTTTTGTGGCGTTGGGCTACCCTGTGAGCGCCTGGTTATCGGAACAAACTTTCGAGGAACTCTACCAGATCTCGCACGAGCGATATTTCTATTTCTTCCAGGTAAACACCCTGCCCTCAACCGTGGCGAGCATGACCCTGGCGATGAGCATCAAGCTTACCAAGAATTGGATCCAGTCTAAACGCAGGGAACAGGATCTGGAGAAGGCAAAGTCGGAACTGGAAAAAGAAAAACTGGAAACAGAATTAAAATTTCTTAAGTCCCAATTCAATCCCCATTTCCTTTTCAACACCATCAACTCCATATTTGTCCTGATCAACAAAAATCCGCAGATGGCGTCGGATTCGCTGGCCAAGTTTTCCGACATCCTCCGTTATCAACTTTACGAGTGCAACGAACAACAGATCCTGCTGGACCAGGAATTGAATTATCTCGAAAATTTTATCGAGCTGCAAAAACTGCGACAGGACCACAGTCACGTGACGGTGGACATTCAAATGGACATCCCGCACACGGGAAAACTTGTCATCGCACCATTCATCCTCATGCCTTTTGTTGAAAACGCGTTCAAGCATGTGTCCCGTCACCGGAACGGGTCGAATTGGATCACGATGAAGCTCCGGCTTGACCGTGACATCCTAACACTCGAAGTTTCCAACAGCGCCTCATCCCTGCAAAGCTCTTCATCCGAATTTATCCGCCACCGTGGCATCGGTTTGAAAAACGTGCAACGGCGGCTGGATCTTTTATATCCCGGGAAATACACCCTGGTCAAAGAAAACGGCGACGACCAATTCCGGATCGCGCTGACGTTAAGCCTCCACGAGCGGGCCATGGCCGAACCGGCAGCCATGACCGAACAAAATGCCACCGTCGACAACCTTATTCACTTGTAATTCTGCGCCCCATGATCAAATGCGTAATCATCGACGATGAACCCTTGGCCGTAGAATGTATTGCCAGCTATATAAAGGAGGTCAGCTTTTTACAACTCGTGGGAACAGGAACCAATCCGCTCGATCTCAACGCCATGCTGGACGAGCAACCCATCGACCTTATTTTTCTCGACATCGAAATGCCCTTTATCAACGGGATCGAATTTCTCAAAATGACCCCTGATCCCCCGATGGTGATCATCACCACCGCCTACCCCAGTTATGCCCTGGAGGGTTTCCAACTGGATGTGCTGGACTACCTGGTGAAACCCATCACGTTCAATCGCTTCCTGAAGGCGGTCAACAAATCAAAAGACTATCATCAGCTTCTCCAGGCAACTTCCCGGAGCACTACCGGCGATGAAACACCGGATTATTTTTTTATCAAGTGCGACTACAAGTATGAAAAGCTGTACTTCAAAGACATCCTCTACATCGAGGCCATGCAAAACTACATCACCATCCACACCCAGAAAGGCAAGTACATTACGCTTTTGTATCTGAAAAACATCGAAGAGAAACTGAATCCCCAGGCGTTCATCCGTGTGCACAAATCTTATATTGTTTCCATCTCCAAAATAGAAGCCATCGAGAACAACGACATCCTCATCCAGACCCATCGCATTCCGATCAGCCGGAACTATCAAGCCGAGGTGCTGGGACGCGTGGTGAACGACAGGCTTTGGAAGAAATGAGATCGAGAAATAGCTGTTAGGTCCCAAGCCACTAGCAAAAACATCTCAGTCGTTTTCCCGGTTGTCAATGAAAGCAGGTCGATGGTAAACCTGGGGGCGCGCGTTGTCAATATCATTTCCCGCCCAACTCCTGAACCCTTATTTTTAATTGACACCGAACACCGCCCCCGGCGTTGCTGTTTGGTCCATCCAAAACCAATCTCTTATGAACTTGAACGGCATTTTCACCGCCAGCCTGCTCGCCGTCGTCACCGGCATGGGCATGTCCAGCGCGTGGGCTCAAGCCAAGACAAAAACAAAGACTGTTGCCCCGGAGACAAAACACGGGACACTAGTCGTTGAAACGTTGACGTCGGTTGTTTTGCGCGATACCAAGATCGGGGTCGATCCGAACCGCAGCATCCACGTCTATCTGCCACCCGGCTATGCCACCTCCGGCAAATCCTACCCGGTGGTCTATTATTGTCATTCGACCTACAGCAACCCCACCCAGATGTTGCAAGAGAGCAACGTCGCGAGCATCCTGGATCAGGCCATCGAAAGAAACGTGATCAAGCCGGTCATTTTTGTAGTGGCCGACTACAGCACGGCGTTGACCGGCAGCTTTTATGAAAATTCTGTTGTTTCCGGGCGTTGGATCGACTTCACCGCGCAAGAACTTGTGCCTTTCGTCGACAGTAAGTTTCGAACGCTGCGAAGCGCTGATAGCCGCGCGCTGGCCGGTCACTTTATGGGCGGCCGGGGCGCGTTGAAATTGGCCATGGACCACGCCGAATTGTTTAGTGTGGTCTATGCGATGCACCCCGTCGCTACCGGCACCGGCTATCAATCCTGGGCAACCTTCCCCACCGACTGGCGCAAAATTCTGAACGCAAAATCTCCCGAAGAGTTGAAAGGTGATTTTGTACTCGGCATGAGCCGCGCGTTTCTGCCCAATGTCGATCGCCCGCCGTTTTACTGCGACTTCTTTATGGACCTCGAAAACGGAAACCTTAAACTCGATCCCGAAAAAACAGCAAAAACACAAGCAGCCTTTTTGCTCGATCGCCAGCTTCCTGAAAGCGCCGCCCGCCTCCGCTCAATGCGCGGCATCGCTCTCGACTGGGCACGCTACGATTCCAACCAGGATCACGTGCTCTCGGCCCGCGCTTTCTCCATCAAACTCGACGACCTGGGCGTTGAACATGAGGCCGAGGAATATCGCGGCGATCCCTTCAGCACGGTTTGGAATGAGGATGGGCGCTTCTATACCCGGGTGCTCCCCTTCTTTGAACGTCACCTGGTGTTCGAAGCAAAAAATTAAATGTATCGTAAAACGTATTCTACTCTCAACATCAAATGATATGACAAAAAATGGATTCATCATTCTCTTCGTAGCATTGATCAACCTGAATGCTCCGGATGTATTGGCGCAGACGAAAGCCGATGAGAAGACCCTCTCCTTCTTAAAGCAGTTTACTTCGGACTACAACAAAAACTTTCTCGACAAAAAGCCCGAACGGTTGGAGACCTACTATCGTGAAGATGTCCGTTTGATGCCGCCGTTTCAAAGAACGATCGTCGGGAAAGAAAACCTGGTAGCTTATAACAACGCTTTCACCACCCGGTTCGACATCCAGGAATACAACCGCGCCGACATCGAAATACTCGATCTTGGATCTATGGTGTCGGAGATTGGAATGTTCACCATGAAAATGAAAATAAAGAACACGGGCAAGGTGTATGATCTGAAAGGAAAGTATCTCAACCTTTGGGGAAAGGAGAATGGCAAGCTCTCCCTGATCACCGAGGCTTGGAATTATGATCACGCCATTGATTTTGCCGATCAATTGAAATTCCCGGAAATACCCAACGTCGACGTGGCCTTGAGTCCCCACGTAAACATCAACAACAATATCAGTTTTGAACTGGCTGCCCTGAACCGTCTCGTCGAGGCCACCGTGAGTCAACAGGATGCCAGGATCTGGAGCCTGTTCTACTCCGACGACGCCATCCTTTGCCACTCGGGCCATGTCATCTCCAAGGGTAAAAAGGAGGTGGACGAATTTCTGATCGAACACTGCCGGGAGCTTCCCATCTTCGAGAAGCTGGACGTCCGGAACGACCGCATCGACCACCTGGGAAATTATGTGATCGAATACGCAAGCCACATCGCCACGGTGCGAAATGGCGACTGGTCTGGCGTGGGCGTTGGCAAAGATCTCCGGATCTGGCGGAGGGAAAAAGATGGCAGCTTAAAAATCTTCAGACACATCGGGATGTACGATTGACAAAAAACAAAGGGGCCGATATCAGGGATTTCCGTTCTAAGCATTTTTTCCGATATTGTATGGAGGGATTTGTATACCATAACCTGCGATAGAACAGGTTCCCCGATATCTTTCACCATCCTAACCCAACAGGTCTTGCCACCGATCAAAGAAGCCAAAACCATTGATGCGATCATTCAGCAATTGGAACAGTTGATCGACGGCTGTGCAAACGCCAAAGACCGCATCGGGTTCTTTGCTTCCTTGTACTATAAAGTGACGGTCAGAGTAAGAGATGCCATTCAGAAAGGAGAATTTGAGGACAACGTGCGCATGGAGCAATTCGACGTCGCTTTTGCAAACCGCTACCTGACGGCCGTGCAACAGTGGCGGGACAAAGAACATCCCACTGGACCCTGGCAGGTGGCATTCGACGCCTCGAAAAAATCCTCCCGTCTTGTCCTGCAGCACCTGCTCCTCGGCATGAACGCCCACATCAATCTTGACCTCGGCATTGCCGCCGTTCAAGCTTCGGGCAATAACCCCATCGTAAACATCCGGAAAGACTTCAACAGCATCAACGACATCTTGGGATCCATGACGTTTGAGGTACTCCAGGAAATCAACCGGATCTCGCCACTCCTTTCCTTGTTTGGACTACACGCCTCAAACGACACGATCCTCATCCAATTCAGCATCACCAACGCCCGCGATGGTGCGTGGAGTTTTGCAGAGGACCTGAGTTCCAAAAAAGGAGCCGAAGCCCATGCGTGTATCCAGGCGCGGGCCAACACCATTCAAACACTGGCCACATCGCTTGTCCAGCCGCCAGGTCTGGCCATCCGCATCACCCTATGGGTCATTCATCTTTTCGAGTGGAAGAATCCAAGGAGGATCATCGAAGTGTTACACACCTATAAGAAGAAGTTCATCTCCATAAATCGTCCGGTACCTGCAAAATCTTAACGGGTAGCGATCACAGAAATCAAAAAACAACCAGCTGGCCGGTCTTCGAGGCGTTGGTTTTGGTATAGGTGACGCCATCCACTTTCAACCCTTGCTTGTTCAATAAGGTGATGATCCCCCCATCGTTGCTAAGCTGCGCGCCTTGTCCCGACAAGGGAACGTGAAGGGCATCGCCACCCGGGATGATGAGATTGCCCAGCGTATCGAATCGTGTTTTGGATTTGTCAACGATCTTCCAGCCCTGAAGATTGACGGGCGTGTCGGCGGTGTTCAAAAGGATCACATATTCGTTCCCCACATCCGGAACCCGTGGGTTCACCATGGCAGCGATGATGCGGACCGGTGTGCTGGATTCGGGTTGGTCGGGGTCGACGACCGGAGGACCGGTGATCGGATCGCCGGTCTTGTCGTCCGTGTGCCAGGCCTGTACCTGGAAGGCGATGAAAATGGCAATCCATTTGTCGCGTGAAGGAAAATGAATGAACAATCCCCCATCCTGGTACACGCCATTGTCTTTTTTATACTGGCCGGAATTTCCCTGGTTCATGTGGATGTCGTGAATGCCATTGCCGGGTTCGAAGCCAAAGTATTTATCCTTCACTCCCGGCTCGGGGCCCCAGCGTTCGCCGAAGGCATACACGCGGGCATCGCTGTCGCTGATCGCCTGACTCACATAGAAGCCGACCTTTTCGTTCAGATCGTTGTCGGCACCGGGCTTGTTGAAGGGAATGGGTTTCATGGCCGCTGTGGGGAACATGTTCCGCCGGATGAAATCCAGGGCGATGGAGTTGGGCTGGGATGGAATTTCGGTAAACCCCGCCGCCAAATTTTTATCCAGGATGTCTTGGAGGATGGGATGTTGAAAATCCTCATCCATATAGAACAACACCTCCGGCGGATTCACGGCCGATTTTACATTGATCGCAATCCGGTAAGGTTTTCCCGAAGCATCGATCTTGATCTGGAAATGTTCATTGCTGGACGAGGCAAGTATACTGTCCGTGGCCTTCCCCAGGAGGACGCCGTATTTTTTGAGAGGCATAACAGAATAAATTAAAACGTTATCTAAATCTTAAAATTCAGCCAAAAGCATGTGGTCAACTTCCAGGGGGGCTGACGCGGGGCGAGGAACTTGAGTAAATAAAACTAGTCAGTCCACCCGAAAGAGTCAATCCCGGAAACAGGTGAAAGGGCATTCGCTTTTGTTTTAAATGGTTTTTCAGCCCGAATTAACAGAAAGATAATCCTGCTCGTTCCGGAAACCCGACCGGCTTTCTTTCGTATGATAAGACGACTTGAATTTTAAGATACCAATTGGTATCTTTGAAAATGCGCAATCCGGAAGCCACACGTGAAAAGATCTTGAAAAAGTCAGGGATACTTTTTAACACCAAAGGGTATAAGGCGACCTCCATCAGCGAGATCACCGACGCCACGGGCTTCACGAAGGGCGCCATCTACCGGCACTTCAAAAGCAAAGAAGAACTGGAAATGGAATCCTTGTTTCAGATGTCCCTGCTGATGATGGAGGCCTTGCGAGGTCGCATCAAAACCGAGACGACGGCGCCCGCCAAACTGAAAGTCATCTTCCATTTTTTCGAGTCTTATCTCAGCAAGCCGGTCGTCAAGGGAGGGTGTCCCCTGATGAACGCCGCCATCGAAGCCGACGATGCGCATCCGCGGCTGCGCAAAGCGGCGCTGAAAATATTGGACATGCTCCACAACTCCGTCGTCGCCATATTGGACAACGGCATCCGCTATAAACAATTGAAACCGGATATCGACAAATCGTATTATGCATCCGTGATCATTGCCGCCCTGGAAGGTGCCATCATGATGAGCAAACTCCGGGGTAACAATGCCGACACCCTGCGTGTCATCCAACACCTGGAAAATCAACTGAAAGACCTGGTCCTGTAAATTTTTTTAACCCGATAGATACCGATTGGTATCTACAAAACCCTTCACCCATGAAAAAAATCATCCCCCTCATTCTCGGCGCCGGCCTTAACCTGCTCGCCTGGATCCATCCTAAAGCCGCCGGACGCCGGGGCTTCCTGCTGTTCTGCAGACCCTTTAGAACGCCGGTCACGGACAAACAAAAGGACTTCTTCGACACTGCCGATCAATCTACCATTACCAGCGAAGGCGTCAATGTGCAAGTGTACCGGTGGGGGAAGGGTGAAAAGAAAGTGGTTTTCTTTCACGGCTGGCAAAGTCACAGCTATCGCTGGAAAGCGTATATCGACGCGTTGCCCAAAGATGCCTACACGATTTACGCCCTGGATGCTCCCGGGCACGGTCTTTCTGGCGGCAACTTTCTTTCCGTTCCGGTCTATGGCACGCTGATCCAGAAGTTCATCCAGGATATCGGTGGCGCACAAACGGTGGTCGGCCATTCGTTGGGGAGCTTCTCATTGATATACACCTTCTTTCGCAATCCGTCGCTGCCGGTGGACAATGTGATCCTGATGGCGCCTCCCGGCGAGGCTTCTGATTTTATGACCTTCTACAAAGACACGCTGCGGCTTTCCAACCGGGCCATGAAACACATCTATCAATATTTCGAGCAGACTTATAAAGTCCCGCCGGCATATTTTTCCACAAAGAAATTTGCTGCTTCCCTGTCGCAGAAAGGACTGATCATTCACGACGAGGGCGATGACGAAGCACCGTATCACTACGCCGTGAAAATTAACGAGGTCTGGAAAAAATCAACGCTGCTCTCCACGCAAGGGTTTGGTCATAACCTCAAATCGCCGACCGTGGTGGAAGCGGTGTTTAAATTTATCCACGAATCCAACCACGCATCGTTAACGGTTTCCGAACACAACGCATAGCCGCCGCTCATTTTGCCACGGGGATTTATACGATAGAAGTAGTAACGAATAAAGATACGTTTGTCGGGCGTTTTGTGAGAGATTAGTACCGCAGAAAAAATTACACTGGCGCCATCACCGTTTCATTTTGCGTCGCGAGACCCAGACCTCAATTCCTTATAGGCCACGCCGACTCCGCGTAGCCTATTTGAATTTTATCCTTTGTAAAACCATGATACCAAAGTTTGACGCGATTGTTTTCAATGATCACCCCAGGAGCCACGGCGCCCAACGGAGAAAATAATTTATCGGCGTTGACGATGGGTTTGGGATTCACTTCCCAAGGCCCCATTGGCGTTTTGCCCCTGGCCACACCAATCACATGGCGTTCGTCGACGGAGGTCATAAACAAATAATAGAAATTATCCGGACCGGCAACCATCTCAGCTTCGGCAACACCTTTTGACGCCCAGGGAATTTCGGACGCGTCGATCACCGGCGCACGCTTCTTAAACCAGGTGACACCATCCAGGGAAGTTGCTGCCAGGAGACGTGCCGTCACCGGGCCACAGGATGTAAAACAATATCCGGTATAAAGCATGAAAAGAGAATCCTGGTAGTGAATGATGGAGGGGCTATCCATCGCGTCGCGATCAAATCCCTGGGGAGAGCTGATCATTACCGGGTTGGGTCGGGCTGTAAAATTTTCTCCGTCCGGCGACGTGGCCAACCCTAGGCTTACCGGCCCGGACTTAAACACACCTCCACCCGTATCCTGGTAGCCGATAAAATAAAGAAAATACGTGTTATTGAATTTTAGTGCAAAGCTGGTTTCATGAGCATTGCTCCACGTGGTGCTGTTCGTATACAACATCCGGCCCTCCACCGGATCGCTCACGCTCACATTTGTCCACGCCAGACCATCCGTTGAAGTAGCCTGGCAAATCTCGGGGCCTTGGGGTGTGCGGTTGGGATCGAAGCCGGTGTAGAACATGCGGTAGATTCCATTTTCTTTTATCACGGAAGGATCGCCTACTAAGGGGAATTGCCCTTTAAATGCAGGAGCGTCGTACACGCTCCAGGTTGTCCAGGACGGGGACGTTTCGTCTGAGGAACAGGCAAAAAATGCTGGAGCGAGCAGAAAAAGGAGAGGAACTTTTATTCGTATCGGCATGGGGAGGGGTTTTGAATGATTGTGAACATCGCGGTGATGGTTGCAAATTAGGAGCCAGGAGCAGTAGTCAGTAGTCAACGGTGGAATCTGGAAGATGGGGGTTATTTTTCTAAGAACTCTAAATCAAAATAATAATATCGGCTGTCGCGGTCGATGTAGAGGTTTGTTTCCTTTTGCATCTCGAGTAGCATCAGTAACGTTGTTTTGTCCTTTGCTACTGGGCGGGTGAAGGTGCGGCGTTGGCCTTGGACGGTCGTGGTGTACTTTATGCGGGATACGGCGATATTGTCGGTCTTGCGATTTTCGAAAGGGTCTCCGATCAGTGCGTTGAAGAGGATTTCTTTGTCGTTTTTTTCTTCGCGGACCTGGGTCCAGGAGTTTCCGGTGACCGTGCATCGATAAAGATCGACGGGGATTACGATACTGTTTTTCTTGAAGTCTGCGAGGTTGTTCAGTCCGGAGGCTTCTGTTTTTTCTGCGTCGCGGATTTCAAAGTAAATGGCGATAATTGCCGGCAAAAGGAGGCTGGCGCCGATACCAAAAAAGACGTAGTTGAAATGTGGTGTATGGGCTTTCGCAACACCGTACATGATGATCATGCCCAGCATAGCGAGTCCGATGATAAAATATATTCCAATGTTTTTTAGTCGTTCCATTTCTTAACAACAGTTTGCAACCCTGGAGGTGGACAAAATTTTGAATAGCCCAATATACAAACGCAAGGCTGGACCTCAAAAGTCAGGCTACACTTTCCGCAACAAGGCCTCCGCGAGTTCAGGGCTAAAGCCCTGTGTAAAATTGGCGGGTAAACCCCAGCCTAAAGGCTTGGCTATGCATACATTTATCTCTGGACAAGGCGAAATCCAGACCTACGTTAGCAAGAACGCCAGGAACTGCATGCACCCATAGCCAGATAAGAGGTTACCCTTGAGCCAAGCTCCCTATGAACTGGCAAAAATTTGCACTCAAGCCCGTAGGGCTTTTCCATCATAACGCCCGGTGCAACCGGGCGAACAGCGACTATACATAACAACCCCAGCGGGGTTACCTTTCGAGTGGGTACTCTTTGCAGATAACGATTCACACCATTACATTTCTGAATCTTGATTTACTCGTACTCAGCATACCACTCCCCAAACCTTCGATGGAGCCCACACAATTTGGCACCTAGAACATTCATACTAATATAGATTTGCGACTACGAATTAGATTCCCGCACCTAAAGGGTAACCCTTACAGGGTTGAGATACATGGCCTCGCTTCGCCCGGTTTGCACCGGGCGTTATGATGGGGAAGCCCTACGGGCTTATTCACTTTAACGTCTTGAACTCGCCCCCTTTTTTCAAGGAAGGTTAAATCACGATAATGTGTGCATAGGCCAGGTCTAAAGACTGGGGCTTGTACAACGATCCAAATTTCTTTTAAGATTTATGTTAGCTGTCTATGGGGAAAACCGTTCGGTCGCGATCGATGTCGTCCGGAAAGGAACATGGGACTTTTTCAAAATCGGCCCAAATGAGGTTAATCCAATGGTTT
>CBIHQM010000168.1:0-12923 GCA_966211885.1 uncultured Chryseolinea sp.
GGGAAAAAGACTTGCTCCGTGCCATCATGCGCGACACGAACATCGCCTTCTTCCGCTGGGCCATCGACCGGATCGTGAACTGGCCAAACGAAACGGTGTTGGCCAACGCCATCCATATCCACGGCACCAAAGACAGATTGATCCCGTTCACTACGGCGGACTACAAGATTGAGGGTGGTGGACACTTGATGATCATTAACCGCGCACAGGAAATTGATCAAATCATTAAAGTTTGCTGCTAATTACGGGAAACGAGAGATCGAAAAGATCGTAGTCCCTCATCAAAACCCTAAACGAAATTTTACCGGCAACATACTTTGTGACCGAACCGGTTTTCCCAATTTCGTGGCCGGGATCCAGGGCGGCATCTTTTTCACGACCCGCACAGCTTCCGCATCCAGGGGAGGAGACACAGATTTGAGAACGGAAACCGATTCTTTATCGATCGTGCCGTCAGCATTAATGCTAAAGGTCACAAATACGGTCCCTTCCTTAACCTGCTGGCGAGCGATGGAAGGATAGTGTAGATTTTTGCCGACGAACGCGCTCATGGCCGCAAGCCCACCTTTGAACGAGGGCGGTACCTCATAGAGATTCTCGAGAAATGGAAGATAGGGATATTCCTCCAGTGAGGCATACGGCGAGGCGTACCATATACCCCAGTTTTTCATTCTCGTCAATTCCGGATATATAAACATTTGAGGGCCATCCATCGGTTGCCCACGCTTGTTTCCTGCATACATTTTTCCAGACGTAAATTTTCCATTCTCAAAAGTTTCCGTGCAGTACAGGGTCGTGTCGCCATGGTCCTTGTCGATCACCTGATAGGTCCACTCACCACTCCGTCGCCCCGCCACGAAACTGCCCTTGATCGCTAGCATCATTGTCGGCTCCACATCGTATGCGGCCTTCCATTCACCATTGCCATCCACGACTTTGGGAGTGCCATTTTCATCGTAGTAGTCTTTAACCGTCACAAATTCGTCATCGAACTCAAGTCTTTCCTTAACATTTTCCGACTCGTAGTAGTTAGTCCAAATTCCCTTTCGCACATTATTTCGATAGACACCTTTGGTCTCTAACTGTCCGCTGGGATAATAAAAATAGAATGTATCCTGTTTTATGCTCGCTTTAAAATTACCCCGCATCAGGCGCTTCCCGTTTTTGTAGAATTCGGCTACCTCGCCATAGTACTGATAGCGCAGGGTATCAATAATGCCCACCCGATAATAAACCCCACGCTCTTTAGATGTAAGCGCCCAGGCGCTGTCATAAAACGTAACCGCTCTCTTCTGAGAATGGGCTTGATAAGAAATGCTGACAACGAAAAGAAAAAGCAGCACATACTTTATAGACTTCACAGAACGGCAACAAAATTCCATGAGCAACAGGTTTTAGTTCGACGGAAAACTACTGTACTTTAATCACACATCCAATAGTCTCGTTTTAACCGCCTCGCCTCCGCTAAAGCTCCGGCGAGCCAAGGGAGACGCTAAGGCGCAAAGAAAAACGCAAAGCTTGACTCGGGGCAAACTTTGCGTTCCTTGTGTCTCTGTTAAAAATTTAGCGAGAGATACTCATCCTTTTTCATTTACCGGCCCAGTAGTCCAGCACGGTCACTTTGTCGAGGTGTGGTTTTAAGACTTCCACGAACGCCTGATGATCGGGATGTGTCAGGTAGGTATCGCGATCCTTGTCGCTGGCAAAGGTCACCAGGAAGACATGCGTCAAGCCCTGGTTGAGACCCTCCGGGCTGGAGTTCTTGCCCCATTCGAAGTCCTTGATGAGTTTGATCTTGCCGGCGAGCGCGCGAAAGGCATCCTCCACTTTCTTTACATCGGCCGGCGCAGCATCATCCTTGAACTTAAACATCACGACATGACGCAATACCGGTGCGGTGGGTTTGACTTGGGCTGATGCCTGTGTGCCGGCCAACGTGGCGAGCAGGGCGGTGGCGAAAAACATACTGATTATTTTCTTCATCGTCGTCCGTATCAATAGCCCCACTTCTTCATGATCGCCAGGTCTTCCTTCACCGAGTCGAGGGGTGTCTTGCCCTGGTAGGATTCCTGTTCAATAATAAACAGCGTCGTACCGCCCGACTTCCTTCCCAGGTCGATCACTTCCTTGGTGTTCACAATGCCCGCGCCCAAAATGGTGCTCTCATATTTTTCGTGACCGCCAGAGGCCAGAATTTCATCCTTCACGTGCATGGACTCGAAACGGCCGGGATACTGGCGCACAATGTCGATCGCCTTCGCACCACCGTTGTACAGGTTGCCAATGTCCAGCTGCTGCATCACCAGCTTGGGATCGGTACTTTGGAGAATGACGTCATACATGGTCTTGCCGTCCATCTTCACACTAAACTCAAAGTCGTGGTTGTGATAACCGAACTTCATGCCCGACTTCTGACAAAGCTCGCCCGATTTGTTGAACACATCCATAAAATGCTTCAGGTCGTCTGCAGAATTGCGAAGACCTTCTTCCAGCGAGGGGCTGATCACATATTTTTGTCCCACGGTGGCGGCATCTTCCACGGTATACTTCCAAGCATCCGTGAAATCTTTTTTCGCATCGTCCCAGTGTTTTTTACCCATCACGGTGTGACCGCTGGGCATTTTAAGACCCAGGTCGTCGAGCACTTTCTTGAAGTCCTTTGCCGAATGCCCGTAGAATTTGCGCTCCACGTAGTTGGCGTGTTCCACATACTTGTATCCGTAGGAAGCCAGTTGTTTCAATGTGCCCAGCGGGTCGGCCTTCATCTGGTCGCGTATAGAATAGAGCTGAACGCCCGTCATCTCCACTTTGGCCTTGGCCAACAGGGTCTGCGAGAGCAGCGAGGTGCCGGCAAGGGCCAGCGCTCCTTTTTTTAGAAAATCTCTGCGTGAGGTTTGCATAGTAATATCTTGGGTTTTGATCGTTGTGAAAGATAAGTTTTTTCTTCTTACGAATGGAGAAAATAGGATGAGTGGCCACAAAAGTCAAGACCTAACATCGCCGCAAGAAAGGTCGCTGGCCGGGAAGGAACAAAGCGTTATTTTTTCACCGCAATAATAATCCCCGTGGACCAAACCTGTTTTGTCAGGAAAAGATCCTGCCGTGCCTCCAGCGCAGCAATCAGTTTGGTCACTTTTTCGTGATGCCCCTCCGGCCAATTCGGCTGTCGCAACATATCGTCGATGATGTAAAAACCGCCCTTGTTCAACATGGCCAGGGTCTCGTCCAGCATCAGGTACTTGCCATGCCACGTATCGGCAAAAATGAAATCAAAACGCAGGCGGCTGTTGGCATCAATCCATTCGCCGCCATCGGCCGTCACCAGCGAAAGGCGCTTATCGTCGCCGAGGAATTTTTCAGCAATAGCAATATACTTCGGATCATAGTCCACCGAGATCAGCGTAGCGCTCTGATCCATGCCGCTCAATAGCCACGAAGTAGAAAGTCCCGTACCCGTACCCATCTCCAAAAATTTCCCACCCGGCTTCGACGCCGCCAACGTCCCCAAAAGTGAGCCCGTAAGCAAATCGGAAGCCATCGTAAATCCAGACGCCTTGGTAGCTTCTTCAATCTGCGAATAAGCCTTCGGAAGAGGTTGCGAAAAAGATGTATTCACACGAACGTACGTTTAGTTTGACGATAAGGAATGCCTGCAAGTGAAGGTGCTGTTTCTCCCAACGATTTCCAAGACCACCCAAAAATTTCCCCACAACAACATCCTTTGATCCATTCCAAACAACACCCCACACCCCTTTGTTGGTGTCCCACCAACAAAGCATCGCAAGGGATCACCCACACGGACATCCAACCGCCCTTGTTGGTGTTCTTCACCAACAAGCGTCGCGGGGGATCAACGATCTGGTATCAATAAACATTTCGCAAGTCAACGGCATGGATATACAAATCCAAACAAAACTCAATTCTTCGAATAATTAAACATCCAATTCATCCCAAACTTATCCGTCAGCTCCCCATACAAACTCCCCCAAAACGATTGATGCAACGGCGTCCTCACCTTCCCCCCATTGCTTAGCTTGTCAAAAAAAACATTGATCTCCTCATCACTGCCACAATTCAAACACAACGTCACCCCGTTGCCATTCACCAACCCGGCTCCCATCATGTCAGAGCCCATCAACACAATACTGTCGTGCGTGAGCATTCCGTGCAATATCTTGGCCCCTTCCTCCGAAGGCATTTGCGCCGCCATGGGCGATTCGGAGACCTTCTGCAAGAGGAGGTCGCCACCGAGGCAATCATGATAAAAGGTCATCGCTTCACGGCACCGGCCGTTGAAGTTGAGATAAGCATTGATCTGTGTTTTCATCTTTAGTAGGTTTATTTCTTTTATAGCACTTTCGTTTTTTCCAGGCAAGAGCATCGCGTTTTGCCCATCACGGTTGAAGAGAAATTTTCATTTTAGACCTCTCTTCAACAATACAAACCTACCGCCCGGAAATCTTCCCTGCTTAGTGTGAAAGCGACAATCTGAAGGGTCTATTACGACAGTGGGATTAGGATGGACATTTATTCGCAGATCTTCCAAAAAAATGTGTGCCCAGCATCGCTCACGTTGGCTCAAGATTTTCCAAAGAGAAAAAAAGAAAAGCCACGACTACTTCATCATCTAAAAGTCAACCCGGCAAACTCTGCCCTCGGATTTTTTTGGCCATGCCTGGCTCCCGGCTCACTTTTTTGTCAAAAAATGACTCCAAATAGTGTAAATACGACAATCTAAAGGGTTGATTGCGACAAGATGACATTTTACCTTTGGTTTAAGGATGAACGATTATCCCCAAAAACATTAAATGACAACCCCATGAAAAATGTATGGATCCTGGTTCCCGAAACCGCCGTTTCGGCCGCCATCGTAGACCCGCGTTACATGTTCACGGCCGTGAACGAGTTCATCAAAAGCTCCGGCCAACCACCCTTGTTCAACGTGCAGCTCGTAGGCCTCACCAAGGAGGTGAAGCTCAGCGATGGCCTCATCTCCATCCACACCGACGCCACCCTCAAGACCGCCAAGCAAGCCGACCTCATCATCGTGCCCGCCATCAGCGGAAACCTGGCCAATGCCATTAAACTGAACCAGGAATTTCTGCCGTGGATCACACAACAATATAAAAACGGCGCCGAAGTGGCCAGCCTCTGTCTGGGCGCCTTCCTCCTCGCCTCCACCGGGCTCCTCGATGGCAAGACCTGCTCAACGCATTGGCTATACGTCAATGAGTTCCGCGGAATGTTCCCCGAAGTAACCCTGGTCGACAACAAGATCATCACCGAACAAAACGGTCTCTATTCCAGCGGCGGCGCCAACTCCTATTGGAACCTCCTCCTCTACCTCGTCGAAAAGTACACCAACCGCGAAATGGCCATCCTCGCCTCCAAATTCTTCGTGCTCGACATCAGCCGCGACAGCCAATCGCCTTTCAGCATCTTCAAAGGTCAAAAGATCCACGACGACCCCGAGATCGTCAAAGTCCAGGAATTCATCGAAGGCCACGTGCCCGACAAGATCTCCATCGACCAGCTCTCCGAAGAATTTGGCATCGGCCGCCGGACGTTGGAGCGACGGTTCAAAAAAGCCACCAGCAACACCGTGGTGGAATACATTCAGCGGGTGAAGATCGAAGCTTCAAAAAAACAATTGGAGTCGGGAAGGAAAACAGTGAACGAGGTCATGTATGATGTGGGCTATACGGACTCGAAGGCGTTTCGCGATGTGTTTAAGAAAGTAGCGGGGCTTTCGCCGGTGGATTATCGGAATAAATTTAATAGGGAAGTGGTGTTGCCTAGAACGTGAGTCAGGAGCCAGAATCCAGGAGCAGGAGCCAGAATAGGAGCTTGGGCTCAGCAGTTAGTTAGCTTTTTTATTGTCAATTAAAATTCAGGCATCATGAGTAGGACGATGAAAACTGGGATTAAGACCGCCGATGAATATTTGGATGGGCTACCGGAGAATGTTCAGGTGACGTTGGAGAAACTGCGGAGGTCGATTCGGGCGGCGGCACCGAAGGCGGAGGAGATCATTCGGTATGGGATTGTAGTGTATCGGCAAGTGGATTGGCTTGTTGGGTTCGGGGCGTTTAAGAATCATTGTGGGTTTTATGTGATGAGTAATTCCGTTTTGAAGCGCTTTGAAAAGGAAATAGCAGGGTACGAGACGGCGACGGGGACCATACGTTTTCCGTTGGACAAGGTGCTTCCTGCGGCGTTGGTGAAAAGCATTGTGAAGGCCCGGATGGAGGAGAATGAGGCGACAAGGGCTTTGAAGGAGGCAAAGGCTAGTGCGAAAAAACTGGCAGCGAAAAAAAATAGTCTTTCAGCGAGCAGGAAAGGAGCAAAGACACAGAGATAAAAACGGTTAAGGGGCCTCCAATTAAGATTGGTTTTTCATGGCCAGCACGTAGGCTTCTTTGTAGTGTTTGATCAGGTTGGTCCAGTCAAAGATCGAGGAATTGTTTTCTACGTTGTTGCGCTGCATGATCCGTTCGCGCATGGACTGCATCAGGAAGCCGTACATCACATCGGTTAGTTGACCGGCCGACCAATCGAAGGTTCGCTTGCCGCGTTCGATCACAAACAATCCGTATTTCTCGGGCTCTTCAATGTGGTGTAGAATATAATCGCCAAAGCCGGAAAGGTCGCTGGTCACCGAAGGTATTCCGCTGGCCATGCATTCCAGGGGCGTGTAGCCCCAAGGTTCATAGTAGCTGGGGAAAATTCCAAGGTGACATCCCCGAACGAACTGGTTGTAGTCCATTCCAAAGAGCGGGCTGCTCACGTTGATAAAATCGGGATGATAGACAACCTTCACCGGGTCGTCGGCGTTGTTCAATAGTTTTTTTGCCTGAAGCGCTTGCAGCACTTCATCCTGGTCTTCGTTGATCAGCCGGTGGGTGACCACCAACGGATTCTTTTTTGTTTTCCAGGCCTGCAGCGTGCGCCGGTAGCGGAGCTTCCAATATTCATCTACAAACGTATTCAAGTCGGGAAGATGGTTGTCGTCTTGCACCGTGCTTTGATAGAACAACCGCTTGCCCACTTGTTGCTGGATGGCCGCCGTGGTCTGGAAAATTTCCTGCATCATGGCTTTTGATTGCAGCACTTCGGGACGGATGTTGCTGAAGTCGCGACGGGTGACAAAGAACATGACCACGGTGATGTCTGACTTCTCTTTTTTGAGACGGGCATTCAAACGTTGCAAGGCCTCGATGGTGAGATCGAAACCTTTGTTCTTGTACTCATACCGGCCCGATGTAAAAAAGTAGAGCGTTTTGTCGAGGTCAAAGGAATAGGATTGGAAGAAGTGGGCCATCACAAAACGATGGATCTCCTCCTTGTTCATGACGTGCTGGTTTTGAAATTCATGCAACGCTTCGAAACGCTCGATGTTCAGGCCGTTGGGCACCACCACCTCGGGTTTCCGGTGCAACAGGTGCCGGCATTCACGGGCCGTTACTTCGCTCACGGTGCTGAGCACATCGGCTTGTTGCGCGCAGCTCACTTCGATCTTGGCCTCCGTTTCGATGCCAAAGCGTTTCGCTTCTTCTTCCCATTTAAAAAACGGCAAGTGCGCATAGAACAAGGGCGAGTTAATGGCGAGGTGCCGGCCCAACTGTGTGGCGTGCGTGGTGAAGATCGTCTTGATGGGCATGCGCTCCTTCTTGATGTCGAGGATGGGCAGACCCGCCATCCATTCGTGAAAGTGCGCGATGATGGGGTGTTCGGGATCGACAAGTTTCACCAACTCATCAAAAAAGAGCTTCACCAGGTAGCCGAACAAGATCACCTGGTTGATCAATGCGTTGTCGGCGGGCGTGCTGATGCCGTGGTTTTTCCAGAGCAGGTATTTCACGACGCTGAGCGACTTATCCTGGACGGCGTTGGGATTGAGCAATACCACCCGGGGCTTACCCGTCACGAGCCATTCGGCATAGAGCACGTCGAATCCTTTTTTTCGCAGAATGGCCGCGGCTTGTCCAAATACATCCTGTGAATCGTCAAGTGGCTCTAACTCTGCCTGAATATTTTTGTTTACATAAGGACCGACCATGCAATACGGGCCGTTGGCATGCTTCACCATGGCGGGCGCCTTCGAGCGGATAACGGTGTAGATCCCTCCCACCTGGTTGCAGACCTCCCACGACACTTCTGCGATACAGGCAGCGGGAAAATGGTTGGCTAGTGTTGTAGAACGTTTTGACATTTTTAAGGTCAGTATGGCCGATTTGCCGCGATTAAAGCTATTAATTAAATGTCAAAATTTCCGAAAATAGCAGTATCATTTATATGGTTAGCATTTTGATAAGCAAAGGCGGAGACCTACGATTATGAACTTCGAAAAATTTACTATAAAGTCCCAGGAGGCCCTGCAAAAGTCGGCAGAGATCGCCATGGCCAAACAGCAACAGGCCATCGAACCCGGGCACATTCTGAAAGCTATCCTGGAAACGGACGAAAACGTTTCCAATTATCTCTTTAAAAAGCTGAACGTTAGCGAAACCATCCTGCACAACAAACTGGAGGACCTGTTGAATTCATACCCCCATGTTCAGGGGCAGCAGCCCTATTTGTCGTCGGCTAGCAACACGGTGTTGCAAAACGCTGAAAAGGAGCTGCGCGAGTTCAAGGACGAATTTATTGCCGTGGAGCACCTGCTGCTCGCTTTGTTGGCGTCTAAGGACAAAGTTTCTTCCGTGCTGAGAGATGCCGGATTGGAACGGTCGTCGTTGATCAAGGCCATCAAAGAACTGCGCGGGGGCGCCAGCGTGACCGATCAAAATGCGGAAGCAAAATACAAGTCGCTGGAACGCTACTCCAAAAACCTGAACGACCTGGCCAAACAAGGCAAGATCGACCCGGTGATTGGCCGCGACGAAGAGATCCGCCGCGTGTTGCAGATCCTTTCCCGGCGCACAAAGAACAACCCCATCCTGCTGGGCGAACCCGGCGTGGGCAAAACCGCCATCGTGGAAGGCATGGCCCAACGCATTGTGGACGGTGACGTCCCCGAAAACCTGAAAGACAAGATCCTCGTGTCGCTCGACATGGGCTTGCTGGTGGCGGGTGCAAAATATAAAGGCGAGTTTGAAGAACGCCTCAAGGCCGTGATCAAGGAAGTGACCGATGCCAACGGCCAGATCATTTTGTTCATCGACGAGATCCACACCCTCATCGGTGCAGGCGGTGGCGAAGGCGCCATGGATGCGGCCAACCTGCTCAAACCCGCATTGGCCCGCGGCGAACTCCATGCGATCGGCGCCACGACGTTAAAAGAGTATCAAAAATATATCGAAAAAGATAAGGCGCTGGAACGCCGCTTCCAATCGGTGATGGTGGACGAGCCCTCTGTGGAAGACTCCATCTCCATCCTGCGCGGTATCAAGGATAAATACGAGCTTCACCACGGCGTGCGCATCAAAGACGACGCCGTCATCGCAGCGGTGGAACTGTCCAGCCGCTACATCAGCGACCGCTTCCTCCCCGACAAGGCCATCGACTTGATGGACGAAGCCGCATCGAAGCTACGCCTGGAAATGGATTCGCTTCCCGAAGAACTCGACGAACTCAATCGCAAGATCATGCAATTGGAAATCGAGCGTGAGGCCATCCGTCGTGAAAAAGATAAAGAGAAGGAACACTTGCTGAGCAAGGAAATTGCCGAGCTGTCGGAAGAACGCAATTCGCTAAAGGCCCGATGGGAAAGCGAAAAGCAAGTGGTACACGGCATCCAAAAGGAAAAAGAAAGTATAGACAAGCTGAAATTCGAGGCCGAACAAGCCGAGAAAGCCGGCGACTATGGCAAGGTGGCCGAGATTCGCTATGGCAAGATCACGGAAGCCGAAAAGCGCCTGGTCGAAGCCGAAGAAAAGATGAAGGCCATGCAGGGTGAAAAAAACCTGCTGAAAGAAGAAGTCGATAGCGAAGACATTGCCGAGGTGGTGGCAAAATGGACGGGCATCCCCGTCTCCAAAATGCTGCAAAGCGAGCGCGAAAAATTGCTGCACCTCGAAGATGAATTGAGCAAACGCGTGGCCGGCCAGGAAGAAGCCATTACGGCTCTCAGCGACGCCGTGCGCAGAAGCCGCGCCGGGTTGCAAGATCCCAAGCGCCCCATCGGTTCGTTCATCTTCATGGGAACCACCGGTGTAGGCAAAACCGAATTGTCGAAAGCGCTGGCCGACTCTTTGTTCAACGACGACAGCGCCATGGTGCGCATCGACATGAGCGAATACCAGGAACGCCACAGCGTGAGCCGTCTCATTGGCGCGCCTCCCGGCTACGTGGGCTATGATGAAGGTGGACAACTGACAGAGGCCGTTCGCAGGAAGCCGTACTCGGTGATCTTGCTGGACGAAATCGAAAAAGCACATCCCGATGTGTTCAACATCCTGCTGCAGGTTTTGGATGAAGGAAGGTTGACCGACAACAAAGGTCGCGTGGCCAACTTCAAGAACACGATCATCATCATGACCACCAACATCGGCTCGCAGCTGATCCAGGAAAACTTTGAAAAGATCACGCCCGAAAATTATTTCGACGTGCTCGAAGATACAAAAGACGAAGTGCTGGCGTTATTGCGGAAGTCTGTGCGCCCCGAGTTCGTGAACCGGATCGATGAGATCATCATGTTCCGGCCGCTCAGTCAGAAAGATATTCGCAAGATCGTCGACATCCAGGTGGGATTGATCGTTAAACGCCTGGAAGAAGCCGGCGTGAAAATAGAGATTTCAGACAGTGCCCGCGACCGGATGGCCAAGTTGGGCTACGACCCGCAATTTGGGGCACGGCCGCTAAAACGGGTGATGCAGCGCGAAATCCTGAATGAACTGTCCAAACAAATCCTGGCGGGCAAGGTTCAGAAAGATTCGGTCATTTTTATTGACCTGAAAAACGAAACAGATTTCGTTTTTGAGAACCTTGAAGCCGCTGAAGTTGTTAAATAATTGGTTTAAGGATTGGTGATTCCCTTCCCGGCTTCGGTCGGGAAGCGGATGTGTTGGTTGAGGGGTTTGGTTTGAAGCCCCGGGGTGGTTCCCGGGGTTTTTTCTTTTTAGAAGATTCTTTGGAGCAATTTCGCGTTAGACAATTATTCTAATGCATAACAAAAAAATACAGCCGTTCAAAGTCCTCTGATCTATCCCGGCGCACTCGACAGCACATTTGTCGTTCATGATCTGAAACTGCAATTCTATTTCAGTCTCACCCGCTACTCTTGGTGGCAAACTGAAATACCATGCAAAGCAAAACATCGCCTCCTTTCCCTCAACGATTAAAAACAGGGCTATCCTTATCATTTTGGATGATCATCGCGATGGCCTTATGGGATCATTGTTCCAAAGATCACGAAGAGATCACCCCGCTCAGCATTGCCTCCCTCTCGCCCACACAGGGACCGGCAGGAACCATGGTCACGATCGCCGGGATAGGTTTCAGCACCACCACGACGGCCAACACCGTTACGTTCAACGGCGTGCCCGCTACGATCACGCTGGCCACCGGAAATCAATTGATCGCCACCGTCCCCGCTTCGGCAACCACAGGCGTGGTGAAAGTTTCTACGGGAGGAAAAGAGGTTGCCGGCCCGGTGTTCACGGTCACGCAGCCTTCATCGCTCACGATAACCAGCATCAACCCTGCATCAGGTCCGACAGGTGTTGATGTTACCCTCACCGGCACAGGATTCAGCACAAGTGCCGCGCAGAATATTGTGAAGTTCAATGGTGCCTCAGCCGTTGTAAAGAGTGCGACTGCTACACAGTTGGTTGTCACGGTACCCGCCAACGCCACAACGGGGACGGTAAGTGTTCAGGTTGCCGACAAGACGGTTACGGGATCGATGTTCACCGTGGTGGCCGCCACAGCTCCCACGCTCAGCAGCATCGCGCCCACGTCGGGAAAAGTTGGATCAACTGTCACCCTATCCGGCACCGGCTTCAGTACAACGTCCTCACAAAACACGGTCAAGTTCAACGGCACGACAGCTACCGTCACCAACGCTACAGCCACTTCCCTGACGGTGACCGTTCCAACCGGCGCGACCAGCGGTAATGTCACCGTGACGGTAAATGGAAAGACTTCCGCCGGTATTCACTTTGATGTCGCTGCAACCTTAACGGTCATCTCCTACGATCCAGCCTCTGGAAATGTGGGCACCCCGGTTGTCATCACCGGTTCAGGATTCGATAGCAATCCGTCGGTCAATGTTGTAAAATTCAATGGTGTTGCCGCACAAGTCACGGAGGCAACGGCGACAACGCTCAAAGTGACGGTACCTAACGGGGCCACTACGGGAACCATAACGGTTGGCGTCGGTGGAGATTTTGCCGAGGGACCGGTGTTCACCGTCACGCCGCTTTCGACACTGACGGTCACCGTGTCCACTGTGCCGTTGGGTTCGGCTACGCTGAATTTGCCGAGAGGCCTTGCGATCGACGTGAGCGGCAACCTGCTCGTTGCAGACCAGGCCAACAACAGGATCATGAAACTCACGCCGTCGGGACTTTTGCTTTTTGCAGGAAGTGGCACGCGCTCCCTGACCGGACCCGTAGACGGACCGTTTGCCTCCGCACAATTCAATTCGCCCTCAGGTGTTTCCGTCGATGAAAATACGGGCGACGTATATGTGGCCGACACCCAAAACAACGTGATCCGAAAAATACCAGCCGGCAGCCAGGTCCTGATGGTGCAGACCTGGGCCGGAAACACCAATGGACAAGGCGATATCAGTGATGGTCATGGCGCCGGACCTTTCGGCGTGGGAGCAGGATTCTTTTACCCCACGGGCATCGTAAAATCAAAAAACAGCGCCACCTGGTTTATCACCGACTATTGGTCGCACATCATCCGCAAAATGGATGCTTCGGCAAACGTCACCACCTTCGCCGGGCTGGCGCTTAATTCCGGCTCCGACGATG
>CBIHQM010000169.1:0-12915 GCA_966211885.1 uncultured Chryseolinea sp.
ACACATACGAGAAGTCGTTCACGATAGGTAATGTGGCATACTTCTTGGAAATATGCTCCACCTCCAGGATCTTCCCGCCCTGGCGCGCTTCCTTCATGTCAAGCTCAAGCCTGTCTTTCTTCAGATCCTGCGATGCTTTTTTCTCGAGTTCATAATATGCATCAACCCGATACTTTGCCTTCGTGCCCCGGGCACGGGGTTGACGCCGCATCCATTCCAATTCTTTCTTTAAGAGATTTCGTGCCTTGGTCACTTCCACTTTCAGGATCTCTTCGCGTTCTGCTTTTTTCTCCAGGAAGTAGGCGTAGTTGCCTTTATAGCGGAAGAGTTGCCCGCGGTCGAGTTCAATGATCTCGGTGGCCACATTGTCAAGGAAGTAGCGGTCGTGGGTAACCATGATGAGCGTTATATTCTGGCCCGACAAATAATTCTCCAACCATTCAATGGCCGTCAGGTCAAGGTGGTTGGTCGGCTCATCCATGATGATGAGGTCGGGCTCCAGCAACAAGAGCTGGGCGAGAAATATTCTTTTCTTTTGTCCACCGGAGAGTTCGCCGAATTTTTTATCGATGTCGGGCACGCCCAACTTTTCGATGATCTCGTGAACCTTGTTTTCATAATCCCAGGCGTTCAATTCCTCCATTCGCTCCAGCACGGCCTGCATGCGATCGCCGGATGTATCGGGGTGGTGCAGGCAATCTTCGTATTCCTTTACAACCTTGGCGACCTCGTTGTCGTCGCTGAAGAGAACGTCTTTTACGGTAAGGTTTCCATCCACCGAGGGCTGCTGGGTGAGGAAACCCAGGCGAATGCCATCCCGGATACCCACTTTTCCGGCATCGGTCTGGACCTCGCCGGTCAGAATTTTCAACAAAGTGGATTTCCCAACGCCGTTATTCCCCACCAGGGCCAGCTTTTCGCCTTGGGATATGCCCAAAGACACTTCTTTAAATAACCAACGGTCATTATACGTTTTGGCAATCAGCTCAGCAGACAGGTAGTTCAAGACATTACAATTTAGGGCCACAAAGCTAACAGTTAAACCCGAAGATTCTAACCGCCCCGCCATCAAAGACCAGCCAAAACTTTGCGTCCTCCTTGAATCTCAGCGCCTTGCGGCCGAAATCAGCCTTCCTTCCGCAATACCTGCAAGGGCGGCGTGCTGATCACTTCCCGCGAATTGAACCACCCGATCAGCACCGTGAGCACAACCACTCCAAACGCAATGATCGCCAGCTCGGCCGCATCAAACGCAAAGGTGATCTCGAAAAAGAACTTGGTCAGCAGCCATCCGCCACCCAGCGACAAGATCATCCCCGTCAGCGCCGAAAATAATCCGAGCCAAGCGTATTCGATCAACGTGATCTTCGTGATCTGCCAGGTGCGTGCACCGATGGTACGCAGCAGCACATTTTCACGGATGCGCAAAAACTTGCTGTTGATAACGGCCCCGGCCAGCACAATAAGTCCCGTGATGATGCTGAACAACGCCAGAAAACGAACGACCAATCCAAGCTTGTCGAACAATCCATTCACAGTGCTTAGAATAAGCCGCAGGTCGATCAATGAAACATTGGGATACTGTGTCACCAACTGCTGCTGGAACGCATTGGCTTGCTGTTGCTCGTTGATGCGCGTCGCCGTCACAAAGATCTGGGGGGCATCTTCCAACACACCCTTGGGGAACACGAAGATAAAGTTGGGGGGATCCTTCGGCCAATCCACTTTCCGTATGCCGGCAATGCGCACTTTCATGAGCACACCCTGCACATCGAACACCAGCGAGTCGTTCAACTTCACATCCAGCGACTCTTCCATGCCTTCCGAAATCGTTACCCAAATGGAATCCTTGCCGTTCTTTTTATGCTGCAGCTCCCCTTTCACCAATTCCTCCGAATGGGTCAGGCTGTCGCGATACGTCACGCGGTATTCGCGTGTCAGCGCCCAGTTGGGAATTTTATCGGTAGTGTCAGTTTGCAGTATATCCGTCGGCTTGCCTTTGAGTTCGTTGAGACGGCAAGTAATGATGGGGACCACTTGATTTACTTTTAATTTATTGTCTTCCATCAATTTTAGCACACCTTCTTTTTGCGAGGGTTGTATGTCGAAAAGAATGGTGTTCGACTGATTTTCTTGTCCCGTAAACTCCACCTGGCCGAGCATGCTTTCCTCGACGATGTTCAGGATCGAAATAATAAAAGCGCCCAGCCCGATCGTGACCATGAGGACGCGGGTTTGATTGTTGGGACGGAACAGGCTCGACAATGAGTGTCGTACAATGAATCCGGCGCGGGAAGGGAAAAATTTACGCACCGCATATAACAACCCTGCCGCCACCAAGGCAAGACAGGCCAATGCCAACACAAGTCCCAGAAAGAAGAACAATCCGGTGAGCAAGTTTTTGGTTTGATAGGCCGCAAAGCCCATGGGGAAGAGGGCAATGAGAATGAGGGTGACGATGCGCGTCTTCGAAAATCTTCCCGCGGTCTCGGGCCCGGAGCGCAACACGGTGAGCGGCGGAACAAAACGCACCGATATCAACGGCAGTATGGAAAACAACACCGACACCAGCGTCCCAATGACCAACCCCATCAACAGCGAGGGCCACGACAACGAGAAGCCTACCTCAAATGGGATAAATCCTTTTAGGAAATACGGCAACACCTGCTGAATGCCCACCCCTATAGCTGCACCAACGATGCTGGCCAAAATGCCCAATACAAAGATCTGGATGAAATAAATATTGAATGCCTGCCACCCCGACGATCCCACACAACGCAACACGGCCACTTCTTCGCGTTTCTCACGCGCATAGATGTGCACCGAACTGGCCACCCCAATGCAGCCCAACACCAACGCGACAAACGCCAGCAGTGAAAAAAACCGGTAGATGGAGAGAAAGCCTTGCCCCAACCCCTCCTTCCTTCGCTGTACCGTCTCATAAGAGTAGCCGGCCCGTTTTATGACCGGGTCGAGTTGTTTGATCATGTCCTCGGTCTGCGCGTCGCTGCTGGTTTTGAAGAAACGTTTGTAATTCACGCGGCTGCCGTATTGCACCAGCTTCGTCGAGTCCAACGCGTTCATCGAAATGTACACCGACGGCGTGAACGACGCCATAATGCCACCTCCACCGGGAATTTCCGTGACGACACCTGCTACTTCCAAGATGCTTTGCCCAATGCGGATAGAATCTCCCGAGCTAACTTCATATTGACTCGCCAGCGTCTCGTCCATCATCGCGAAATGGCCCTCCTTCACTTTCTCATAAATATTGGCCGGCTTTGTTTTTATCTGACCATAAAAAGGAAAGGGTCCCGATAAGGCCACAAGCCGGATCAACCGGGACTGCCCGTTGTTCAAAAACAACACCATCGACGCCATATCAGCCTCGTTGGCTTGTTCCAGTTTCGTGGAGTCGAATGCGGCGATGATCTTGCCGTCAAATTTTTTATCACCGTTCACAACCAGGTCGGCGCCGATGAGTTCCTTGGCATTGCGATCGATGTCGTTTTGCAAGGTGTGGTTAAATGAATCCAAAGCCACCACGGCTGCGATACCCGTCACCAGCGAAGAGGCAAAGAGCAGGAGTCGCGAAAAATTGTGGCGGGCATCGCGCCAGGCCATTCGCCAAACCCAGCGGTCTTTAAAGATGGAACGCGTTTCCCGTTTCAGTTTGATGATGTATTCGATCATAGCGGCGGGATCAGGCGGTCTGCATCTGGTGGATCTCCTCCACCAATTTTCCTCCCCGCATGCGCAAGATGCGTTGCGTGCGCTGGGCAAGTTCGAGGTTGTGGGTCACCAGCACTAAAGTTGTGGCGTTCTCTTTGTTCATGCCAAACAATAGCTCCGTCACGGAGTGGGCATTCTCTTCGTCCAGGTTTCCGGTGGGCTCGTCGGCAAACAAGATCTTGGGGTCGGTAATAAAGGCGCGGGCAATGGCCACGCGTTGTTGTTCGCCACCCGAAAGCTGCGAGGGGTAATGATGCGACCGGTCGGCCAACCCAACCCTGCCCAGCAACTCCTGGGCCTTGGAGGCCACATCGCGCACGCCGCGAAGTTCCAGCGGCACCATCACGTTCTCCAGCGCCGTCAAGGTGGACAACAGTTGAAAATTCTGGAAGACAAAGCCCACATACTGGTTCCTCAAATAGGCCCGGTCGTCCTCGCTCATGGCGTTGAGCTTGAAGCCCATCACCGAAATGGCGCCCGACGAGGGTGTGTCCAACCCTGCGCACAATCCCAGCAACGTGGTCTTACCACTCCCGGAAGGACCGATAATGGCCAAGGAATTTCCCTCGTTCACCGAAAACGACACATCGTCCAGCACCGTCAGTTGCTTGTCGGCCGACCGGTAGGTTTTTGTTAAATGCTCTGCCTGAAGAATGGTTGACATGATTTTTGTTGTATCAATAATGAAACTAAAGCGTTATTACCGTAAAATTGTTTCAGTTTAAACGTAAACACAACGGAGTTCAAAGATATGGTCGTAAAAAAGATGTTGATTATTTTAGTGATGGCCTTCTTTACGGCCCCTCCCCCCGCGAAAGTAATTCTTTTTTATGGCGACAGCCTTACCGCTGGTAACGGATTGTCGGTCGAGGAAGCCTTCCCGGCCCTCATCCAAAAGAAACTAACCGCCGATGGCAAAGCGGTCAAAGTGATTAACGCCGGCCTCAGCGGCGAAACCTCCGCCGGAGGGCTGGCGCGCCTGGATTGGGTGCTGCGTCAGCCCATCGACATCGTGGTGCTGGAACTGGGTGCAAACGATGGATTGCGTGGCCTCCCGCTGGACCAAACGGAAAAAAATCTGCAGGCCATCATCGACAAAATGAAAGCGAAAAACCCTGCCGTTAAGATCATCGTGGCCGGCATGATGGTGCCGCCCAACATGGGGCCCGACTACACCACTAAATTCCAAAAGATCTTCCCCGACCTGGCCAAGAAAAACAAGGCTGCGCTTATCCCCTTCATACTGCAGGATGTGGCCGGCAACGAAAAGCTCAACAATTCCGACGGCATCCACCCCAACGTGGAAGGCCACAAGATCGTAGCCAAAAACGTACTCAAAATATTGGAGCCACTGTTGTAGGCCTACACATCGACAATGATTACCGTGCGGCCCCCTCGGAGGCCTCGGGCCGGGCTATCCGTTCCAAGTCCGGCCAACCCCTTTGCCACTCCATTCTCGAAACCCGGTTACCCATTTGTTGGTGTCTCACCAACAAATCACACTCCCTTTCTCACCGCACTCCGGGCTTTCCACTCCTATCCCTGGCCGAACACCCCAAACCAACTCACCATCACCGGCAAGCCCGAATCCCCAAAAATATCTTTATGATCCCATCGCGAAGACACCCCTCAAAAAAACTATCAAAACGCCATAGAAAAGGATCGTAAAGGATGCAAACTTTGCAAATAACTCCTATACTTACCCCAAGGTAGCGTTACCGCTACCGTTGAAAACACGAACTGAAATGAAGGTCGCCATTTTTATACCGTGCTATGTAGACCAGTTCTATCCGCAGGTAGGCATCGCCACGCTGCAGTTACTCGAAAAACTCGGCGTCGAGGTACACTACCCCGAAAAACAAACCTGCTGCGGCCAGCCCATGGCCAACTCGGGCTTCGAAGATCTCGCGACAAACTGTAACAACCTGTTTGTTGAAAATTTCTCCGGCTACGACTACATCGTCTCCCCCTCGGGCAGTTGCACCCTCCACATTAAAGACCACCTCCACGTTGAAAAACGCGAAGCCGAGGCCGCACACATCCGCAGCCACATCCTGGAGCTCACCGAATTTCTGACCGACGTGCTGAAGATCGACAAATTGCCGGCGCGCTTCCCACACAAAGTAGGCCTTCATCAAAGTTGTCATGGACAGCGTGGCTTGCACACTTCGCAGATGTCGGAGCTCATCGCCCCGGGATTCTCCAAACCCCAACACCTTCTCAGTCTTGTACAAGGGTTGGAACTCATCCCACTCGACCGCGCCGACGAATGTTGTGGTTTTGGAGGAACGTTCTGTGTGGGCGAAGAGGCCGTGTCGGTGAAAATGGGAAAAGACCGCGTGGCCGACCACCTGCATCATGGCGCAGCCTACATCACCGGCGGCGACATGTCGTGCCTCATGCACCTGGAAGGCATCCTGCGCCGTCAGCACAGCGCCACCAAAGTGGTACACATCGCCGAAATACTAAATGCCGGATAAGTGATGGAAGCAACCGCGGAACCCAAAACAAAAGACCACGCCACCCTGGCCGACACGTTCAACAAAGATGAAGCCCGTGTGGACTGGCACGACAAAACCCTTTGGTTTGTCCGCCAAAAGCGCGACAAGGCCGCATGGCAAATACCCGACTGGGAACACCTGCGCGAGACCGCATCCCAGATCAAACACAACGTGCTGAGCAACCTGCATCACTACCTCACACAGTTCGAGAAGCAAGCACAACAAAATGGGGTCACTGTTCACTGGGCGGCCGATGCCGAAGAGCATAACCGGATCGTGCACGGCATCATCCAGAAAACCGGCATCACACGCGTCGTGAAAAGCAAGTCCATGCTCACGGAAGAATGTCACCTCAACGACTACCTGGTTGCCCAAGGCATCGATGTGGTCGACACCGACTTGGGCGAGCGCATCGTGCAACTGGCGGGCGAGCCCCCCAGCCACATCGTGTTGCCGTGTATCCACTGGAAGAAAGAAGAGATCGGTCAACTGTTTCATAAACATCTCGGAACACCCGAAGGCAACAGCGACCCGCAGTTCCTGGCGGCCGCCGCGCGCGTGCATCTTCGCGAGCGGTTCATGACCAGCCCCGTGGCGATCACCGGCGTGAATTTCGCCGTGGCCGAAACCGGCGAGATCGTGGTCTGCACAAACGAAGGTAACGCCGACCTGGGTGTGCAATTGGCCGACGTGCACATTGCCTGCATGGGCATCGAAAAAATTATCCCTCAACGAAAACACCTCGGCGTGTTCCTACGGCTGCTGGCCCGCAGTGCCACCGGCCAACCCATCACCACCTACTCCAGTCACTTTCGCAAACCCCGCCCCGGCCAACAGATGCACATTGTGTTGGTCGACAATGGTCGCAGCGAACGGCTGGGCAGCGAGGATTTCAGGAACGCCCTGAAATGCATCCGTTGCGGCGCCTGCATGAACACGTGTCCCGTGTATCGTCGCAGCGGCGGCCACAGCTATCACTACGCCATCGCAGGGCCCATAGGCTCCATCCTCGCGCCCGGTTTGGACATGAAAAAAAATGCGGACCTTCCCTTTGCCTCCACGCTGTGCGGATCGTGCTCCAACGTCTGCCCCGTGAAAATCGACATCCACGATCAACTGTATAAATGGCGCCAGGTGCTGGCAAAGAGCGGCTACGTCAGCGAAACAAAGAAGACCGGGATGAAGGGCATGGCCTTTGTACTTTCCCGTCCCGGACTATACCGATTCTCCGGTGCCGTTGGGCGTTGGTTCTCCCGTTATCTCCCCTTCATCATGAATAATTCGCTAAACCCTTGGTACAAACAACGCGAAATGCCACAAGCGCCCAAGGAGTCCTTTGGCGAATGGTATCGCAAAAACAAAAAAAGGTCATGAGCATTGGTGAGCAAATACTGGCCAACTTCAAAAAAAATCAGCCACCGGTAACGCCGCTGCCTGAAATAACCCAAGCAACAACCTCAGGCCTAGGTGACGACAGGGTTAACAAATTCACCAACGTGTTGCAAGCCATCGGTGGCCAGGTCGTGCCGGCAGATAGCTGGGAGGCCATTGCCACATACGTTTCGACGCAATTCCCCTCGCCCGCACGAACGATCAACCTCGTTCAGGAATTGGCCGGCCATCTTCCCCTGGCTGTCCTGGAAAAGGACCCACATCAGTTGGAGAGCGTTACCCTCGCGCTTCTGAAAGGCCATTTCGCCGTAGCCGAAAACGGTGCGGTATGGATCACGGAAGCCCGCCTTGGCGATCGCGCACTACCATTTATCTGCGAACATCTTGCGCTGGTCGTTCACGCCGATTCGATCGTGTCAACCCTGCACGATGCCTACGACCGGATCGCTACCGAAGGCCCCTACGAATTTGGAACCTTCATCGCGGGGCCCTCCAAAACGGCCGACATCGAGCAGTCGCTGGTGCTCGGCGCGCATGGAGCCAAGACGCTTACTTTGTTTCTGTTATCGGGGAACTAGCGACGCGTGGAGTAGGTATCGGGATGTCTGAGTCTTTCCATCTTTTCGCGTCGCAGCATAAAACTCAGGGCAAAGTAAAAAACATTGGCATCAATGCTTTGATACGGGTGGACCACCACACCGTTGGCGTCGGTCTCAGCAAAGTTGCTGTTATAAAATTTCGAGACGTAATATTTGAATTTGATGTTCGCATCATACGGCAACTGAATGCCCACAAAGAAACCGTGTTGAAAAAGATTCATGCGATCGCTGAACCAGCGGTTGAATTTATCTTTCTTATCGCCATCTTCAAAAGTCTTTTCTTTATAGTTAAACGCGATCTCGGCTTCATAGCCAGCATACACAAAGGTTCCATTCATGTCGCCCAACTTAAAAGCCAACGGAATGCCTACGTTGTAGCTGCGTGCTTTTTTGCGAATATTTGTTCCGGGCAGGTCATAAATAAAGCCAACGTTGCGAAGAGTAACGCCCGAGAAAATACCGAAGTGTTCATTTTTATCGACGTGGACCCACATCTGCGCATTGAACACGGGAGAAAACCGAAGCGGCGTCCCCTGTTCGGAATGATCAATGGAAAGGTGAGCTAATGAAAAAATCAGCTCGCCTCCTGTAGTGACATAAGGTTTGATTTTCTTATCCGCTTTTTCCTGGGCTACGGCAAGGGTGGATAGCGTTGTGGTGTATAAAAAAATGAGGGCGTATTTTCTCATAGCACATGCGTTTAAAGCCAAACATAGCACACTTACATTGCTCCAGACAAGTTAGCATCCTTTGCGCTCTATAGCAACATGTAAAGGGTAGATGGGAAGCAGGCGTTTACGGCTACCGGCCGCGTTACTGACGGTGAATCTGCAGGCATTTCACAAGGCTTTCGTAGTTCTCCTCAATTTTGGGTGTGGTCAGGAGCAGCTTGTGCCGGTAGTAGTCCACCAGGGCGGAAAACTGTTGGTTCCGGTTCAACATCGCCGCCACCGTGCCTACCACCGGGCGTTCGATGATCTCGTTGAGAAAGAGGTTTGCCGGACGTTCAACGCGATTTATTTCTTCATCCAGGCGCGCGGCCGAATAGAATGCATTAAAAAATGGCAGTACCCTGGATTCAACGAAATATCGTTGGTTCTTCTGTAATTTCGTCGATACCATTTCGTCGGTAATGTTCATTCCATAAAACACTTTCCAAGCGCGCACAGCGGATCGTCAACACGCTCTGTGTGCAGAGCACAGCTAACGAAATTTCGTTGGGCGAACGAAAATTCAACTCACTTGGATACGATCACCTCTAAAATTTGAATGCAAACAGCTTTTTTAACTGGCACAGAATTTATAGAAGGGGTTATTCTAACATCACAAACTATGGCCATACTTCAGATAACAGGAAGTGACATCGAAATTCAGTTCGCTGAAAAAGTACTGCTGGCGAAGGAACCCGTCCTGGTGGAGTTTTACAGGAACTACAGCGGTCTATCTTTCCTGGCCGAATCACTCATACAGGAATTCACGGACGATTTCAAAGACAAAGTCCTGTTCTACAAAGTTAATCTGGACGAGTACCCTTTCTTCGAGCTTACGTATTGCATTTCGGAAATTCCTACGATCCTGTTGTTTAAAGACGGCACGGTTTCCGGTAGCGTGAGCGGTCCTTTTTCCAAAAACCTGCTGGTCGCTGCGATCTTTGATAAAGTGTAAGGTCAAAAATATCATCGCAGGTGCGTTTACGCGAAATTCCTAGTCATTCTTCGCCGGTTTGTGCAACTGAAGAATTGAATTTCTCTTAATTATGTGCTACATTTTAGTGTATTATACAACGGTTCTATAATGAATACGATCTTGTATGTTGATGACGAAATTGAAAATCTTACTATTTTCAAATCGCTTTTCAAAAAAGAATACAACGTTCTCGTGGCTTCGTCGGCCGCGGAGGCCAAACAGGTCATTAAAGATCACAACGTAGACCTCATTCTCACTGATCAAAAGATGCCCGATCAAACCGGGCTCGACTTGCTAAAGGAGTTGGTACCCCAATATCCGGACATGGTACGAATCATCATCACGGGGTACTCGCAAATTGAAACCGTTATCAACGCCATCAACGACGGCAAGATTTTTTACTTCATCTCCAAACCCTGGGACCTGAAACACCTGCGGAGCATTATTGAAAAAGGCCTCGAATCCAGGAACCTCAAATTGGAGAACGCTAAATTGTTGGAAGAGCTGAAGGTCACAAACAAACAGCTCGGGGAAAAGAATGCCATTCTTCTGGATGCCAACGAGGAGATAAAAAAGCTGAAAGGTCGCTTGGAGCAAGAGAACCAATATTTGCGGCGCGAGATCTCGGCCCACAACAATCCCAGCGAGATCATCTACGAAAGCAAGATCTTCGAAGAGGTGCTGCAAAAAGTTCGCCAGGTGGCGTCCACCAATGCTACCGTGTTGATCACGGGGCAAACGGGTACGGGCAAAGAATTGTTGGCACGGGCCATTCACACGATGAGCAATCGCAGCAATCGGAGCATGGTGAAAGTAAATTGCGCCGCGTTGCCCGCCAACCTGATTGAAAGCGAATTGTTTGGACACGTGAAGGGCGCGTTTACAGGAGCGCTGGTGAACAAGATCGGGCTTTTTGAGCTAGCCGATAAGGGCACCATTTTTCTGGACGAAATCGGCGAGCTTCCGCTTGATCTGCAAGCCAAATTACTGCGCGTATTGCAAGATGGCGATTTTCACAAATTAGGTGAAGCCAAGGCCACCCGGGTCGACGTGCGGGTGATCGCAGCCACCAACCGAGATATCGAAGAAGCCGTGAACGTTGGGAATTTCCGGTCAGATCTTTTCTTCCGCCTCAACGTTTTCCCCATTCACAATCCCAGCCTGCAAGAACGCCGCCAGGACATCCCCGCGCTTGTGCATCATTTTGTGAACAAGCACAGCAAGAAGATCGGCAAAGAGATAAAACAAATTTCTTCGGCCACCATCGAACAACTCATGCTTTACGACTGGCCGGGGAACATTCGCGAGCTTGAAAATGTGATCGAACGCCTCATCATCACCAGCCCCGGCAATGAACTGTCTATCGGCGACTGGAAGCCCATCTCCGCCATCAAAAAAGACGATGGCATTTCGATGCTGGAGGCGGAAAAGCTTCACATCATCCGCGTGCTCGAAAAAACCAATTGGCGGATCCGGGGAACCGGTGGCGCGGCCGATATTTTAAATCTGAAGCCCACCACACTGGCCTCGCGCATGAAGAAGCTAGGCATCTACGCGCCTCAAAAACCCACGGCCTAAAAAAAAATAGCCACTGCAAAATAATTGCAGTGGGAAAAGTGACCTTTGTTACAGGGTTATGAATTATTGGCAAAAGAAAAGCGCTATTCAAAAGATAGCGCTTTTTTTCTGTCTCGGCGAGCGGCCCGAAGAAGACGCAGGGACCTCACTGATTTTTATCCAGAAACTTCACCTGCCCTGTGTTGATGTCGTATAGCGCACCGACAATACTGATCTTGCCCTGCTCTTCGAGCGTTTTCAGAATGGGGCTATTGTTGTGGATGTCGGTCAGGGAAATCCGAACATTGGCAAGGCAGACGGCGTGGATAAAATCTTTGCTTTTGGGGGCAGGGTTGATTTCAGCAGCCGCCTGGTCTACGGCGCGCCGGATCTTCACGACCAGCGACGTGATGTTGCCCGTGCGCACGTTGTCGATGCCGGCTTTGATGGCACCACAATTTTCGTGACCGAGCACCACCACTACTTTGGCACCCGCCACCGCGCAACCGTATTCCAGGCTGCCCAGTATGTCTTCATTGATAACATTACCTGCCACACGGGCCACAAAGACGTCGCCTATGCCTTTGTCAAAAATGTCTTCGACGGGGATTCGCGAATCGAGACAGGAGACGATGACGGCTTTCGGAAATTGCGAGCGTGCCGCTTCCCGGATTTGTTTGCTGTGGTCACGCGCGGTGAGGTCGTTTGCACAGAAACGGGCATTGCCTTCACGGAGACTTTGAATGACTTGCGCTGGTGTCAGGCGCGATTGCTCCTCGGCGGTGAGCACGGTTTCCACAATCAGGTTGTCTTTGCTTTCTTCGCAAGGGGATTTGGAACATGACAGGATCGCTACGAGCATTCCCACGCCGACGTATGCGAAAACTTTTCTATCTATTGTCATTTCTGGTGTTTTACAAACTTGCCGGCCTCCGGATTCATCTGACCAGCAATACCTGGCCATATTTTTTTCCATTGAAGGAAAGTTCGCTTCCATCGACCAGGGTTCCCTTTAAGGTCCATGCATAGCTGCCGGCGGGTAACGTTGCGCCGTTGAAGCTGCCATCCCATCCTTGCTCCGTGAGCGATTTCACATCGCTGGTATAGTACACTCTTCGGCCCGATAAATCGAAAATGGCAAATTGCAGCGAGACTATGCCCTCACCCCGTATTTTGAAGCCATCATTGGAATTGTCGCCGTTGGGAGAGAATGCGGTGGGCACAAACAAGGTTTGAAACGGTGGCGGTTGTGGCGTGACCTCATCGTCGATAACGATCTGGAAGGTATAGGTCGATCGGTCCGTACCTCCATTGGCAACACCGCCATCGTCGGCAAGCGTCACAGTGATATTAACCGTACCGGCTACAGACCCCGGCGAGTACTCCAGTGTGGCCCGACTTCCACCCGAATAGGTAATCTGTGGATCACGCAGGCGTTGGTGGTCGCT
>CBIHQM010000170.1:0-12899 GCA_966211885.1 uncultured Chryseolinea sp.
TCACCACCGACATGCTGCCTGCCGACAACTACCGGCTCAAAGCCACCATCGCCTTCGACCCCTATCACCTGGAAGACACTAAATATCGCGCAAACTACCATTACCAAATGGTTCAGAATTGTCTCCACCTCAACGATGGCCACGGCTTCTTCCAGGAGATTGCCCTACAAGCCGGCGTCTCGGCCACGGACTGGAGCTGGGGCGCACTCATTTTCGATTTTGAGAACGACGGGCGCAAAGACATCTTTGTGAGCAACGGCATCCAACGCGACATCATGTCGATGGACTTCCGCGAGTTCATTGGCGATGCGCAGAAAAAGAACGAGATCATCAGCCGTCGCGGGAAATTTGATTATCGCGATTTCATTACCCTCATTCCCTCGCATCCACTGGCAAACTATGCTTTTGAAAATACCAGCGACTGGTATTTTCAAAACAAGGCGCAGGTGCTGGGATTGGCACAACCCTCGTTCAGCAACGGATCGTCGTACGCCGACCTGGATGGCGACGGCGACCTCGACCTGGTGGTGAGCAACATCAACACGCCTTGTTTTGTCTATCGCAACGAAACAAACACAAAAGAAAAGAATCACTATCTGAAGACGGCATTCAAAGGACCCGCTCGCGATCCGTTTGGCATCGGCGCACAAGTGACTTTGCAAATGGGAAAGCAGATCATGACATTGCAAAATTTCAACACACGAGGCTTTCAAAGCAGCATTGAGCCCTCGCTGCTGTTTGGGTTAGGAAAAACCGATCGCGTTGATACCCTCACGGTGATATGGCCCGACGGCAAGCAGGAAACCCTGGTGCAAGTAAAGGCCGATCAATCGCTCACACTCGACTACGCGAAGGCTGCAGCGGCCCCGGCAAAAAAGTCAGCCGACCCAGCGCGCAACGTATTTGAAGACGTCAGCGCACAAGTCCTCCACGGCGACGCCACGCACCACGAAAATCGCCACAACGACTTCGACCAGGAAATTTTGCTGACGCGGATGTTGTCTACCGAAGGCCCGCGCCTGGTGACCGGTGATGTGGACCACGACGGTAAAGATGACTTCGTCCTGCTCGGCGCATCGGGCGACCCGTGTAAATTGTTTCTCCAAAAAAGCGACGGCTCGTTCCAGTTCAAACCCACCACGGCATTTATAAACGACAAGAAATTTGAAAGCACTTGTGGCGCCTTCTTCGACCAGGATGCCGACGGCGATCTCGACCTCATGATCGGCTCGGGAGGAAACGAACCCGAAATGGATCGCTCTAATTTTCTGGTACGCTGTTACAAAAACGATGGCAAAGGAAATTTCTCACCCAACCCCACGGCCATCCCCCAACTTATCGGCAATTTCTCCACCCTCCTCGCCGAAGATTTTGATCACGACGGCCGCGCAGAGATCTTCCTGGGCGCACGCGCTGTGCCCGGCAACTACGGCCTGCCTCCGCAAAGTTATTTGCTCAAGTACGACCACGGCGAATGGCTCAACATCGCACTCCCCTCGCTGGGCAACATTGGCATGGTGACTGACGCCACCTGGGCCGACACCAACGGCGACGGCTTCAAAGAACTCGTTGTGGTCGGCGACTGGATGGCCATCCACATCTTCAAAAACGACAAAGGCATGCTCACCGACCCCGACACCGTGCCCCACAGCACGGGCTGGTGGAACCGCATCCACGCCGCCGACCTCGACATAGATGGCGACCTGGATTTCGTGGTGGGCAACTGGGGCCTCAACACAAAATTCAAAGCGTCGCCCGCCCGCCCCGTGGCAATGTATGTCAACGACTTCGACGACAACGGCAAAAGCGAGCCCATCATCACCTGGTATCCACCACTCGACACCATCCCCTATCCCTTTGTGTCCAAACTGGAACTGACCAGCCAATTGCCTGCCTTGCGAAAAAGCATTCTCAAATACGCCGACTACGCCACCAAAACCTACGACTCCCTTTTTCCCGCCACCATCCGCGAACGCTCGCTGGTCTACAAAGCCGAAACACTCGAAAGCGCTATTCTTTGGAATGAAGGAAAAACTTTCAGGCTGGCACCGCTACCCAAAGAAGCCCAAGTCGCTCCGGTCTTCGCCATCCTGGCCGATGACCTCGACCAGGACGGCGCGATCGATTTGTGGCTTGGGGGGAATTTCTACGCTCTCAAACCTCAGGTGGGACGTCATGACGCTAGTCGCGGGGTATTGCTGAAAGCCAATGGGAAGTCGTTCACTTATCAAGCCCAGGAGCATACGTCGCTTTATATGAGAGGGGAAGTTCGCGATGCCGCGGTTATTAATACGGCGCAAGGCAAACGGATCTTTGTCGCGCGTAACAATGCTTCCGTACTCGTATTTCGCAAGCGCGACTAACGTCATGTCGCAGGCACGAGTGTGTTAAATGCCTGCGCCCGCAGTTCAAGACATCCCGAATTTCGAGAGCACTGAACCTGGATAACCCGCACACGAACTAAAACGAACTCCGGCAAACACCGACAGCCGCACCCCCGATTTGAAATGCATCACCACACGGATCCAATGTGCTATCCACGGGATTCCTTGGACCACATGCGAAGTTCGAGGAGACTTGTGCCTGCGGAATGACGTGCCTCGATCAATGCGCAGCAGTCCTTCGTCATGTCGCGGGCGAAGCCGCCACAAAAAAAGCCGTCTCGAATGAGACGGCTTTTTGAATTATGCACGAACGGGGATCTAGTCGGGTCCTCCAGCCCACCACACTTTGGTCGTGTAGAGGTTGGGTGATGTTGCGCCTTCGCCAAATTTCGGGTTGCCGGCGACTTCTGCGTTGGGATATTTGAGTCGCTGAGGAATGGTTCCGCCGGTGATGTTGCCGGGATAGCTGGTGGGGGTTAGCACCGGGAAACCGGTTCTTCTCCAATCCGACCAGGCTTCCCACCAGTTGAGGAATTTGCTTGCCCACAATTGGTCGCCGATCATTTCCAGTTTTTGCTGGGTGGTGCCGGCATACGGATAAGTGGCCAGGTAGGTAGTCACCTTCGCGTCGGAGACCACCAGGGAGGCATCATACGGCGTATACATTTGCATGGCTGCCTTCACACCATCTTCATAGTGTGCCTGTGCATCGCCGGGCGTGAGACCACCCAGGCTGCGTTCTGCTGCCTCGGCCTGGAGGAACTCCACTTCCGCATAGTTCATGATCATATACGGTTCGTCGTTGTCCAGCATCACGGGGTTGATCTTGGAATAGGTTGCATCCTGGTCAACAGGTTTGGGTGCGTTTTCGTAAACCTGGAGACCGGCGGCATCATAACCGTTGGGCATGCCCTTCTGCTTCAGAGGATCGACTGTGATGGGTGTCCATTTCGGGGGAACCCAATCGCCGATGCCACCGCTATAGATCATCAAGCGCGGATCATCGTCAGCGGCGTCGTTGGGGTCGGTGCCCTTCAGCCAATCGACGAACGTCTTGCTCAGGAAGGTCGGCTGTCCGCCATCGCCGGGATAGAACGCGCGGCTGATGCCGTTTTGGTTCACCCACTGGCTGGGGGTCAGGGCCATTTGCACCCACACGTTGTCGTCGTTACTTTCGAAGACACCACCGGCAACGGCTTTACCCACATAGGTTCCGGCCGTGGCGGCATCCACATTCGAAATGCGCATCGCCAGACGCAGCATGAGAGAATAGCCAAACTTTTTCCATTTCGAGATATCGCCTTCAAAATACAGATCGGCGGCACCAAAGCCTTCATCCGGATTGGCATCGCTGAGGGCAGCGGAAGCTTCGTCGAGCTCTTTCAACAAGTCGGCATAGATGTCCTTTTGCTTGTCATACTTGGGGTAGAAAATCTTATCTACACCCTGGAGGGCTTCGCTATAGGGTATGCTTCCATAGTAGTCTGTGAGCCTGTGGAAAAGGAACGCACGCATAATGCGGGCGGCCTGGCGAAGGTTTAGATTTTGACCGTCCGCATAGCCGCCGGCGCCGGTTTGTTTCAGAACGGCGCTCAGGTTATTCAATTCGTCGCCATAGATGAATTCAAACGGTGCGCTGGCGGTCTCCGGATTGTCCGTGTATTTATCACCGGGAGCAATTCCACCGCCGGCATTGGCAAGTTGCTGTATGGCATAAGAGCACATCCCGATATTGGTGCGCCAGTCGATGTAGCGGTTGTCACCTGCCGAGCCGCCCGATGCCGAGCCCAACTGAGCAGAGGTGAACAAGAAATTCAAATTAAGCTTGTCGACATATTGGGGCGCGATGTTCATGTCATGCAAAGAGTCGGTGTCGCACCCAGCGACAAAAACGGTTAGGAGGATCACCGTTAGACAGTATTTATGTAGTTGCTTCATGGTCTTTCGGTTTAGAATTAGAAGGATACTCTCAAATTGAAGCCATACGTTCTCGTGGGCGGCACGCCGAAATAATCCAGACCTTGCGCGTTGGAGCTGGTGTAGGATGATTCGGGATCGATGTTCTCTGCATTCTTATACAGGATCGCCAGGTTGCGTGCAACAAAAGAGAGTGACACCGTTTGGAACGGGGTTTTATTCAACATGGCTTTGGGTATGCTGTAGCCAAAGGTCACTTGACGCAATTTGATAAAGGACGCATCGTAGGTAAAATGATCCTGTGCCCGCTCGCCCAATTGAGACCAATAGTTCTGCGCTTCACCGGGAGCCAGCGCCCTGTTGATCGGCTCATAGCCTGTTACATTGCCATTGCCATCCAAAACTTCCGTCACACCGTTGATGGTGAGCGGCGCTTCGCCATCTCTTCCCGCCAGGGTTTGTTTGTGGAAGCCGGCTTCGGTCATCCGCACGTTCGTGCCGGAGTAGATCTTGCCGCCGGATTTGAAGTCAATGAGGAAACTCAGGTTAAATTGCTTGTAGGTAAACGAGTTGTTGAATCCACCCGTGAAGTTGGGAACACCCGAGCCTAAAATCTGGTAAGTTCCGTCGGTCAGCGGTGCGCCGTCTTTGTCATACACTAATTTTCCGTCGGGTGATACCTTTTGCTTCAGACCGGTGAGCGTGCCAAAGGGTTCGCCAACGATCTGGCTCACGAACACCGTTCGGGTGCGGGGCTCTTCAATGTTGAAGATCTTTGTTCCGGGAATGAGCGATACGATCTTGCTATTGTTTTTCGCAAAGTTCAACGACACATCCCAAGTCAGGTTACCACGGACGGGCTGACCGGTAAGCAACAGTTCAACCCCTTTGTTTGTGAGTTCGCCCAGGTTCACCGACGTGGTGCCAAAGCCCGAAGCTCTCGAGATCGGGGCATTCAGAATATCGTCTGTTGTTTTTTGAGAATAGTACGTCAGGTCGACACCCAATCTGTTTTCAAGAAAACGTACATCCAAACCAAATTCTGTTTCGGTAGAGGTGTAAGGTTTCAGGTCGGGGTTGGGTAAGTTTCCATTGTTGGTGGTGGTGGCGGAAGAATAATATCCCAGCGGCCGGCTGAGGTGTGTCAGACCGGTGGTGTATTGCAGATTGGTGGTATAGGGATCAACCGAAAAAGCACTTCCCACCTGCGCCCACGAAGCCCGCACTTTGCCAAAACTCAACCAGGTTGGCAACCCTGAAAACGCATCGGAGAAAATGAACGATGCTCCGACGGAGGGGTACAAAATTGAGTTATGTTGCGGATTCAGCACCGAGAACCAGTCGTTACGAGCCGTAGCGGTCAGGTAAAGAATATTGTTCCAGGAAATTTCTGCCGATCCAAACAGGGAATTTATACCCGACTTTTTAAAATCATAGCCGAACGTTTTCGACGCCGCGTTATTGATAGAGGCTAAGAAAGGCGTATTGAAGCCGTTGCCGATGGCATCGGTCTTTTCATAATCCCGGGTCATTTTATTACCACCGGCAAACACATTGACACCTATTTTGCCAAAGGTTTTGTTAAAGCCGACGATATATTCCAGGTTGATCTCGCGCTGGCGGGCCTCATATTCGGTGAGCGCACCGGCGAGTTGATAACCTGTTCCTTCTGGAGTGAGTTGCGAGCCGCGTTTGGTAGACCAGTCCATACCGCCCTTCACCTGTGCATACAGGAAGTCGGTGATGTCATAACGCAACTGACCAGAGGCTATGACGCGGTCGCGTGTGTCGGTGTTTTTAAATTGATGCACAGCCCAATACGGGTTTTGTCCCCACAAGTTGGAAGAACCCTGCAATTCCTGGCCGTTGCTCTTGCCGTCCAGTGGCGCAGGGCCACCCGACCAAACTGCACCGGGCTTGTTGGGATCGCCCCGGTACTCATCAATATTGTAGTCATTATTGATATAGTAGACAGACTGAACACCATTACCGGGAGAGTCGGAAACATTCGGGCGATTTTTTGCCTTCTCGTTGGAGTACATGATCTTCGTCGTCAGCGTTAACTTTTTGCCGAACTTCGAGTTGGACGCCAGCATGAGGTTCACCCGGTCGAAACCGGAATTGGGAATCACACTCTTGCTATTCAGGTTGGACATCGAAAAACGGAAATTCTGTGTTTCGCTGCCTCCTGAAAATGCAAGGCTGTTCGTGAACGACGTTCCCGTCTTATAGAATTTGTCCCACTGGTCGCCCTGGTAAGAATACGGATGTGCTTTTCCGTCGAAGTGATAGACCGTAGAGCCATCCATTTTGGGACCCCATGCCTGGTCATACCATCCGTTGTCAAACGCGGTTTGAACATCTTCCGGATTGCTTGCTTTTGTCGACACGCGGTTGGCCAGTGAACCCACGCCGGTATAGGCGCCGGAACCATAGCTGTGTTGCCAGTCGGTCAGGTTGTAGATTTTCTCAAATACAAAGTTGGAGTTGTATTCAATGCCCAGGCCTTTGCGTGCGCTTCCTTTTTTGGTGGTGATCAGAATAACACCTTGGGCAGCGCGGGCACCGTAGAGTGCGGCTGCGCTGGCACCTTTCAAAATGGTCATGGATTGGATGTCATCCGGGCTGATACTGTTTGTGCCGTCGCCCTGGTCGCCACCACCCCACACACCCGCCTGACCGTAGTTGGTGTTATCCATGGGGATACCATCAATAACATACAGGGGCTGGTTACTTGAACTGGTGCCGATGGATTTCGCACCGCGGATAACCACGCGCGAAGAACCGGCGGGTCCGGATGCGATCTTGGTCACGTTCACGCCGGCCACACGACCAGCCAAACCGTTGACCATACTGTTTTCGCGGGCTTGTGTGAAGTTGTCGCCGCTCACTTGCGTAACCGACGATTGCAGGGCTTTGGTGTTTCTTTCGATACCGAGAGCGGTCACCACCACTTCACTGAGTTGCTTTACATCGCTTTCCAGTTTGACGTCGATGGCGGTTCGCGCTCCGACCTCAACTTCCTGCGTTGCATAGCCGATAAAGGAAACCACGAGTGTTGCGTTTCCTTCTGGCACTGCAATGGCGTACTTACCGTCGCTGTCGGTGGTTGTACCGGCTGACGTACCTTTTACAATGACATTGACCCCGGGCATCCCAGAGCCATTCTCATCCGTGATTGTCCCGGTCACAGTCCGGTTCTGCGCCAGTGCCATGGAGGTGAACAGTAGTAGCATGGCTATTGGCAGCCCCATGCTCCTGTAGAGTTTTTTCATACGGGTTAGATTTAGGTGGACAGTTAACTATAAAGACCAAAAATGGTTTCGTGTTAATGTCTTGAAATGAACCTTTCAACCTATCCCAACTAGTCAATCCTCGCTCGATTCATTTCAAGATGCCTTGCGGCGATGCCTGAGAACAAGCCTATGAGAATGCTAACAGATATTCCTTCGCTCCACTGAATTATAATGCGCCGGGCTGGGGGTCCCCGAAAACGATGATTTAACTTATGAAAAAAGGATCAGATAAACAAACCGAAAAAGTAAACGTTTGCGCGCACACGACGGCCCAGGACGGTTTTTTGAAAAAAAAGGAATACCAGGTAAAGCACACGCGCACACCGCGGAAAGGACCATCAAAAACCAATATTTTGGAGCTTGAAATTTTCCAGCCGCAAGCAGGATGCGCTTCGGACAAACATCAAAAAAAGAAAAAATTCAATATGATGAGCGGCCGATTGAGATTTGGAAATGCTTAACGGCGATCGAACCAGCGAACCGCTGTCTTCCGGAGTTGGCTAAAATCTGCGACGTTATCGGAAGCCCACGCGATAATTCCATCAGGGCGTATCAACGCGGCACTGATGTCCAGTGGATCTTTCACGCAACCTGAAATGTACTTGATCCGGTCGCCATATTCACCCGCGAAAGTTTTTAGTGAAGCACTCCCACCAAAATCAAGCAGGATTCCCTGACCATCGTGCATGAGCTCGCCAAGTCTGATACCATCTTCGAACTCGAAGTTGGGAACACTGTGGCCTATTAATGGGTGGTCGCCCTCGAGCGGGTAGCGCGTGAAAACGCCCCACACCCGTCCGGCAAAATAGGTGGCGCCGTCGCGTGTTTGGATGAGGTCGCGGACAACGGCATTTAGTGCGCGCGCATGAGGGTCGGGTTTCATGATGGCCACCTGCGCGCGCGACCAATCCAACACCTGTGCTCCGATGGGATACCGTTCGGTGTAATAACTGTCCAGCAAGCCTTCGGGTGCTTTCTCCTGGAGTGTTGCGGCGAGCTTCCAGCCGAGGTTCATGGCATCACCCAATCCAAGGTTAAGCCCCTGGCCTCCCAACGGAGCATGAATGTGCGCGGCATCGCCCGCTAAAAGAATCCGTCCATTGCGGTAGGCTTTGGCCTGTCGTGACCGGTCGGTCCAAGTGGTTGCTATGTGGAGAGCGCTGATCGTGACGTCGGTGTTCGAGACGTGGCGCAGCACCTGTTGCACGTGTTCAAGGGTGATGGGTTTGTCTGAACTGTGAAATGCTCCGCCATCAAAATCTTGTATGAGCACGTAGCCTGGCTGGGATTGCAAGTACATCCCGGTGGCGGTCACGTTTCGACCCGGGTTGAGTTTCTCCGGGTCGGCAATATCAACCAGCGTGGTGTAGCCGGTAAATTCCGGTTCCGTGCCGGCGAATTCAAAACCGGCCGCCTTTCGAACAACACTACGGCTTCCATCGCATCCCACGAGCCACTTGCACTGAAAAGATTGGTCGCCGGACTGAACCGTTACGGCATCATCGGTTTGATGAGAATCAGTAACTGCAAGTCCGCGCCTGATCTCTACACCCAAGGCAGTGGCGCGGCGGGTCAGCACCGTTTCGATCTCCTGTATTTCGGAAATCAAACTGGTGTCGGTCGAGCTTGGCAGGCGATGCATCCACTGGGACGTGTCAATGTCGCCTTCCTGAAATGGAATGCCGGCAAAGTGTCCTACCTGCCGTTGGGCTCCTTGCTTTGCATTTTGGTGGGGGTTTTTAAGGCGTTTGTGTAGTTCGAGTTCTTTGAGCAATCCGCGCCGGTAAAGGGCTTCGATGGTAGGCGCTGAGAGTCCCCGGATCCCGAAAGGAATTTGCTTTAAGGGCGAATGGGGATCCGTTGCCTTCTCTAATATCAGGACGGAGCATTTGGCCAAGGCCAGTTCACAGGCGAGGAATAAACCTACAGGGCCTGCGCCGGAAATGATTACGTCGTGAATGGAATTTGGTGTGGTGTTTTTGTTTTTAAGTGTCTCTTTCATAAGGATGATTGAAACACAAAATTCCGGAATGCGCCAGCGCTAGGCTTGTAGAAACGCGACAAAATCATTCCCAAAAACGCGTTTCTCTTTTTTGCCCTTTCTGGCAAATGCGGCGGGTGTAGTGCCGCTGTAACGTTTGAATTCCCGGCTGAGGTGTGGTTGATCGGTGTAGCCAAACTCGTGCGCCAGGGCGGCAAGGTTGGAATCGGGATAAAGCCACAGTTGGTTTCGTACCTGTTCAAAGCGCATCAGCCCGGACACGTCTTTGACACTATGACCAGCAGATTGCTTGAACTTCCTTTCCAATGTCCGAACCGTTGCATGCGCCGCCGCCGCTACCTGGCTTACGGGCAGCGTGCCATTTGCTTCCCGCATGGCAACGCCCGCTTTGAATAACATGCTGTCCACAGCAACCCGCGACCGCGCGTTCAGGAAATATTCCTTCACCTGGGCCAGCGCTTCTTCTTTCTTTCCCCCCTGAATCGACTCATTCAACGACGATTGAAGTTGGGCGATAGGATGGTCAAATATCCGCACGCCGTCTTTGCCAGAAGGCAGTCCAAGGAAATCGAACACAGTCCAGGGGAAGCACCGGATGCCAATAATTTCTAAAACGTTCTTTGCATAAAAAAGAACGGGCCGGTTGAGCAGTCCCATCATAAACGGTGATGGTAAGGGCTGCAAGTTTCCATTGTCAGAGATGCTACAGCCGCTACCGAAATGGAAAATAATTTCGGCATAGCCATCGGGCATTACCTCAAAACTCGCTTGTAAATCGCCGTAATCTCTTCGGTTGTACCAAAAGCATTTGATGGTATCCCGCAGTTCTTCAGGAGGCTCGAATTCTTGGTGATGCATTTTTAAAGATAGCATATTTGAGTGTGTGTTGGAGACGAGTGGGAAAGGAAAATAGCGATGACGAATTTCGGATTAAGGCCAGTCCACTCATTTTTAACGTACAATGCGTAGTTATCAATTTCTATTGGCTCAAAATTCACCTAAAAAAGTCTCCGCATCGGCGCGTACGCATTGACCACTTTACATCTCATTCCACAAGGGTATGGTTTTAAAAATGAATGTTGAAGCTGGTGTTGTTGGTGAAGAACACCAACAACGGCGGGGCTTCAACAACGGTGCGGTGAATTTTTTAGGTGCTATTTGGGTTTTATGTAAAATGACTCGCTGCCTTAATCGCTAAGCCTGTCGCCGGCTGCACAACGCAGGCACCTTAAAAAGGTTTTAAAGTGTAGACCAGTCCGGCAAGTCTGTCGACATACGTCTTGCAACATCCCCCCAGCCCAGACGTGATCCCCCCGAATACAACTGCCTAAATCTGAGACGTGAAAAAAAATCACGTCGTGCTCTGAGGAGAATGGCACGCTACCGCTGATAAAATAGAGCGAAGCAGCCGGTGACTTTACTACAAAAAATTCATCCTAAGAAAAAGGAAGAAGCTTATGAAAACCTTAAATAGAAATTTAAAAATGCTTATGCTGTCGTGCATGGTCATGGCGGCTCCAAGTCTTTCGTTTGCGCAGGGAATGGTGGACAGTCTTTCACAAGACGAGAGCCAGATCATCTCTGCCATTGCTCCCTATTCCAGCGATATGCGTGCGGCCATCCTTGATGTCGCTCAATATCCGCAGGTGCTGGTGAAACTGGAGAGGGTACAGTCCCGCACCAGCCAATCGTTCCAGGATCTTATTGCATCGTATCCGCGTGAAGAGCAGGAGAAGTTCTACCAGGTAACGCGCTTCCCGGAGCTGACCAACACGTTGACCAGCGGCAACCGGAAAAGCGTCGACGAGGTGAAGACACTGTTGAAGGACTATCCTGAAAACATTCAGCAACAAATCCTGGCGGTGTACCAGGATCACTTCAATGACCTGGTGAAGATCAACGACATCTATCAAACCTCGCAAGCCACGGTCGATAAGCTCACGGCCAAATATCCGCCCCAGGTGCAGGAAGATTTCAAGAAGGTGATCGAGACGCCCGACGTCATGAACCTGTTGACCGACCACATCGATCTCACGGTAAGCCTGGGCGAATCCTATAAAAACAATCCCGGCGCCGTCACGCAACAGCTCGATGATTTGAACAAGCAACTGACCAACCAGGATGCAAAAGACCTGCAATAATATAAGGACGCCGTGGCCAAGGATCCGAAGCTTCAGACCGAAATGAAACAAGCGGCCGGCGAGTTCGCGCAACAATACGACCAGGATGATACCAATCCCACTTACGTCGCCAACAATTCCTACGACAACTATCCTTATCCCTACTGGTATGGCTATCCGTATTGGTATACGAGCCCGATGTGGTATCCGACACCGTTCTATTATCAGACCGGTTTCTACTATGGTCCAGGCGGAGGTCTTGTTGTGGTGGGATTGCCGTCGCGGTTTTATGCGAATTGGTTCTTCGGGTATGGCTACCATCGCTACCCGGGGTTGTATAATCACTACAATGCTTATTACAATATTCACCGGACCGATATTATCCGGCGGAATGTGTTTCGTGGGTTTAACAATGCGGCCTACAGTCACTTCTCCGGCGCGAGCCGGCCGGTAGTCACCGGTGGTCGCAACCGGCCCACGGCACCTGTGGCAAGTCATCAGAACGCACGGGTTGTTAGTCCTGCGCGAACAAGCAGTCATGTGAGTCAGATGAATGTGAGGCCGGGGAATTTTAATACGCGTGGGTACGAGCATTTCAATGCCAGTTCATTTCATAGTTCCGGATGGCAGGGTGTCCGGGGTGGTGGTTTTAGTGGTGGCGGTGGTTTTCACGGTGGGGGTATGCATGGACGGCGGTGATGGGCCTTGGGGAATGCGGAGAAGGTCAACTCTTCTCCGCAGCCTCACCTGTAGCGAAGCGCAAACTTATTTTTTACTATATTGATGTTATCTTCTAAAACTATGTCACGAATTGTTATTCTCGTTTTGTTCTTGCAAGTCGCCTCCGGGGCGACTTTGGCGCATGGCTATGGCATGGGTGAGCGCAAATCGGATACTGGAATACATGCGGGGTTTCACGGCAAGAAGCGGCATCATAAAAGGAGCGTGAAACGGGCGAGGCATAAATTTGAAAACGAAGAGGGGTATGTTTATGATGATGTTTCTGTCAGGGTATTTAAACGTGTAAAGTCATCATTGTGGTTTTTTGGGATTTTTTAGAATCCTGTCAAGACGCGAAAGCTGTAATCTCAAAATGTGCGCGATGAAGGGGGCGCGCGGTTTACCCCCCGCCCCCCCCAAGACCGCGGCATCGGCCACCCCGTCAACCGCCAGCAGACGG
>CBIHQM010000171.1:0-12832 GCA_966211885.1 uncultured Chryseolinea sp.
CATATTTTTTTTCGCCCCTCAACGCTTTGTCAGCGCCCTGAAATAATTCCTGCCAGCGATAGCCATCGAACGTGATGATAAAAACATTTTCCGTTTTCATTTTTTTCTGTGCCGTGCTGATCATGGCGGGCAACAAAAGCAGTATGATGATAGGGTATCTTAAAAGCTTGGTCATAGGATAAAGTTTCGGTTCGTATAAAGTAAAAAAGGGAGAAAGCGACACGGATGTTCGCGATCTCCCTTGCTCTAACGAATTACACATCAGTTTGCATCCCACCACACACGGGTGTTCAGGTTGTCGGGGCCTTGGCGCGTCACCGCGATCTCGCGACTGGCCGCGTTGAGCGATTGCTCGGCCAACGGATAGATATAACGGACCGGGATCTTATTGTTGTTCAGGTTGCTCGCACCGGGAACCAACACGGGAAGATTTGTTCTTCTCCAATCGAACCATGCCTCGAGTCCATTGAACACAAGAGCGATCCATTTTTGTGTGCCGATCTTCGCGAGTTTTTCGGCTTGCGATCCGGTATAGGCAACAACATCCTGGGTGAAGTAGTCTGCCGGTAAGGTGAGGTCTATTCCATATTCAGCCGGGGTGATCCTTTTGTAGTAATCCATGTTGGCTTCAATGCCCTGCGTATAAAATGTTTCGGCATCGCCGGTGGAGATGAGGTTTTTCTCGCGGGCTTCGGCTAAGATAAATTGCAATTCAGCATACGTCATCAACAATCCGCGGGAGGCATTGGCAACGGGTGCCGGTTTGCCCGCATCGTTGCACACCAGACAGGCGAAGACAAGACCAACCCGCGAAACCGCCAGTGGACCGCCATTATAGCTCAACGCCTGTGTGTCTTCCAGTCCGTTGGGGATCCCTTCGATCTTTGGTGTACCGGCAGCGACCGACTTTTCTGTAGGGCGTGCAAATACTTTCAACCGTGGATCGTTTAGGTTGGTCAGTACATCGCCGAGGGTTTTGCTCAGCCTGAATTCATCGAACGACCCAACCCGTGACGTGTACAACGGCCATTGATTGGGCGAGCTCGCCAGGTAGACCAACGCGGCATTGTCGTCGTTGCTTTCAAAGATGGGGAAGGTGGACGGGTTATCGAGGATAGCCTGCATTTCGGCCTTCACATCTTTCTTATCGGAGATCCGCATGAGGTACCGCAGGCGGAGCGAATTGGCTAGCTTTTTCCATTTGGCGAGTGAACCACCAAACAACAGATCGCCGCCCACCGCTTCGTTGCTGGTGCCCAGGATCTCGTTCGCTTTTTTCAAGTCCGCCAGGATGCCTGCATAGATCGATTCCTGCGTGTCATAGTCGGTGAGATACACGCCATTGGATTTTGCCTGCGTGGCCTGCGAATAGGGAATGTCTCCATGCGCATCGGTAGCCAGGGAGAACATCCACGATTTCATGACCAGCGCCACGCCAAGGTAATTGTTTTGAACCGGCTCGGTATTCTCCGCGATGTCGATGATGTTCTTCACATTGCGCATGTTCCCAAAGACGCTATTCCAAACACTGGTGCGCTCGCCCCACAGGTAGCGGTCCTCGTTCACAAACTGGATCTTGGCCGTGTGTTGCACCACAATATTGCCGATGCTCCACGCCTCGTTCACCTGGTCATTCAAGGTATTCTTGATCACACTCGACAACAACAGGTCGGGTGTTACCACGGTCGGTACGTTGGGATTGGTGTTGACATCTTCAAAGTCTTTATCGCAGGCTCCTGCCACCAGCACCGCGGCAAAAAGCAAAGTGATCTTTCTTATATTTTTCATAGTGATGATCATTAAGGTTGTTCGGCAAATTAGAATTTGAGGCTCACGTTAAAACCGTAGCTTCTGGACGACGGAATAGACATGTATTCGATACCGGGCAGCGCCGTGCCATTCGAATACGACATCACTTCCGGATCGATGTGCGGCACGTTGGTCCACAAGGCGAGATTTCTTCCCACCAGGGCAATGCTCACGCTGCGGAAAGGGACCTTGCCAAAAAATTTATCCGGGAAGGTATAACCGATCTGCACCTCGCGAAGCTTCACAAAAGAGGCATCATACATCACCCCTTCGGCAATGCTTCTGCCACCGGTCCAAGCCGAGTGCCACTGGCGCGGCAACACGCGATGATCGTTGACACGGAACGAACCGTCAGCATTTTGGTTGACGCCTTCGCCCACCACATAAGTGCCGGCCGGCGCGTTCAAAAGCTGGGGATCGGTTTGTACGGAGGCTTGCGGATAATAGCCGTTCTCGCGGCCTTGCAAAGTTTCCATGATGATACCGCCTTCACGTCCCACGGTTTGCGTTTCGGAATATACCTTACCACCGTGACGGACGTCGAACAGGAAGCCGAGCTTCACGCCTTTGAAAGTCAGGGTGTTGTTGATACCGGCCATCCAGTCAGGATTGTAATTTCCGAGATTGATGCGATCGGTCGTGGCGATAGGACGGCCTTGGCCATCGTATACCATTTGTCCGGTGTACTGACCCGATGCGTCATAGTAAGGCTTCGTTGGGTCCGTGTTCTGCACGCGGGCAAAACCGATACCATACATCTCACCCATGCGCTCACCCACTCGCGCTTCGATGCTTACACGACGGCTGGCCATCACAAAGTTGTTGAGACCATCCGACAAGGATAATACTTCACTTCTGTTCTTGGAGAAATTGACATCAAAGTTCCAGCGCAATCCCCACGTCGTTTGGATCGGTACGGTGGTCAACATGATCTCGATCCCATGATTCTTGATCTCCCCGGCGTTGATGGACCGGCTGTTGTAGCCTGTGGTGACGGAAAGCGGTATGTTGAGGATCTGGTTACGCGTGCGGGATTCGTACATTGTAACGTCCACCCCAAGTCTATTGCCAAAGAACCGCAGGTCAAGTCCACCTTCATAGGCGGTGCTGATCTCGGGCTTCAGGCTGAAGTTTGCCAGGCGGTCGTTCTCACCGTATACTTGCGCTGAACCATACGGATCGCTGGGGTTATACGATTGTGTGAACGTGAACGGATCGGTATCGTTACCTACCTGGGCAATGCTGGCCCGCACCTTAGCAAACGATATGGCTTGCGGCAATTGCACCATATCCGTCACCACTGCACTGAGGGCAGCAGACGAGTAAAAATAACTGTTGTCTTCTGTGCCAATGCCCAGGTCCTTCAGTTCCTGGGGCAACGTCAATGCACTGGACCAGTCGTTCCGCGCGGAAAGATCGAGGAACAACATATTCTTGTAGCCCAATTGAACGGAAGTATACAAACTGTTCACGCGTTTCTTGGTGTCGGTCTGCGCGGTTTGCAGCGGAGCGCGCGAGTTGGTGAGGTTGTAAATGCCAGGAATGTTCAGCTGAGGCGCATTGACTTCGAGGAAGTCCGACTTCTGACGCAATTGGTTCCCGCCTACCGATGCAGTGAGGGTGAACACAGACGGAACGATCTCCTTGTTGAACGTCAACAAGAAATCCGAATTCCGTTCTTCCGTGACGATGTTGTTTTCGCGGTATTGTCCAAACGGAAAACGTTGTGTGCTGAAGGCGCGACGGAACTGGCGGCGGTCATTAGCATAGTCAGTGGCCGTACGCAATTGCAGGCTCAGCCAGGGTGCGAAGTCGTATTTCAAACTCAGGTTCCCGATGATGCGATCCACCGACTGACCGTTGGTGTTCTCATGCATCGTGAAGTAGGGATTGTCGTGATAGTTGTAGTTCCAGTTAAATTGGCGACGACCTTCCTGGCCATCCATCCAATAGTCTTTCAACGCGCCTACGTCGACGGAGCGAGGCAACCAACAGTTGAAGAGATACATAACGTTCTCGGTGCCATAGCTGATGGAGGGGCGGTTGCCACTTTCACTTTTGATATAGCTCACAAACGCGCGGGCCGAAAATTTCGATGTCAAATTATAACCACCACCAAACGATACGGTATTGCGCTTCAGGTCGGTGTTGGGCAGGGTGCCTGTCTCGTTCAGTCCGGTGTAGGAAAGACGGAAGTCGCCGTGGGCATTGCTACCGACCAGGGCCACGTTGTTGGTGAGGGTTCTTCCGGTTTGGAAAAAGTTCTTCACACCATCCTTGTCGTTCAGCCAGGTGGTCGGCGTGATGACACTGCCCGCGGGTGCATTCATGTCGCCACCGCGATATGGAATGGGTTGGCCATTGAGGGTCCGGGGTGAGTTGAATTGTGGATATTGCTGGCCATTAAACGCAGGGCCCCAGCTTTCGTCGGTGCCGTCGGTGAGGCCGGCGCCACCGCCGTTCACAAACGCGAAGTCACCACCGTTACCATTGCCTTGTCCGTACACATTTTGATATTTCGGCAAACGAAGAACCGATTCGAACGTGGTGTTGGAATTCACCTCCACGCCGATGCCCTTTGTGCCTTTGCCGGATTTGGTCTTGATCACAATCACACCGTTTGCCGCACGGGAGCCATACAACGCCGTAGCCGCCCCGCCTTTGAGCACGGTCATCGACTCGATGTCGTCGGAATTGACAAAGCCAGCACCATTGCCAAAATCTACCTCCAGGTTGTTTCTGCCCGAAGCGCCGGTGAAACCGTTGCTGATGGGAACGCCATCCACCACATAGAGGGGCTGGTTCTTGTTGAGGTCGATGGAACGCTCGCCACGAATGGTCACGCGCGCAGAGCCGCCAATACCGGAGTTGCTGCCCACCACTGTAACACCGGCAATTTTTCCTGCCAGCTGATTCGACACGTTTGTCTCGCGTGCAGTGGTGAGATTTTCACCGCTCACGCTTTGCACAGCATAGCCCAGGCTTTTCTTTTCTTTCTGGATACCCAAAGCGGTGACCACCACTTCCGAGAGTTGTTTGGTGTCGGTGGCCAAGGCAATGTCCACCGTCGTTCGGCCCGCGAGCGACGCTTCTTGGGGGAGGTAACCCACAAACGTAAAGATCAGTGTAGCTTCTGCCGAGGGAACGTTGATGGTGTAGGCACCGTCGGCGTCGGAGATGGTACCCAGCGTCGAACCTTTCACCACAATGTTCACACCGGGAATCGGCGAGGCATCTTCGCCAGAGGTGACCTTGCCAGACACCGTTACCTGCGCCATCGCAGTAACGGAAACAAGGAGCAGCAGCACGGCTGCAAGCGCGGCACGAAATGCCGGATAGGCCAAAGAGTTTTTAATTCTTTGTAGAGTCCTGTTCATATATTCGGGGGGTTAGTTAACTTCTTTAACCAGCATTGGAAATCTCTTCCTCAAATCTGCTCCCCCCACATGACGGTCAACACGCTACAGATCATCAAATCGTCACTACAGATTCTCAACGCTGGGCAAAGGTTACCATTCGGCGTCACCCTATGTTTAGAGGTGCGTTACCTCTCTATTAAAAAATGAAACAGAAAATGAAAATTCAATGAAGGTTTTGTTCAAGCGTCAGGATAGAACAACGCTATCGCTTGTCGTGCAAGGAGATAGGGCCATCATATTAATTTAACGCGTTGCAACTTCTTTTCCGCGGGCCGCCGTTGGCGCATTTTCCACGTTCACTCTATATATACATTGTTTATTCCTTGTATACACGTGGTCAGGCGCCCATTTGAGCTCATGATGCCCGTTTTCCCATGGCAGAGATGACCGATGCAATCGGTGTCATAAACAAAAAACAGAAGAAGTTTGATGACCTACCAGATTCGCCCGATCAGAGCGCGTCGATTAATTTTTCGGCGATGCCAAAACTAAGCGTCATGCCGGCGCCACCCAGGCCGGTCACGACCGTCACGTTGGGTTGGGGTCTTACGATCAAATGAATGTCGCCCATCAGTTTCGGATAGACGCCGTGCCAACGCTCGGTAATCTTTATTGAGCCCAGGTCAGCAAACGATCTCAGATAATCCAGGATAAGGTCATTGACCTCCTCGTCATCAAACGGCTCTACCGTGCGGCTGTAGTGGTGCGAATCGCCGATGATCAATTCACCCGCCTGGTTTTGTGCGAGGAGCACGTGCACACCATTGTCTTTGTAGGCTTCCGATTCGGCATCGTAGCGCGCGTCAACCCGGGGAAGCGACGGGCATTTACCAAAAGCAGCATAATGGCGCAAGGTAAGACCCGCACACAACGTCGGCCCAAGCTCAATGGGTTTCTCCGGCACAGCCTTCATCATCTGCAGCTTGCATTTCGACACCGGGTGATTATCGAACACCTCGGGATACAACGTTTCAAAATCGGCGCCGCTGCATACAAATACCTTCGATACTTCCCAGGTTTCGCGTGCCGTATGAATGTGGGGCAAAGCAATTTCCTTGACCACGTGACCGTAGCGCAACACCAATCCATATTTCTCCTTCAACCACAGGGGAATTTTGCGAATGGCTTCACGCGGATTCACCGTGCCCTCGGTGCTGCTCCACAATCCGCCACGCAACCCTTTTTGTATGACCACGCCCGATTTCTCTTTCACCTGTTCCGGTGAAAGCAGGGTGCAGTCATACGGCGCATCGCGGTAAAGACGCATGAATTCCTGCAGCACCTCCCACTCGTCATCATGATACACCACATGAAGCGATCCATTGGGCTTCATCCAAAACCCCGCCTCCTGCGCCACTTCGCGCCAATGATGGCGTGCCCGCAAGGCATACTCCAACCCAACAGCAGGCTCCTGACCGATCGGCCACGACAATCCAAAATTTCGAACCGAGGCCCCTACGGCAAACTGATCGCGCTCAAACAACACAACGGTATATCCTTTGCGCAAGGCCATGTAGGCGTGCGCCAATCCTGCTATGCCTGCGCCAACAATGGCGATGTCTGCTTTCTTTTCCATCCGTGAGGTATGATTTTTTGAATGCAATGAATCATTGCTGTCGCAAGATATTGTGAAAACCCTGTCGCTGGAGAAAGCATCGTTTACCTTATTATTAATTTCTTAACACCAGGTCAACAAGCCCGCAACAGCCACGCCCGTTCTTTGTACCATAGCCGAAAACCTTTCCCTCACCCCCATGTCCCTATCTTCCGAGTCGCCCATTACACGTTGGTTGAAACGCGTCAACGGATTTTCATTTGCTCTCTACGCGACGCTCATGGCTTTTTGTTGCTATACCTGTGTGTATGCTTTCCGCAAAACATTTTCTGTCGCCACGTTCGATGGGCTGGTGTTTGCTGGCATCAGCTACAAGGTTTGGTTGGTCACCTTCCAGGTGGTCGGGTATGCCTGTTCAAAATTTGCAGGTATAAAGATCATCTCAGAACTGAAGTCTGCGTCGCGGGCATCGGGCATCTTGCTCATGGTGACCATCGCGGGTGTGTCGTGGTTGTTGTTCGCCTGGATACCCGCACCCTATAATATCATTTTTCTTTTCACCAATGGCTTCCCGCTTGGATTGGTATGGGGCATGGTCTTTGGTTATCTCGAAGGACGGCGGTTCACGGAAGTGCTGGGCGCCGGTCTTTCGGTGAGTTTCATTTTTTCGGCAGGCTTTGCCAAGTCGATCGGCGGTTTTATCATCCGCGACTGGGGCGTTTCCGAAATGTGGATGCCCTTCGTCACCAGTTGCCTCTTCCTGGTGCCGCTGTTGATTTTCCTGTATTTACTGGACAAACTACCCCCACCTTCTGCCGAAGATGAACAGCTACGCACACGCCGTCAACCGATGAATGCCGCTGAGCGCTCGCAGTTTATCTTCACCTTCTGGCCCGGCATTGTATTGTTCACCCTAAGCTATATGCTGCTCACGGCCTTCCGCGACTTTCGCGACAATTTCTCCGCGGAAGTGTGGCGCGCCCTCGGCCACGGTAATTCACCCGAAATATTTACCGAGACAGAAATTCCCATCTCCATCATTGTACTTGTCGTGATGGGCAGCATCATGATCATCAAAAGCAACAAGCTTGCGCTGATGGTCAATCATATCATTATTCTCTTTGGCATGGCCCTCATCGGCGTCGCTACGCTACTCTTCCAACAACAGTTGGTTTCTCCCACTGTGTGGATGATCCTGATCGGACTTGGATTGTACCTGGGCTACGTTCCGTTCAACAGCATCTTCTTCGATCGCATGCTGGCCACCTTTCAGTACGTAGGCACGGTGGGATTCATTATGTATGTAGCCGATTCGTTTGGTTACCTCGGCAGTGTGAGTGTGTTATTCTTCAAGGAATTCGGCTATGCCACCGTGGGCTGGCTCGACTTCTTTATTTCGTGTGCCTATATTATCTCGGTGGCAGGTTGTTTACTCATCGGTGGGTCGATGCTTTACTTTCACCGGAAACACCGGCGCTGGAAGCTTCAAAGCGTTTAGTGTCTGGCCAGGGCTCCGGCCACAATGGTGTGATCGTAATATTCGATAATGCGGATGGCTTGCGCCGCATCGGCGGGATCCAACCGGTTTGCAGAAACAAATTCGCCCAACATTTTTCCGGAAGAGGATAGCAGGGTTGGGTAAATGTCTTTTTTGAAGCGATCCAACTTTGTCAATGCATTCTCCCATTGAACAAAGTATATATAGTCCTGCGCATCCGCCCCCATGCGGCGTGACCGGGTGAGCGGCAGGCGACGAACCACATTCACCTTGCCGTAGAGCACCACCTCATAAAAATGTTGAGGTGCACGCGTGTCCTCGTTTTCCTTTAGCGATACAAATTTGCGATTGATGTTTTCGTCGGCATCATAGAAATAGAGCGACAAGACCTTATGCGCGGGCAAGACCAGGCAACTGTCTCCCGTTCGAAGCAACACGAGATCAAAGGCAGATTCTATGGTGATTTTGCCCGTCAGCACTTTGCGTGAAGCGAGCACCACCGAACCATCGTGCCACTCGAGTTCGCGGGCGGTGAGTGGTGTGGTCAACACCAATAAGAGGAAGAATAGCTTTTTCACTTCACATTACCTTGGGGTAACCTGAAGTTAATGTTTTCTTAACACAACATCAACCGCGCGCCGGCAGAATATTCAGCACTTCGGGAATATTTTCGATCAGGTGGGTGTGGAGTTCCTCTTGCAAGGCTTTCCGGCTGAAGGCGCCGGTCGTCACTCCAATGACCATCCCACATCCGGCAGCATTGCCTTCCTGCAGGTCGGAAGCGGTGTCGCCAACCTTGGCTACGCGGGCGGCATCGGTCACGTGGGCCAGTTGCATGGCCCGGAAGATCAGGTCCGGGTAGGGCCGGCCGCGCGGCACTTCATCGCTGGTGACACTGCCGTCGATGAGGCCCCGCTCCTCCCATCCCAATCTATCCAGCAACGGCTCCGTGATGGCGCGATCGAACCCGGTGTCTACCACGACTTTCACGTTATTCGCCTTCAATTTCCGGAAGGTCTCGCTCACGCCGGGTTTCTCTCCCACCGAGGGGTCGTTCTTGTAAAACTCGATCATGGTCTTCACAAACGCCTGATGGATCTGGTCGATCCAATCGTCGGTGATTTGCAGGGGTCCGGGATAATTCTTTTCCAGCAGTTGGCGAATAGCCACCGGTTTAGGTATGCCCATCACCGCATTTGCATCTTCCAGGGAGATCGTGACATCGTGGGCCGCCAGCGCTTGCTGCAGTACGCGGTGAACGTCTTTGTTATCCTTTACGGTGGTTCCTGCAAGATCGAATACGACAAGGTCGATGGTCATAGTTTTGAAATTATCCGGCAAAGTAAGGTCTCAAAATCCGGGGGAGTAAAAATGAATATGAAGATTTCTTTATGTTTTACTTATACTAAACAAAGTTAACACAGCACGATGGCCTTTCCCTTATAAATTGTCACTTAAAAAAGACGGTCTGAAAAGATAACCTGCCCGTAATATAAATGTCTTTATTTTCGAGTGAATCCTTACCCCCATGGAAACAGCGCTCGATCCCGTTGTCGAAGAAGTGCTCGACCTTTATCGCACCTGCGGCACAGCCTGCTGTGGCGATCCCGTATCACCCCTGGAACACATGTCGCACACCGCACAACTCGCTATTGCCGCCGGAGCCTGCAACGAAATGGTGCTCGCGGCTTTTTTTCATGACATCGGTCAGCTTTGCGTGATCCGACACCAGCCAAACGATCTGTGCGGCTATGGCCGGAAGAGCTATGAAAAGATCGGGGCCGATTTTCTTCGCCGGTGTGGCTTCGGCGAGCGGCTCGCCCGCCTGGTGGAGGGACATGTTCAGGCAAACCGATATCTCAGTTTTTCTTGCTGTGAATACTACAGTAGCTTAAGTGAAGCTGGCAGAAAAACGTTGGAATGTCAAGGCGGTCCGATGTCGCGGGGAGAAGCCAGGGCCTTTGAACAGGACCCTCTTTTCCAACAGTACGTTTTACTTCGTCGCTGGGATGCCCAGGCAGCGAGTATGCCCGTGGGGCTGATGAACTGGGATGAGCTCCGCCGACGCATGGAGAGGGTGTTGCAAAGCGACTAGCTTCAACTATCCATGGCCAGCATACGCCGGCAGCTCAGTTTCTTTCAGTTTTCAAAAGCGCAGCCAAAGCTTTTGCCGCAGTGGTTGGATACAAGTCGATCGACTTCTCATAATATTTCTTGGCCTGTTCTTTCTCGTCAACATATTCGTACATTACACCAATCATGGCATACGCGTTGGCTAGTTTAATGGGTTCTTTTATTGACGAAACAGTTTGCTTCACCCGCTCGATGCTTTCCAGCTCATCCTGGCGCGTCAATGATTTCTCGGTTTGCTCCCGCATGAATTGAGAAAACAAATAGTTCTTGTAGGTTACAATCGATTTGCGATAGGCGGAACAATCTTTAACCAAATCATCGATAGCGTTACGCACGATTTCGCGCTCCAGGGCAGCTCTTTTTTCGGCATCGGTTTTATAATTATCAAATCGCTCGTGGTCTTTCTGAATGATGTGCGCGTAATCATCCTGGCGCTGCGTGAAGAACGCCCTTAGGCACTGCTCTTGTGAATCACTCATCAATTGTAAGGCGTGGGGCGCCGGATGTTCCTCCACACATTTGCAGTATGCCTCCACGAATTCATCCTGCAGCTTCCGCTGTTCCTTGCCTTGTGCACCGATCTGAAAACAAATACCGGCAACAAGAACGGGCGCAAGGGCCAAAATTTTATACACCATAGGCCCTAAGAAACAAAAAAGTCTATTGATATCCACAAAAAAAGACAAGTCACAGGTTTGAGAGCAGAGGCTTGAGAATGGCCCCCCGGGGTTTGCCCGCTGGGTTGGGATGGGAGGTCAAAATTTCGCGCAACGGAACCCCCAAAAATGTCCCCAAAATGCTGTGGTCACCCCGGTAATTTTGTAAGTTTAAGTAAACCCATTTTCCATGAACCTTCCCGGGCCGGTAGTGTTGATTGATGACGACAAAGACGACCAGGCCATATTGGTGGAGGTGCTGCAACAATTGGGGATCCACGAAGTGCGGCTCTTCGACAACTGTCCAGATGCCCTTGAATTCCTAAAGAAAACCGCGGAAAAACCATTCGTTATTCTTTGCGATATCAACCTTCCCCGCATGAATGGCCTGGAATTCAGGAGGGAGATCAACGAAAGCGAACACCTGCGCCAAAAGAGTATCCCGTTTGTTTTCCTGAGCACATCGGCCATCCCAGAGCAAGTGAATGAAGCGTACACGCTCACCGTACAGGGTTTCTTTATCAAACAATTTTCCATGCAGGGCATGCAAGCCACCTTGAATTGCATCATGGAGTACTGGTTGGCCTGCATCCATCCGAACGCTGTAAAATAAACCCATCGCAGGTTAAGGTCTCTTTTTTTCCGCACCCATACCGTCGCAGGTCACGCTGGTTTAGGATGGGCACCCTGGTCTTCCAGCAGATTTTGTATTTTGACAAAGATTTGCCACGCTAAACCTTATGCGATCATGATCCTTTCAGCCACGATTCACAATCGCCGCGACGCCAACGACATCGTTGTTCAAACGGATGGCAATGCCAAGACCATAAACATTCCCGGCAAGGTCGAAGGTTTGGGATCCTCCATAAATGGAGGTGAGCTGCTGTTCCTGGCACTGGCTACTTGCTTTTGCAATGATCTTTATCGCGAAGGGGCGCGCAAAAACATGGTGATCCAATCTGTCGACGTCACGGTCTCCGGAGGGTTTACGCGCGAGCACGAACCTGCCACGGACATCACCTATCACGTAAATGTGCAGGCACCTGCACATTCCCCGCAGGAAATAAGCGACCTCATCCGCTTCGTCGATTCCATTGCTGAGATCCACAACACCTTGCGAAGAGGTGCAGCCGTGACGCTGAACATTTGATCTATCCCATGGTCGTTCATTAAAACAAAATGCTGCAAAGCAAAAATTAAAACAAAATGCTGCAAAGCAAAACGCTCCTGAGGAGAAGACCTTTCTCCCCAAGAGCGTTTATCGCAATTTAGAATTTGACTGGGCTACGTGCCGGCTAGTTCTCCGGTGCGTCTTCCGCATCCTTAATGGCTACAGGCCATATGCCCGGGCTCGGCACACTCACGCCCTTGGTATCACCGCGCACAGCATCGTGGCCGAAGTAATAGAGCGGCCAGCCCTTGTACGTCATTTGTTTGACGCCCGATACATCGATGGTACCGAACTTGGTCTTATCGAGGACCGAGGGAACGCTTGCCAACGTCTCGGCGTAGATGGGCCAGTTTGCATCGTGGGCGCCGTCGCCATTGGTGAAGTTATTTTTATTCTTCTTGTCGACGGTGAACGTATAGATCGTTCTGCCTTCTGCATCGCTGAAGAATGCCACGGCGCCATCGCCCAAGGTGTAGTCGCCTTTGTAATTGTTTCCGTCGAGGCCCTTCAGTTGTGTCTTGGCGATCATGATGGTGTAGTCGGGCTTGGCCACAAACCACACGCCACCCACCGCTTCACCGGTAGTTTGGT
>CBIHQM010000172.1:0-12821 GCA_966211885.1 uncultured Chryseolinea sp.
GATCGTGTTACCGAGCGGGCGCAACAAAATGTTTCTTTCCAAAAAGTAAGGATAGATGGTCTTTCGCAGTGCGTTGGCGTAAGAGCTTCCTTCTGCCGTATTCAATTCAATGGCGAGGATCGTGCCCAGCGATCGCGCAGCCTTCACGTTTTTATGTCCCTTCACTTTGTCCCGGAACGAAGCATGCTCGCGTGTGATCATATCGATTTGCTCTCGGCACGATTCCCGCGTCAAGAGGCGGAAACTGGCGTTCGCTGCGGCGCATGCAATCGGGTTGGCCGTGTAGGAATGTCCGTGAAAAAATGTTTTGTCAAATGCATTGGAGGTAAAGGCAGTGACAATTTTTTGGGAACAACTCGTCACGCCCAGTGCCAATGTTCCACCGGTAATGCCTTTCGAGATGGCAAGAATGTCGGGTTGTTGCTGGAGATGATGAGAAGCAAATAATTTCCCGGTTCGTCCAAAGCCGGTAAATACTTCATCGGCGATGCAGATAACGTCGTACGCTTGTGCTTCGCGGATAAGAACATCCAAAAACTCCGGCGAGTACATGCGCATGCCACCCGCGCCTTGCACCAGCGGTTCAAAAATGAAAGCCCCTACCTCATTTGTCGCCAGCAGGTTTTTAAACTGCGCAAGCACGGCTTGCTGATTGTCGGCCGTGGGGAAATCAATAAACGAAACGTCAAACAAGTACGGGGCAAAGGGATCGGTGAACATTCCTCTTTCACCCACCGACATAGACCCGAACGTGTCGCCGTGATAGGCTCCATCGAGGGCAATCACTTTTTTCTTTTTGATGTTCTGATTATGCCAGTACTGGAAGGCCATTTTCAAACCCACCTCCACGGCGGTGCTGCCGTTATCCGAAAAGAAGATCTTGGACTGATTCGAAGGCAGGATCGTCATCAGATTTTTGGCCAGGGTAATGGCGGGCTCATGCGTAAACCCGGCAAAGATCACATGCTCCAGCGTCGAGGCCTGCTGTGCAAGCGCTTGAGCAATTTCTTTATTGGAGTGTCCATGAATATTCACCCACCACGAAGACACCGCATCCATGATCTTGCGGCCATCGTGGGTATGCAAATAGATCCCTTCCGCAGCAGTGATCAACAGCGGATCGTTGGCTCCTAACAACGGTGTGAAAGGATGCCAGATAATATTTTTGTCGGTTAGCAGTAATTCGTTCATAGCAGCGTGGATCTGAGTTGTTTGCTATACTTTGAAAGCGTTGTCGGGTCGATTCGGTTTTCTTTGGCGATCCGCAGCAAGCACCGCAGACCGGAGTGTTGAAGAATGATGCGTTCGCTTTCAGGATTTGAGTCACCATTAAAAATAATGCCTTTCACGGGGAGCTTGCGCGCGGCCAGGGCCTCACACGTCAACAAGGTGTGATTGATGCTCCCCAGGTACAGATCGGCCACCAGGATGATTTCCGACCGAAAGCGCGCCGCCAGGTCGATCACAAAGTCACGATCATTCAAGGGCACCAGGCAGCCCCCTGCACCTTCGATCACCAGGCGGTTGCCGGTGGCGGGCAGCGCGAAATGTTCCAGTGTGATATTAACCCCATCGATGCGGGCTGCGGCGTGTGGCGACGCAGGGGTGTGCAGCAAATAAGCTTCGGGATGAATAACGGTTTTTTTGTTGGAGAGAAGACTTTTCACCGTATCACTGTCCTTGGGCAAACCGGCTTGAACAGGCTTCCAGTAATCGGCTTCCAGGGCTTCGCAAAGAAGGGCGGACACGAGCGTTTTTCCGCTGTCGGTGTCAATGCCCGTAACGAAATAGTTCATGCGGCAAGTTAACCGTTATTCGTCATTCCGGAGACGATAATTTTTTCAGTTGCTCCGTCAACCCAAGGATCTGTTCGCCGGTGTTGTAGGTGTGAAGACAAATCCTCAACCGCTCCGAGCCCGCCGGCACCGTGGGCGATAAAATGGGCCGGACGTCGTACCCTTTGCTTTGCAGCTGCCCGGCCACGCGCCGGATGTTGTCATTCCCCGGGACGATCAGCGTTTGAATGGCGCTGTGACTGATCGTGCGCTGTGCAAGACCTTCTACCGCCTTCACATACAGCGAGATCTTTTCTCGAAGTACTTGCTGCAGCTGAATGTTTTCTTTCAAATAATCAAAAGCACAGTCAATGGCCACGAGCTGTTGCAAAGGCATGGCCGTGGTGTAAATGAACGGCCGGCTGAAATTCACAATATAATGCATCAGCGTTTTCGATCCCGCTACGCACGCGCCGTGCAACCCCATCGCCTTTCCAAAGGTGTAGACACGAACACCGATCCTGTCCTCCAAACCCAGCGATACCGCCAGGCCACTCCCATCCAAACCCACCACGCCGGTGCTATGTGCTTCGTCCAAAACGACAATCGCGTGATGTTTTTCAGCCAGGTCGACCAATTCGGCCAGGGGGCATTGATCGCCGTCCATTGAATAGATCGATTCCACGACAATGAACGCCTGGCCCTGCGCATGCTTCAGCTTTGAAGCCAGATCATAAAGGTCATTGTGTTTGAAATTTAGCCGCTTGGCCAAACTCAACCGCGCACCGTCCTTCAGGGAAGCGTGCGAAAGTTCATCATACAAAATAGTATCACCCCGCTGGGGAAGCGCGGAAAGCACCGCGAGATTGGCGTTGTATCCGGAACCAAACAAAAGAGACGATTCGCTTTTGAAAAGATGGGCCAGTTTTTTTTCCACGGCCTCGTGCTGCGGCGAGTTCCCCGACAACAAGCGCGAACCCGTGGCGCCGTTGGGTTGGGATGGTCCAACGTGTTCATGGATCCGTTGCGCGAGCGTCGTTGAGCGGGCCAGGCCAAGATAGTCGTTGGAGGTAAAATCGATCAGGTGGGGATCGTTATGGCGTAGCGTCCTCAGCAACCCCATCTCCGTCCGGTCGTCCAAACGTTTTTTTAGCAGGGCTTCCAGTGTGTTCATGACCCCCTTTTTATTTCCCCCTGCTTTTCTCCAGCATATCCCACATCGCATCGGGGATCAATTCGAGGTGACTGAACTCGCCGCCGTTGCGCAGCCATTCGCCACCGTCGATGGTGATGACCTCGCCGTTGATGTAGGCAGAATAGTCGGACATCAGATAGGCTGCCAGGTTGGCCAGCTCCTGGTGTTCGCCGACGCGTTTGAGCGGGATGCGATCGGCGGGGTCGAATTTCTTTACGAGGTCGCCCGGCAGCAAACGGCTCCATGCACCTTCGGTAGGGAAGGGGCCGGGAGCGATGGCGTTGCTCCGGATCTTATACTTGGCCCATTCCACGGCCAACGACCGGGTGAGCGCCAGCACGCCTGCTTTGCTACAAGCCGAAGGCACTACATAACCGGAGCCGGTCCATGCATAAGTTGTCACGATATTCAAAAATGTGCCGGGTTGTTTCTTGGCGATCCAGTGTTTGCCTGCCGCCAGCGTTGTGTAGTAAGTGCCTTTCAAAACGATATCCACCACAATGTCGAAGGCACGATGTGAAAGCCTTTCTGTGGGGCTGATAAAATTTCCCGCAGCGTTGTTCAGGATGCCGTGGATCTGCCCGAAGGCAGCTTCGGTTTGCTGGAGCATGTTCTCGATCTCTTCATATTTCCGGACATCACAGGAAACGGCCAGCACTTTTCCTCCCGTTTGTTTCATCAGTTCGTCGGCGGTCTTTTGAAGAACTTCCAGCTTGCGGCTGGTAATGACCAGGTTGGCACCCAGTTCGAGAAAATACTTGCCCATCGATTTGCCGAGGCCTGTGCCGCCGCCGGTAACAATGATCGTTTTACCTTTTAAGGAATCGGGTTTTAACATGCCTTCCATGCGGGTGTCCAATTTAGGGTAGGAGAGCAAGTTCAGTTTTTTTGAAACGGTATGCAAATGGTTTAGGCTGCCCGTTAATGTTAGCCACCGCAGCAGGGATAGAACAACGTGAAGATGTCCGGGAACATCACCCGGACGCGATGCAGCAAGGACTCGCGGAGCGTGTTGGCCAGGGATTGAATCAAGATCCCTGTCAAGAGCTATACAGAATGTCCGTGCTAGTATTCCATCAATTCGATCTTCCGGAAATCGATGGGGTGGCTGTTGGATTGTAGCGAAATGTATCCATCCTTCACTTTGTCGTCGGTGCCCGCGATCAGGGTTTTGGCGATCTCGTTGGTGGGGTCGTAGCGGGGGTTCGCGAATTGAAGGATCTCTTCACCATTCACAAAATGTTTGATCTTGCCGTCGCGTATATCGATTTCCAGGGTCACCCATACGTCGCCGTGGAAGGTGCGTTTCACCGTCGGTTCCGTGCAAAAGGACTCGTTGCGTTTGCCGTTGATCTCTACATAGGTGCCATTGGCGCATAGCTCGCCCGTTGGACGTTCGTCTTTACCATTTCCGCCGTGCAGGTTATACTCGAGGCAAATGGGGAACGGTTGGGTCAGACCCAGGGTGGCCGGTGCCTGGCAGTGATATTGCACACCGCTGTCGCGGAAACCCCAAGAAGGCGCGCCGGGTGCGGTCTCGCCCACAAACCGGTATTCTACCTTGAGGCGATAGTTGGTGAGCTTCTTGTTGTAATACAGCGCGCCGAAGGTGTTGTCAAAACTTTTGTATTGATCGTAGCGGATGCTGAGTATGCCATTTTCCACCCGGAAGGTGTTGCCGAAATTTTCTCCGAGCGGATGCCCCACGATCTTCATCTTCCACCCGTCCAGATTTTTGCCGTTGAAAAGGCTCACCCATTTCCCTTCTTTTCCGGCCGGGTGGTCGGCGTCGGGACGAAAGGCAAACAAGAGAAAGGGAACAACAAGCAGGAGGAGTTTCTTTTTTGACATGCCAGGGTCGGTTTTTTGGTGAAGATGTAATTTAACAAGAAAGGGTCATACCGCCAGCTGATTTAGGTTGGACTATTGTTTTGACCAGGGCGCTCCAAACAAGCGAGCGTGGCTCCTGGGAAATCAAAATAAAACAATTCATTATCAATGATTTACAAAGGGGGTGATAGCCCCTGGACAAACTGCAAACTCATTGCAGTGGCTCAACCTATACTAGCGGCGATTTTCCGAACACATTCCGGTTAGTCGTCCCAACATGAAGAGCCTCTGTCCCGGCTACGCGCCCTCCGCTTATTTTTTCCGTCGGTTATGGATCCTCGTGCTCGCGGTCTTTATGTATCAGGAAGCTGCTGGCGTGCCCATCACCAATGCTAATTTCTTCGACAATCTCCCCACCACCTTTTGCCCCGACGACCGGTGGTTTGTTGCTAAGATCCTCGCTCCCTCCGATGTCGTAGGGCCGTCGGCTATCAACGGGGAGAAATATGAAATGCTGACCAATTTTTCTCCGTCGATGAAAAATCCCGCGGGAGCGTATGTCAACTTTTATGAGGACAACGGACTTCAAGTCAAAGTTGCCGAAATGCTGGTCAATCCGTACCTCCTGAGTCAGCGTGCTGGATTCGGGCAGTATACGCTCTCTATAACGTACAAGCGGACGGCCATCCGGTATGACCCCGCGGCACCGGGTAATATCTCCGAAGGCGCAGTCACAGTGGTGAACTTGTCTTTTACATTCGAGATCGTGACGAGCCCGGTCACCTTCAATTTTCGCACCCTCAACAACGTAGATGGCGGCACGATCTGCAACAATACATCCGTCATCGAATTGAATGCCACGCCGGCGGGGGGCGACTACAAAGTGAACGGCAGTTTGTCCGGGCTGAGTTTTGTGGGCAACAAAGTCCTGCTCGATCCCAAGATCCTGGACTACACCACCAGCGTCACCTATCAATATGGAAGTGGCACGTGCTCGAGGTTGGAGACGGAGCTGACCATTCTGCCGGTTCCTGATATCAGCTTTGGTATCAGCGATGGTTGTCTGGGAGAAGAGATCCCGTTCGCCATCTCGGTGCAGGCGCCGTCGCCACCACCCAATACCTACCATTGGCAATTCGAAAACTATTTTTGGGAGTTTGGCGACGGTCCGGCGCAGCCATCCCAGGCATGGCCACAAAGTGTTCCGGATCATCATGCCTTTCAGCATGCCGGATACTATAATGTCAAACTGAATTTTAAAACTGTGTTCACGCTGGGCCCCGATCACCCCTTTGGTTGCCCCGGCGTTTTTGAAAAGGGAGTCGTCATAAAAGAAGCGCCCGTCATCGACTTCACGTGGGAAAATGTTTGCGTCGATCAAGCCACGGTGTTCAAGGGGGCCTTGCAAGGTCTCAGCACCACCAACGTAAAAGATATTCTGTGGGATTTGGATGGCGCCGGCTATCAATCCGGAACATTGAATACAAATTTCACCTACGCCACTCCCGGCATTCACGCAGCAAAGTTCAAGGTAACGACCAGCAACAACTGCTTCCAGGAAAAAGTAAAGGAAGTATACAAGATGCCCGTCGTGGACGCGTCAAAACTTCCCTACATTCAGAACTTCGACGCCGGCAATGGCGATTGGCTGGCGGGTGCAAACGAAAAACTTTTGGCTTCTTCGTGGACCTGGGATGTACCCACTGGTTTTTTGCTCCAGGGCGATGCCTCCGGCGCGGGGAAAGCGTGGTTTACGCAATCGTCGGCCGCACCCAATCTTCACTATGGACTAAACGAAAAATCGTGGGTGCACAGTCCTTGTCTCGACCTAAGCCAAATGAAAAGTCCCGTGCTCAGCCTGAATCTTCGGAGCCTGCTCCAGGAACAGATCGACGGCGTCGTCATTCAAATGGACTCCAGTGGCAAGGCGTTCGATGATGCGGAGTGGATCACCGTCGGCGATATGGATGAGACGCATGGCTGGTACGACCATCGCGGCATTCCCGGCAATCCGGGGAACCAGGCGCTCAACCAATATGGATGGTCTGGTAAAAAAGATGAAGCGGGCTGGCGATATGCAGCCGTACCGTTGGACGGTTATTTGCCGGCCCTTCCCGCCAACCGGAAGCGAATGCGTTTTCGCGTGGCCTTGGGAAGTCAGGATACCAACCTGATGGCCCCGCTGGATGGTTTTGCATTTGATAATTTCGCCATCACCGAACGCGATCGCATCATTCTGGCGGAGTGGTTCACCCACGTTTCCCTCATCGCTTCAAACGATTTGTTCAATGCCTTTTCGCTGATCAAGGGAACCGGCGAGGTGAAGCCCGGTATGGTGCGGATGGAATATCATTTGAACGGGTTGAGAGCCCCGGAGGAAGATCCCCTCCATGCGCAAAATCCATCCGTGCACAATGCGCGCGCAGCCTATTATGGTGTGCCCAATAGTTTGCCATTGCTGGTTTTGGATGGAACGCCGATCGCCAACCCGTTTCCGACCCAGGCGCAAACCACGTTCGATAACGACGCACTCGAAGTGTCGAAAGTGCGTTTCGATGCTGTTACCGCGCAGCAAAACGCGGGTGGCGTGGTTGACATTGATGTGCACTATTCCGTTCTCCAGTCCGTCACGCCCGACTCCCGGATCCGCGTGGCCGTTGTTGAAAAAGTTGTAAAGAGCAATTCTACAGAAAGTCACTATGTCGTGCGCGCCTTATTGCCCGATGTGACGGGGATGCGGGTCGGTGATCAGGATCAGATACCAACGGCAAAAACGCTCCACATCACCTGGGCGCCCGACGCATCCCAATTCAACAAAGCTGCATCCCTCGCCCTCGTCGCCTTTGCACAAGACGATGACACCCGGCAGGTCTTTCAATCCCTGTTGATGGATAATGTCTCCATAACTCCTGTTCCCATCACGGCCACGGAACGGGAGGCGAAAATGAAATTCAATGTCTATCCCAATCCAGCCGATGCGTTCATACAGGTCGACAGCAAAACGACGGACATAAAATTATACAATGCACTGGGCGAGGAAATGTCGGCACCTATCACACTCCGTGACGGCGGTCAGCATATGGACGTAGGGCATCTGCCGGAAGGCGTATATATCCTTCGCATCAACGATCGTGAAAATGTTACTTTGCATAAAGTGCTTATTGTTCACACCCAGCGGTGACGCGCACTAAGGCTGCGGAACAAGTTTGACGACCAGCGTACTTTTTTGATTGGCTTTCAATTCCGTTTCGAACCCCACGAGAGAAATGCCGGGATTTGGAGCGTCATAGGTATGCTGGGATTGTGCGGGCCAGGTTTTTAATTCAACACGTTTGGGTGACTCGATGACGAGGAGTGCACGCTTTCCACCAGACGACAACTCGATCGTATTGGCGTTCAGAAATTTTGGTGTAGCTGCCGTCACGAGCGTCCAGCGGATACGGGCCGGCTGATTGGTGGTTTCGATCTCGTCTTTCACCTGCAGGAACTTCTCTTTTACAATGGCGACCTCCCGGCTGGATTTTTTCAGATCGTCTTTGAAGATCTCCGTCAGGTCGATGACGGCCCCCAGTTTGTCATCGCTGGTGAATGTTTTGACAACGGGCGCGAAACCTTCAACGCGGTGGAGTTTGCCGTTTACCGTGAGCGTGTTGTGCGCAAAATTGTTGTACCGGAAAACTTCCCAGCGCTGCCCGGTCTGGCTTCTGTTCCAGAGATCGACGTTTTCTTTTTCGAGCGAGTAATATTCCTGCATGCCCAGGTCCATAGCCCATCGCACGCCCGCCGCTTCAAACACAAACGACCCGGCATCCATGTGGGCGTGGTTGGTGGACGCGCTGCCGCCCTTGGCGCCCAGGTATAGTCCTTCGTTTTCAAGCCAGCTCGTGCGCACCAGCACCACGGGCGTTTTTCCATGGCCCACCCAGATCTTGGACTGGGGTGGAGCAATGCCGCTGGGTTTCAGCCCCGATCCGAAAATGATCATGCAGGGAAGCAGGCGGTCTTCCGCAAAAACCAACGCGGGTTTTTTCAAGTATTCTTGCTCTACCCACAGCAAGGACGGGTCATTCGTTTTTTTTGCAAACCAGTACATCATGGCATCGGCCTCACCTTTTTCGCGTGCGTCAGAGAAATTGAAGCTGGCGCCCGTGGGACCGGTCATGTACTCCATGAACCGGGCCGAAGGCAGGAAACCGGGAAGTTGCGACAGACCTTTATCCGTGCCAAGGGCGGATTCCAAACCGGCGTTTAGCATCACCTGAAAACCTGTGCCATAGCCCCAATAGTTATAACCCTCCGGGTAGGCGCCGTCGGGGTCGTAGGCTTTCATGGAAAGACCGATGGTTTGCATGCAGCGTTCCAGCATTTCGGTGGCCAGCGCGGTGTCGGTTTCGTAAAGCGCCAGCGCGCCATAGGCCATGCCGGCATTGCACACCTGGTTCCAGTTGTGGTCGGCTTTGAGAAACCAGTTGTACTGCTCGTCTTTCGAGGGCGTGAACCCCTTCTCAATGATCGCTTTGCGGATGGTTTCCCTTGAACTGGGTTGGAGCACATCGAAGAGCCAGTCGTAGCCGAGGGCCAGGGCCATGGTCATTTCGCCCACGTCGAGGAAGTGCGACGGGTTCCAGTCGGCGAAAGCGCTGGCGGCCAGCATTTCCTGTTCCGCCCGCTGACTGTAGCGTTTGTCGCCGGTCATGCGATAGGCGTAGGCAAGGTAAAAGATGCGTTTCAGGGCGGTGCGGGAAACGCCGAGAAGCCGTTTGCCTTCCAGTTTTCGTTCCACCGTGGGCGCGATCATAAATTGCTCACACGCATCCAGGATGTAGCGGTGTACCCGGAGCATGGGCTCGTACGTCTCCAGATTTTTGCGGATATCTTCCGCTTCTCCTTTTTTCAACAATAACCTGGGATGGGGCGCTATGCGGGTGTAGTCGAAAGATTGGGCGGACGTCAGCCCGATCGTGCAGGCCAGCAAGAAGGAGAGAAGTATTTTCATAAGTATGGAGACTAGGTTCCTGAATGTGCCTTTCGGCACCATTCTCTAAAATAACATTTATATCACATCTAAACCTGCCGGGGATGACCAGCATGGGTGCTTATTATTTCTGTGGAGATTTATCAACACGTGATCTCGAAATCGTCATTCTTGTATCGACAGGAATGGGCGGTGGAGAGGTGTTGAGTTGGGATGAGGACGTCCGGATGGCGCCCGCGCAGGTAAGGTTTTGCCTGGAAAGTGGCCGCTTTTCAAGGTGATGCTCCCTCGCGACGATGTTTTTTTGGTTTGGGATGGGCAGTTAACGGGGATGATAGGCAAAAAGAAGCCTCTGGCGGTGAAAATCCAATCAGGCCTACGCAAGTAGGGAAATGTGACGATTGTAATGGTGCACGAGGGGGTTCATACCTCATCTTTGAGTCGTCATTAAGAGTAGTTTAAATCGAAAGAACATCAGCCCGTCGGCCGTCTTGAGCACCGGCAGTCAGGCTCGATGTAAAGTAGAGATGAACGTTTAAAGACGGGCTTCAAACCAAAACCTTAAACCAAACCAAAAATTTTACCCCCCATGAGAAAATTTTCCTCGTTGCTTTCTACTGTACTCGTTGTGTCGTCGATTTCGGTTGTAACATCCTGTAAGGATGACGATAATCAAAAAAGCAGAACAGATTTGTTGACCGGTACGAGCTGGATGGTCGACAAGGCTCAGGTTGAGGTTAGCGGTCAGTTGATCGATGTTCCGACAGATTTTTCTCCCTGTGGGTTGGATGATGTTTATACCTTCACGAAGGCCGGAGTTTTTTCTTCAACCGTTGGTCTTGACGACTGCGGCGATGGCTCCGACAAGGCGTTGAACGGAACCTGGGTGTGGAAAGAAAATGAAACCATCCTGTCCGTCACTGCTGATGATGGCGACCCGGACACCGATAACACAGATGATTTAAAGATTGTAGTTTTAACCGAAACGCAAATCAAATTCGAAACTGGAACCATTCCCTATGACGTCAACGGCGATGGCAAGGACGACATGGAAGTAAAATCCTATCTCATTTATAAAAGCAAGTAAGACTATTTTTTAAGCGCAACATTTCCTCAAAAGGAAAACACTAATGCAATAACGGCCGTGTAATCTAGAACATTACATTTTTAGCGGTACTTATCAAAGAGGGGTCAAGGGGACCTCTCTTTTGATTTTATAGGGAACCGAAGGTTTCGGGAAGATTTTAAATTTTAATAGATTTAGCCTTCCAACCCTCGTGACCATGCTGGAATCCTTTATTGTCTACATCTTTCTCATCCTGGCCATTTTGCTGCTGGTGATGCTGGCGCAAAAGTTAAAGATCGCCTATCCCATTGTGCTGGTTTTGGGTGGTCTGTTGCTGAGTGTCATCCCGGGTATTCCCCTCATCAGCATCAACCCCGAACTGATCTTTGTTATTTTTCTGCCCCCGCTCCTGTATGAAGCGGCGTGGGCCACCTCGTGGAAAGAGCTTTGGCGTTGGCGGCGCGTGGTGTCCAGCTTTGCTTTTTTGATCGTCATTGTCACTTCCTTTGTGGTGGCAATCGTGTCGAGCGCGGTGCTGCCCGGATTCACGTTAGCGCTTGGATTTTTGTTGGGTGGCATCGTGTCGCCCCCGGATGCGGTATCGGCCACGTCGGTGTTAAAGTATGTGAAGGTCCCTCAAAGGGTGACGTCCATCGTGGAAGGGGAGAGCTTGTTGAACGATGCGTCCAGCTTGATCGTGTTTCGTTTTGCGTTGATCGCCGTAGACACGGGCCATTTCATTTTTTCAGATGCGGCCATGAGCTTTGTCATCGTCATTGCGATGGGAATCGTGGTCGGCATTGGCATCGCACTGATCTACTATGCCATTCACCGCTGGTTGCCCACCACGGTGAACATCGACATTGTGCTGACCCTCACGGCGCCCTACATGATGTATGTCACCGCGGAATCTTTTCATTTCTCCGGCGTGCTGGCGGTGGTAAGCGGTGGATTGTTTTTGTCCATGCGAAGTCACCGGTTCCTGAGCTACCGAAGTCGTTTGCGGGGAAGTAATGTCTGGTCCACGTTGGGCTTTGTGCTAAACGGGCTGGTCTTTATGCTCATCGGCCTCGAACTGCCAACCATTGTTAATGAATTGGGCTCCACAAGTATTGTCGCCGCCATCGGTTATGGTGTCCTCATTTCGGTGGTGCTCATCGTGACCCGGTTGCTGAGCACCATGTTCGCGTCGGTATTCACGGTGTTCATCAGCCGCTACATTACGACGGCCGACAACCGGCCGGGCTGGCGTGGGCCGTTCATTTTAGGCTGGGCCGGCATGCGGGGGGTGGTGTCGCTGGCGGCCGCATTGTCCATCCCAATCCACCTGACCGACGGATCTGCATTCCCCCAGCGCAACCTGATCCTGTTCATCACCTTCACGGTTATTTTACTCACCCTGGTCATCCAGGGACTGACGCTGCCGCTGGTGATCCGTTGGGTAAATATGGAGGACCCCGACCACCCTTTGCCGGTAGAATTGCAGGAGCAATCCCTGCGCGAAAAGCTGGCCGAGAAAAGTCTGCTCATCCTGGATACCGACCACGCCGAAAAATTAAAAACAAACCGGCACCTGCAGCATCTGAAGACCCGCTTTGAAAGCGATAAATTTCATACCGACACCGCGGAGCAGGAAGACTACCGCCAGATCTATCTCAACCTGCTGGAAAAACAAAGAACCTTGTTGGATGAATTGAACAAGGGCAACGACACCGACGAAAGCGTCGTCAGAAGACATCAGAACCTGTTGGATCTCGAAGAAGAAAAACTGCGCTCCCGTTTTGATGGTGAAGAAGAATCATAAAATAGGATGAGGCGTTAAAATGACTGGACAAAAAACCATCGACCTGTTAAGCGGCTTGCAGGAAGTACGAACGTTGCTGACGACGATCGAACTCATGGAGATGCAGCATCACGCGCAATCGGGTGATCCGGCTTATGCTTTCCATAAAATGATTGTGCTGAGCTACAACGTTTTGA
>CBIHQM010000173.1:0-12797 GCA_966211885.1 uncultured Chryseolinea sp.
ACTTTCGCTGCTTAGCGGAAACGGGTTGTGGCTTAGCGTCATCGTTGGTGATGACGACGTTGTTTTTATACCCCAGGTTGTAGAGCCGCGAATAGCCAGACACTTCCGGAAATGCCGCCAACGCGGGCCCAACGGCGGGATAGTTTTCTGCGCTGGATACAACCAATTCGTTGTTCACATAGGAATCCAGCCGAACCCGGTAGATGAGTGAGCGATCCGGGACAAAGTCTTCATAGCTCGTTTCAAACCTTACATACTGCATGACGAGCATAAACACCGCCAGCCCTAAGGCGAGTCCCAGGATCTTGAGCGATGCAAAAAATTTATCTTTTTCAAAATTTCTAAATGCTCTCAGCAGGTTGTGGGTATTCATATGTTCCGGTCCAGGTGATCTCTGAAGCGCATTGCAAAACCGGCGCCAACAATTATGATTCGAAATTTGACAGAGGTAATGGTTAAACCAATAGACCCGGGAAACTCATCGTTCGGCCGTGATCGTAAATTTTCAATTTCGGACAAGCGTTGGCTAGAAGTTTCACCGCCTCACCTTCGCTAAAGCTTCGGCGAGCAAGAAAGGCGCAGAGGGCGCAAAAGAAATACAATCTTCTTTGCATCCCTCCCCTACTCCTCCAACCTCGCCAAGTTCCTCTGCTTCACCGGCTCCCAATGCTCACGCGCATAGCCTGTATAATACACATGATTTTTAAAGAAGAAAATATTCTGCTTATTCCAAGCCCTCAACGTCATAGGTTTCCCGCTCAGCAACTCAAATTCTTTTTTAAGCAACAAAGACCACGTCTCATACTCTGTCGAACCCAGGTGACTCAAATCCGCGTCACAGAGGATTTCTTCCAGGAGTCCCACGGGACGTGCTGTGATCCGCGTGGCATTGATGAGGCCTTCGATCTTAAAATAGAATTCCGGGGGCAGATTAAAGTCCCGCAAAAACCGGACGGCTATCTTCACACTCTCCTGTTCATGATTGGCGCCACCAGTGATATAGCCGGTGTCGTGAAACCAGGCAGCAGTGAGCAACACCTCCACCGACGGCTCCGGAACCTCATAATGCGAAGCCAACGTCCAGCACGCGCGGACCACGCCAACCGTGTGATTCAGGGTGTGAAAAGTGCGCGTGGCCGGGAGCCGGCTTCCCAAGAGATCCCTGACATAGGTTTCAACCTGTGTGAGAAGTTCGGAGCCGTAGGGGTTGAGATTTTGCATGACGCTATTCAATTCTGGACCATGGGCTTCATACCGAAAATTTATATCCCAACCCATACACCGTTTTAAGATAGTCTTCGCAGCCGGCATCCGCCAGTTTTCGCTTCAAGTTTTTGATGTGGGAATATAAGAAATCAAATTTATCCAGGAGCTCAGCATTGTCGCCCGACAGGTGTTCGGCGATGGCGTTCTTGGATACGACACGGTTTTTGTTGGCGAGTAGAAATATCAGGAGGTCGTATTCTTTGCGGGTCAATTCGATGACGTCGTCGTTCACCATGACGATCTTGCCATGCAGGTCGACGGATATTTCCCGGAACAAGATCTTGTTGCTGCCGCCAAATTGTTTCCTGCGAATGATGGCCGACACGCGGGCGCTGAGTTCGGGCAAATAAAACGGTTTGGCCAGGTAGTCGTCCGCGCCCAGGTTGAGGCCCTGTATGCGGTCTTCCAGCGAATTGTTTGCCGTGATGATGATCACGCCGTCGGCCTTGCGGCTTTCCTTCAGTTTTTCAAGGATCTTCAGCCCGTTCCCGTCGGGAAGGTTGATGTCGAGCAAAATGCAATCGTAGTCGAAGAGCAGGATCTTCTCGAGGGCGTCGTGCGCCGAGTAGGCAATTTCACAAACGTAGCTTTCCTGCCGGAGAAACTGCGACATGCTCTTCACCATTTCCTTTTCGTCTTCAATAATCAGGATCTTCATAGTGTCGGGTCCGCGAAAATTAACGATCCTATCGGGGGGGTCACGGGGATACCGTGCAAATCGATGCCGCGAAAAAGCAAATAAGTGTCCCATTCTGTAGAAATTCTGAGTTTGAATAAATGGCCGGGACGGGGTCAAAAAGCCAAAATGAAGGCCCCCTCGGGACTATACTTCTTATGACCGGCAGTCGATTCTTATTTCCTCTCCGGCAGCCGATTCCCTATCTTGTTTATCTAAAAAAACACAACCTCTTATGATCATTGTTCACGACATTTTTGTCTGCAAACCTGGCAACGCCTCGAAGCTGGCCAAGAAATTCAAAGAAGGCATGCAAGGAAACTCCGAACTGGTCAACATTCTTACGGACATGACCGGTCAGTTCAACCGCGTGATCATGGTGACGCGCTATGATAGCCTCACCGCGTATGAGCAAAGCTGGGAGAAGTATAAAGAAAATTCAGAAGCCATGAAAAAGATGGCCGCGGCCATGGAAGGCTACCACGACATGTATCTCACCGGATCGCGGGAGATCTACCAGGTTTGGTGAGCAACCTGCGCGACGGTTATTGCAACTCGTTGTCGAGCCGGGTAGCGATGAAAGTGCGTTCGTGTTGCGGGTAGGTGGCCGTTTTCTCTTTGGCCTGGGTGTTCATGCGCGCTTTCTCCTCGATCTCGTGTACGGTGAACTGATATTCTTCCACCTTCAGGAGATTGTCGTAAGGGCCTTTGCCGGCAATGAGTTTGACCAGCACGGGCGCGGTCTCGATGGCGACGAACAAAAGCATGATGAAAAGGTGGGCCCAAAGGATCGCACTGCTTTTGGCCGTCAGGTGACTCAGCGCTTCGATGCGGGCGGCTGGGCCGTCGATCTTGTTTTGCTCCAGGTTGCCCAGGGCGCCGTTCATCTGCGTGTTGTTTTCGGCGATACTTTTTTCCAGTGCGGTGATCCGTTCATAGTTGTAGGCGGTCAAGGCCTTCAATTCTGTTTCGGCTTTATCGGCATCTGCTTTTTTTACTTTATAGATGGGACCCAGATTTTTTTTCCGGCTGCCCCCGGTTCCATCGGCTTCCGCCTGGGCGGCGCTGACCAGTGCGTCGCGTTGGAGGGCCTTTTGGGTTACTTCGGCCTTTAACGCATTTACGGCGGTCTCCAGGCTGTCGCCCATAAACGCAAAGCGGCTTCGTGTCAAGGCCTCCTCTTCTTTGTAGGCTTTTTGTTCCATCGCCGCCAATTCCGGCGCAATCTCTTTTTCAAATATTTTGAGCTCCAGTGGCTTGGCAATGACGATGGAAATGAACACGGCCAGCACGATGCGGGGCGTGGCCATCAACCATTCGCGCGCCGGCTTTCCTTCCTTGCGCATGCTGGACACGATGTAGCGGTCCAGGTTAAAGATCATGAGTCCCCACAACAGTCCAAAGGCGGTGGCGATCCAGAGGTTGTCGAAAACGGTGTTCAACGCATATCCGCCCGATAAGGCGGCAAACAAGCCCGTAAAAAATATAGTAGCGCCAATGCCGGCGTATTTGCTGGTTTCGGATGGACATTTCTCAAGAATATGCCGATCCACCCCTGAGCAAATCAGAAAAAACGTCGTGACCTTTTTCATGTAAATAGTAACGGTGCGTGTGTTGCGGATATTGCTATCGCCCGTTCAATAAAAGTGCCATGTTGAAAAAAGCGGTTGCAATGCCTTGGGCGGGAAGGGTTAGCCTGGAAGTGTGCAAATGTGAACAGGAGTTTGTACGGTCTTATGCTGATTCCACCGTCACATCCTCCTTCGGTTTTTGGGCAACCGCTGTAAAGTTCAGATCAGTTTTATCATCTCCGAAGCTTAACGTTTGAAGAAGGCCTCTTGAACTGACCTCAGCGTCTTCTCGAACACGCCTTGTAAAATCCAAAAAGTCTCCAGAATCCTGTTTTACCTTCAACGCGGTCAGGTTAGGATGGACTGTTCCATTTCACCAAGCCACCAGCATTTCTCCACCTCATAAATCACTCAACATCATGACGAAAAACTATCGCCATTCGTTCGTTGGAATATTTGGACTTGCCCTGCTACTGCTAAGCGCCAGCCTGCATGCCCAAACCCCGGGTTATCACCTCGTGAAGAAAACCGTCATCGGTGGAGAAGGAGGTTGGGACTACCTGACGGTGGATCATGACAACAACAAAATTTTTCTCTCGCATGGAAGCCAGGTGGAGGTCCTGGATTTGAAAACCCATAAATCCCTGGGCGTGATCAAACCCACCAGCGGCGTGCATGGCATCGTGGCGGTGTCGAAAGTCAACCGGGGCTTAACCACCAACGGGAGGACGAATACCGCTACCATTTTCGACTTGAAGACCCTTGCTCCTATTGTTGAATTGCCCACGGGGAAAAATCCCGACGCCTTGCTCTATGATCCTTATTCCGACCGCGTCTTTGTATTCAACCACAGCGGCGCCAGCGCGACGGCGATCGATATCGCCAAAGGAAAAGTATTGGGAACATTGGATTTGGGTGGCGATGGTGTAGAGGCCGGTGTGTCGGATGGAAAGGGGACCATTTTTGTGAACCTGGAAGACACCCATGAGATCGTTTCGTTTGATGCCAAATCGTTGGCGATTAAAAACCGGTGGAGCGTTGCTCCGGGCGAAGAGCCCACGGGCCTGGCCATCGACCCTTCCACGCATCGCTTGTTCAGTGTTTGTCACAATGAACTCATGATCGTCGTGGATGCAAATACCGGTAAGGTCGTTTCGAAAGTGCCCATTGGCAAACGCGTGGACGGCGTGGTCTTTGATGCTACATCAAAATTTGCCGTCAGTTCCAATGGCGAGGGGACGATGACGGTTGTGAAGGAAGTTTCACCGACCGAATTCACCGTCGTTGAAACCGTGGCCACTGCGCCGGGTGCAAGGACGTTGACGATGGATCCCGTGACGCATCACATCTTTCTCTCCACGGCACAATACGGTGAGACACCTGCAGCAACGGCTGAAAATCCCAATCCCCGGCCGAGCATTGTGCCGGGAACCTTCATGCTCCTGGAGTACAGCAGAGATTGATTAATTTTTTTTTGCGCCATATCCCCGCAGCATCGGGCTACACAGAAAATACACCAAATCGATTTCGTCCTTTAGGTCAAACAAAAAATCAAAACGTATGAAATACACGATGCTATTTTTTGTGCTGGCTCTGAGTTCGGGTTATGCACAAGCACAGAAGTTAAAAGAAAGCGAAGTTCCGGTGGCGGTGAAGAGCGCCTTTTCAAAACGCTTTCCCGCGGTGAAGCACGCCACGTGGTCGAAAGAGGATGTCACGGCGTTTGAAGCGGAGTTTGAGGTCAATCACCTGGAGCAATCTGCCAACTTTGACGCGGCCGGCATGTGGTTGGCCACGGAGACAGAGATCAAGAAAGGCGATCTTCCTTCGGCCGTGCAAGCTACGCTGACCAAGGAGTTTGCGGGCTACAAGATCGAAGAGGCCGAAAAAGCGGAGACCTCAACCGGTATTTTCTACGAGGTAGAAGTTGAAAAAGGAAAGACAACATACGAAGTTCAAATTTCACCGGAAGGAAAGGTGCTATCGAAGAAAGAGGAGAAAGAAGGAGCAGAAAAAGATTAAAACCCATCATTCCAGGACGGACCCCTCGCAGGGCTCCATCTTTTATTTTCGTCCGATCGACTGTGTATAATTTTCTTCAGCACTACACGCCGAAGTCTATCTTCTTAACAAGTTTCCCGCCCCTGAAATAATACGCTTCAAACGAATGCGAATCGATGCCGAATACTTCCTCGATGCGTATCGTTTCTGCGTCTCCCTTTTCGGTCAGGATATACTTCCGTTGCGCGGGCGACAAATCGGAAAACAGGATCTCTTGTTCGTATTCAAACCCTTCATCGTATTCAAATTCAAAAGCAAGTTTTGCATTTTGCCATTGCAACTTTGATTCAACGCCTTTGGCAATCGGCGAGAACGACAGGTAGGCATTGTTCTCGGACATCAACCGGCCTCCCGATTGCGTGAGCATCACGATCCCGGAAAGGACCATCGTGGCATAGCCAACGCTTCTGAAAAAGGACTCGCTGATCTTTTTCAGTCCCCATTTCATAAACCACGACGACAACAAACCAGCAACGGCAACGGAAGCTCCCAGGCCAATCACTTTGCCAGAGATCAAACCAAAGGAAGCATATAATCCCAGTTTGATCACGTGAAGGATCAATTCGTTTGCTGCGCGTGTGGCCACGATTTCTTCCTTGGAAAGTCCATAGCGCAGATAGAAACGGTTGAACAACAGTCCTACAGCGCCGGTGAGTCCCGAAAGAAAACCCGCCAGGAAGCCAATGACGAGCAAGAGCTTGTGCGAAGAATGTCCGGCCGCTGGTGCTTTGCTTGTCTTTTTAAAAAGCGCGGGAAGGTTGCTGATCAAAAAGACACCCATCGCGATCTCCAGGTAAAGCGGGTTCACAAAATGCAAAAGCCAGGCCCCGAGAAACACGGCGGGCAAGGCCGCGGGAACAAACCAGCGAACAATGTCCCACCGAATCCTTGCAAAGAAAACCGCGATGCGCGACACCGACGACGCGACAGTGCCGATGGACAGCGCCGCCGGCAGTTGTGTTGCCGGCAAGAACAAGCCGAGCACCGGCATCAACAACAGGCCGGCGCCACCGCCACAAACCGCACTCAGGGAAAAAGCCAGGAAGGCACAAACAAAAATCAGCCAAAGCGATGTTATCATGCGGGCAAAGCACCCTAGCAATTCTGTACATTTTCTGGATTCATCTCAGGGCATTGAGCACGATGAGTTGCGCGGCAACAAGGCAAGCACTCCCCAGCCATGATATTTTATGGATCCGGCCCACGGTCAGGAGGTCATAGACGAACAAGGGAATTAATAGTGTATCCAGGTAAATAAAAAATACGGGAGGACCTTGACTGATTCCGGGAAGCCATTGTATCCGGCCAATCGCCGCCAGCAATAGGACCAGCGTGGCCAGGAGCAGAAGGCGTTTGTGTGCGGGAGCATTTTTTCTTACGAGAATACCGCCAAGGAAGAATAAGGCGAACAATACCTCGACATGGAGCTGCAGCAGCAGAACTACCCCGGTCACTCCCGCCCGAATGGTTACGCTCAACATGGAGAGCTCAACGATTGCGCCATACAACGCGGAGAATAAACCCAACTGTCGATGGAATGTCAGATGGCCCTTTGACGCCGCGATGACCTGCACCAGGAAGAGCAGTAGCCACCCTCCCATCACCGCACCGTGAACATGAACGAGCCAGTGCACCTTGAGCGCTCCGTCCGACATGGCTTGGTAGCTCGGGCCAAAGCCGAGCACAGCCAGCAGGAAAAAGAGGCATGCCATGCCGACAAAAAAGTAGCGGACATACCGCGACTTTCCCGTGGCCAGCGATCGCGCTTCCTTGGCAAATGAATCCGTAGATATGCTGATCGCCGAGATCTTGTTTCGCATGAACAACAATTTAGTCTTATACACGATGTTGGTTCACCCGACACAACTATGGCAATCGCCCTGCTTCCCACGTTCTCTCGCCTTGTGTGTTGATGATCTTTGTCACCCGGCCATCGGCGTCTCTTTCAAAGGAAACTTTCCACATGGCCGTTTTCACAAACAAATCGTTTGTGGAAGTCGCTCCCAGTTCAAGTCGTGGAATGTCCGGCAATTTGAGATAGAGCTTGTCTCCATCGCGACCGAGGGTCATGTGCCAGTTTTTGTCGCCATAGTCGCCCAGCAGGGGATCGATCTGAGCGTCGCTGAGTTTTACTTCTACTACCTGCTCGACAAAGGGGGCGAGCCGGTTAAACCAAAAGGCATGCCATGCCGGCGAGCCCCAAAGCGCGACCGCAGTCAGTTGCACGGCAACAAGGCATGCACTTCCCCACAGCGTTATTTTATGGATCCGGCCGACGGCAAAGAAGTCATAGAGGAAGAGCGGGATCAATAGCATGTCCAGGTACATAAAATTTGAAAGCACACCGTTGCTGCCTCTCGGCAACCATTGTATCCGGTCGATCGCGGCTTGCAACAAAACGAGGGTTGCCAGTAACACCAGACGTTTGTGTGCCGCTGTATTTTTTCGGACCAGGATACCCCATGTAAAAAATAAACCAAAGATCATCATGCCATACAACTCTATCAACAGAATATCCCATGTGCCATCCTCCAACGGAGGGGCGTAGACGATTCGCACACGCGTGCTTGTCGCAAGCATGCAGAGCCAGACCATCGCGCCATAGGCGGCGAAGAACAATCCCAATTGACGGTGGAATTTCAGATTGCCCCGGGCTGCCAGAATAGTCTGTGTAAGAAAAACCAGCAGCCAACCCGCCATCACAGCACCATGAACATGGGCAAACCAATGCGGCTTGTACGAGCCGTCGGATAAGGCCTGATAGCTGGGCGTAAAGCCGAGTACGACCAGCACGGGAAAGATACATGCCATGCCTACAAAGAAATAGCGGACATAGCGCGACTTTGATCGGGTCAGCGACACCTCATCCCCGAGGGACTCGGAGGAAATGTTGAGTGCAGATGCCTTGTTCCTCATGAGTTCAACTTTAGTTTTCTGAAATGATATTGATGTGGTGATACGTCATGACAGCTATTGTCCGCTTTTGTCGGATGGGTTCTTCTTTGTAGTGGGTAATGCTGCCGGAGTAGCCTCCAACTCGAGGAAAGGCGCTTGTTCTTTTCCTGAAATCTCCAGGTGACTCACCATGCGCCAAGACCCGGACACCGGCTGCCAGGTGAACCGTTGCACAATGGCACTGTCGGCGGTCGCCGGAAACTTGTAAACCAGTTTCAACTCGTTGCCGTCGCGACGGCCATAACAAAATCCTCCGTTTGGCTGGTCACCACCAAATACATTTAGTTCGTGAATGACGTAGCGTTTAGCGTGGTGGTTATAGCCAATAAAGTACAAGCCTTCGATGGGGATGCCTAGCCCTGGGATAACCTCGATACCCTGCAGATGAATGCGCAGGAATTGATGGTTCATCACCCACGCAGCTTCGAGGTCTGTCTGTTCAAAAAATTTTCCGTGCGCGATGGATGAAACATTCCATTTCCCTACGAAATGTTCCAGGAGGTCATCATGGAACTGGCCGCCGGTGGTGTCTCTTTTATTTTGGGCAAGGGACGCCGACGTTACAAGGGAAAAGAAAAAAATCAACAGAAAGGGCACAACCTTTCCTGAACTCCGGGCGACATGCTTTTTGAATGTGATTTGTTTGGTCCGTGCGATTTTAGATCTTAAGATGCTCATCATGCTATCGTTTTATATTTTTGAAATGGTCAAGGTTGTTTTCCGCTTTTAACGGGTTGTTTCTTTTTGGCAGAGGGTGATGTAGCCACCGCGGGAACGGCCCTCAGGTCCAGAAAAGGTTCTCCTTCTTTTCCTGAGATCTCCATCCGGCTCTCCATATGCCAGGATCCCGGCGCGGGTTCCCAGATGAACCGTTGAACAATCACCGTATCGGCCGACGTCACAAATTTGTGGATCACCTTCAGTTCGTTGCCGGTTCGATAGGCATGACAAAAACCTTCGTTCGGATCATCGGCACCGAAGACGCTGATCTCGTGCACCACGTAGTGTTTCGCCTTATGGTTGTAGCCGGTAAACGTCCATACCTCCATCGGGATGCCCAGCCAGGGAACGATCTCCGTGCCTTTCATATGAATTCGAAAGTATTGGTGGTTCACCATCCATTCTGCATCCAGGGTCATGTGATCAAAAAACTTTCCATGCGCCGTTCCCGACACATTCCATTGACCAACGAAATGATCCAGCAGGTCATCATGGAACAGGCCGTCGGCAGGGTCTTTGTCGTTTTGGGCAAGGGACACGGACGCTATGAGCGAGCAGAAAAAAATCAACGTGATGTTTTTCACACGAGTAATTTTAGATCTGAGGATGATCATAAGATAGTGGTGTTATAATTTGATTGAATTTCTTCAGCTTGCAACACGCTACGGTCTTCCCGAAGCAGATAACGTCCCACCAGCATGGTCCAAACCGGAAGCGGGGCCACGCCCACGATCGAGCCGATCCAGATGATCTTGTGAATAAACATGTTTGCGAAATTCATCGGGGGCTCGGGATACGTCGCCATGTCTACGGGCGGTACCCGCAAAATGACGGTATCCACAAAAATGGCGTAGGCTGGAAAAAATGAACCAAACGCTACCAGGCCCAAACCGATGATCATCCCAAACCAGCAAAGCGGGCGCGGGAGCGCATCGACCAGGCGCCCATTGGCGATCATCAGCCACACACCGAGGACCATGACCGGCAACAGGTAATGTCCGTCTGAAAAGATCTTGACGATGCCGAGCAACAGAAAAAGCGCTGTCAATAAAAGTGCCCCGATGCCCACGTAGAGGTTTGTGCGACTCATTCCGGCTGTATGTTTTTGTGAGAGCTTTTGGATCCCGTATAAAACCGGGATCATAAAAAGAAATTGAAGAATAACGGCCACATCGTGGGCCCTGAACATGCCATAAACAAAATTGGATGGTACCCACCTGTCGCGCGAGAGCACTGCGGTGAGCAGAAAACCGTAGGCCATCAGGCCGAGAATGCCACTGATCATCGCCGCCCGGCCTGCCGAGCGATACGAAAATGTTGTTGCTACGAACGTTTGTGCTATCATAAACTATATTTTAAGGTTTTAGAATTTGTCTTTTGCCGATTCATTCCCGTGCCGATGTTGAAGCAGAACACATGTGAACCGGGCATGGATCAGGATATCGGGAACCCCATCAAGCCGCTCCCTGTCGTCCAAAGCCAGAAAGTATGAATCACCGCCCAGCAACCCGCCACCAAAATGGCGACATAGAGAAAGGTCATGCCCAACATGAAATAGTTTATCGAATTTGACGAGGGTAAGGCATTGCACTTGTCCTGCCGGGTCACAACGGGGAACTCCACCGTGCGGATCAACACTTTACGAACGGAAATAATGGGTACGATCTTTATCCGCCCTTTCAGCCTGAAGGGAGGAGCTACCGGGGCGATGGAGAGGGTTTTCATAGCGATAATTCTTTTGGTTGATCTGTAAAAAAATGATAACCAAAAGTAGAAAGGCCGTCAAAGCCATACCTAACAGCCATCGCCCTCATGCTGGCAATCCTGTAACATGCGAAAAGAAGTCTATTCGGCTCTGAAACGAGCGCTGTAAAAAATCTCCCAGGCGCTGTCAATCCGGTAACATCGGTGCCGTTCGGGTAATTTTAAGACACGCCGGCCTGCTCGGCCATGTAGTCGGAAGGGGTTTTGCCATATTGTTCGACAAAACACTTGGAAAAGTAGGAATGCGAACTGAAGCCCACCTGGAAGGAAACTTCCGACACTGTGCCGCTGCCCTTTGCCAGCAGTTGCGCAGCGCGTTGCAATCGCATGGTCTTGATAAAATCGTTGGGGGCTTGTCCGGTAAGGGCCTGGAGTTTTCGATAGAGTTGCATGCGGCTCATGCCGACTTCCTTGCCCATCCGCTCCACGCTGAATTCCGGCTCACCGAGATAGCGTTCAATCACGGCCATGGCGCGGAGCAGAAACCGCTCGTCGGCCGAGGTGATGGCAATGGCCTTGGGCTGCAACACCACTTCGCGGCTATAGCGCGCCTTCAGCTTTCGCCGTCCTTCAATGAGGTTGTTGATGCGGCTGAAAAGTTCGCGCGCTTCAAAGGGTTTGGTCAGGTAGTCATCGGCCCCGGTTTCCAGTCCCTCCACTTTGCTGTCGCGCGACGCTTTCGCCGTCAGCAGGATGATGGGAATGTGGCTGGTCCTTTCGTCGGTCTTTAGCAAGCTGCACAATTGGATGCCATCCATCTTGGGCATCATGACGTCGCTGATGATGAGGTCGGGAATGTAATGCAGGGCTTCCTCGTAGCCTGCCTGACCGTCTTTTGCATCGACGACGCGATAGGCATTCGCCGAGAGTTCGTTTCGAAGGAATCCACGCAGGTCTGCATGGTCCTCCACGATCAATATCAACGGCGCTTCAAGCCCGGCGTTTTCTTCCGTTGGTGCAGAAACCGGTTCGTCGGTTTCGGCTACGGTCATTTCTTGAAAAGCGAATGGCGTTTCCCTGGAAAGTGGAGCCTCTCCCATTTGCTGGGGTGACACGCGTTCCAGCAGTAAGGAAACCGTGAACCGGCTTCCTCTTCCCGGTTCACTCGTCACAGCGATCGTACCTTGATGGAGTTCTACCATCTCGCGCGTTAGCGACAAGCCGATGCCTGTGCCTTCCCGCTCGCGGGTGAGGGAGTTGTCTACCTGGTGGAAGCGATCGAAGATCTGTCCGAGTTGATCGGCCGGAATGCCAATGCCCGTGTCGCTGACGGACAATTCGACCTTGACAAAAGTTTTCTGTGGCGAACCATTTTGACCAACAGGTTCCAGGCTCAGCGAAACAGAAACCTCGCCGTGATCGGGCGTGAACTTGAAGGCATTGGAGAGCAAGTTATTGAGCACCTTCTCTAATTTATCCGGGTCAAAACATACCCAAAGACTTTCGACCGGGAAATAAATCTGCAATCCGATCTTACGGCTCTCCGCCAATGGTGCAAAGGAAGCCGCGATCCGGTTAAAGAACTCGATCAACTCGCCCGGCTGTGTTTGCAATTTCATTTTTCCAGCCTCCAGCTTCGACAGGTCCAAGAGCTGGTTCACCAGGTGAAGCAAGCGGCGGGCGTTGCGCTGCATCAATTCAAAATCTTGTTTCTCCGGATCGTCGGGATTTACGGTGCTCAATTTCTTCTCCAGCGGCCCGAGGATGAGGGTCAACGGGGTGCGGAGTTCGTGCGAGATGTTGGCAAAGAAACGCGACTTCAGCCGCTCGATCTCCAGCAGCTG
>CBIHQM010000174.1:0-12697 GCA_966211885.1 uncultured Chryseolinea sp.
CCACTTCGCAGAGGCCCACCAGCAAAAACGTTGACGCCGTTAATGGGCTCAACGGAAAGCCTACCGTCATTTGTCCCAACAATGCTGCGCGTCCGATCTCCAGGGGATTGACTTGATAATGTTGTGCAGCCTCGCTCAACACCGGCACGACACCGAAATAGTAGGCATCCGGTGTAAAAAGTAAACTCGAAGGCATACTCGTGATGGCCGTCAACACCGGGAGCAACGAGGCATGTTGTTCGGGAATCAGCGACACCAGCGCCGAGGCCATGCCGTCGATCATCTTACTGCCGGTCAGAATGCCCGAGAAAATTCCCGCCGCGAAGATCATGCTCGACACCATAAAAATATTTGAACCGTGACTTTTCATCACCTTCTGTTGATCTTTTAGTTTTGGATAGTTGATGAGCAACGCCATGCAACTGGCGATGATAAACAACACGGGTGTGGGCACCCACCCTTTCATCAAAATAACAATGAGCGAAACCGTCACCACAGCATTGATAAGGATGAGCTTCGGACGGCGGAGCGATCGTTGTTCGTCCGTGAGGGATGTATGATGGTCATAGTCCAGGTGGACTATCCCCAATCGCTTTCGTTCTCTGCGACCCAGGATATAGGCCACGGCGATCACCCAAAGCGCTCCTCCGATCATGGCCGGGATGTTGGGGTTGAATAGTTCCGTCGCATTTGAATTCAGTGTCGCCATCGCGCGCGCCGAAGTGCCCGACCAGGGCACAAGGTGCATCGGGCCCACCGCTAAGGCGACAATGCCGGCCAACACCAGCCGGTCCATTTTCAGTTCTTTATAGATGGGAAGAAAAGCGGAGATCACGATCATGAAGGTGGCCGTGCCGTCGCCATCGAGGTGGACGATCATGGTGAGCAAAGCGGTGCCGATCACCACGAGCAACGGATCGCCTTTCACCTGGCGTATGATGAATGCAATCACCGGGTCAAACAATCCCGCGTCGAGCATGATGGCAAAGTAGAGTACGGCAAACACCAGCAGTATCCCGGTCGGTGCCACTTGCTTGATCCCTCCCAGCATCATCTCGGCCAGGTCCTTCATCGGAACACCCGCGATCACCGCGAAGGGGATCGGAACAAGCACCAGCGCTGTGATGACCGACATGCGTTTCGTGATGATCGTTACAAGGAAAAGGGCAATGGTGGCAAACCCGAAGAAAGCAAGCATGGAATTTTATTTTTAGCGTTACGGTTTCAGCGTTTCGTATTTCGGCTGCCAGCAAATCGAGAGAATGCAAGATGATAAAGTCGGCGACGTATTCCATTTCCCTTCGCATTCCGGGGAGCCAGCTGGAAATCGTGTAAGATCATATTGGCGGGTGAAACGGATCTACTTCGCCGTGACTTTTACCAATCTTTCATTTCTTATGGATTTACGGATTTCAAAAATTCAAATTCCGCCGCATACTTTCCAGGCTGCGCCACAGGGACAGCCCCCAGATCCTGGACATTGCCACCCGCGGCTTCGTATTTTCTCCATTCCGGCAAGCCCTTTCCATTGGGATCGCCGGTCTTCACAAAGTTGATCCAATAAGACGACATATACGCTTCCACCTGGCGATCCGCTTCCACCCAGGGCCGGTCCCAGTGTTTCAAGGTATGCAAAGCATAAGGAACTTCGGAAGTATGGAACGCGCCATAGTTCGGGAAGCCCGGTTTGTCGGTGGGAACGTATGTGAATTCATACACGTAAGTGTTATGCTGATTGGATAACGCCCATTCGCGATCGGGATACCCGGCAAACTGAAGCAACGCCAGCTTGCGCTGAGCCGCTTTGCTGCCAGTGTCGTCGTCTGCCGGAAAGAGCTTCAGAAATTCTCCTGCCCGGTTGCCATAGCGGGTCTGGGCCGATGCCTTGAATTGGGCTGGTGACTGAATGTTTCCCAATACCAATTCTGCATCACCGCTCACCCACCCGGCCACGACGGCCACATCGTTGTGTTGTTTATGTTGAAAGATCGACCGTACATCGCCCGGCAATACATAGCCATCGACAACGGGAAAAAATGACCCAAACGGCAAGGTGTTGGCCAGCGACAACAGGCTGTCGGCCGGTAATTGGCGCAAGGCTTCAATGGATTCTGAATTGATCTTTTTCGACAACGCCGTTCCGGTTTTCTCGGCCTCGCTCAACGGCGTCGACGGCCTGCCTGTCATGGCGCCACTTTCGGCAATCGCTCCGCGGAAAAGTCCCTTGGCCAACGGGCTGGCTACCAGCGCTTGCACGGCCATGGAACCGGCCGACTGGCCGGCAATGGTAACTTTGGATGGATCACCACCAAAGGCAGCGATGTTGTTCTTTATCCATTGCAAGGCCGCCACCTGGTCCATCAAGCCGTAGTTGCCGGAGCTTTCGTGTTCCGATTCGGCGGTTAGTTCAGGATGGGCCATGAATCCAAATACACCCAGACGGTAATTGATGGAGACATACACAATGCCGGCCTTTGCCAGCGCCTCGCCGTCATACACCGGGCAAGCTCCCGATCCCGACAAGAACGCGCCTCCATGGATCCACACCAGCACCGGTCGTTTCTCTTCCGGCGATCTTGCCGCCGTCCAGACGTTGAGGAAAAGACAGTCTTCGCTCAAGGGTTTCGCCGGGGTGATAAACTCCTGCGTCCACATCATAAAAGGTTTTGGATCATTTTGTATCGGGCTCGCGCCAAACGCCACGCAGGCCAACGTATCGGCCCACGGTTTCACCGGCTGTGGTTCACGCCACCGGAGCTCGTCTACCGGAGGCGCTGCAAAAGGAATACCTTTGAAAATGTGGACGCTATCCACCAGCGTCCCCGAGACCAACCCACCCTCCGTCTTCACAACGGGCCATGCGTCCTGACGCGCCTGCTCTTTGGGAGAGCAGGCTGCGCAGAGGACGGCCATTAGTACACTGTAAACTATTTTATGGCGCACGGTCTTATCGTTAATGTGTTCCTGAGATCAACAAGCATTCTTTGTGTCAATATTACACAAAGCTTTTTGAATTCCAAATGGAAAAGGGACCGTCGCATTCAGATGTAACCCGCGTGTGAGGTCAGTCCGCCAGCTGGCGGACCGGACAAGGAATTACTTTTGATCTGGCCTAAAGGCTTAGTCTATGCACACATCTTTCGAAGAGAAGAGCATAAATCAATAACCCCGGACTTCAGTCCGGGGTACATAAGCCATATCCAATCAGGGGCTTTAGCCCTGACTGCATTCGACCCTTCCTAGAAAGTTACATCACAATAAATGTATGCCAAGGCTCCTCGATGGTGAGGGTGAAAATTCAAGGGTACGGGTGCTGACTACACTTCCAGGATCAGGATGATCGCGCCGTCGGATAGGGCTTCGAAGTCGGCTTCGGTGACGGCGTTCAGGGCGAGGCCGTCGCGTTGCAGGAGGAGACGTTCTTTGAATTCGAAGGCTCCTTCCAGGACGAAGGTGAAGAAACGTGTGCTGCCTTCGCTGGTTTTGAACGTGTGATCCACGCGGCCGGAGAATTTGCCGATGTGGGCCTTGATTTGGGGTGAGGCAAACAGGGTGTGCAGGGTGTTGGTCGTGGTCAGGTCAAACGGCAGCGTCACCGGCGGCTGATCGGTTAATGCGGGCAGGGTGATCCATGCGCAGATAAAGTCAACCGGTCCCGTGTCATACGGATTGGTGATGGTGAGCACCGAGCCTCTGCGCCCGTTTATCCACGCCGTTTCGCCGGCCTCGACAAATTGATGGCCCGCTCCCATCTCGAAGTTGATGCCGCCTGCGATGGGCAATAAAAGTAAAAGATAGTCATCCGTTAGCGAATGCGTGATGCTGGCACCCGGCATCAAGGCTTCGTCATTGAACACGCGCAGCGCACCGAACGGCTCGCGGTGTGCCAACTGATACATTCCGAAATTAAAAGAATGGAAGCTGCGGTGCACTTGCGTTTGAGTGCACCCCCTCTTCTCCGCCAAATAAATCATAGCCTCCAGCTCCATATCTTTTTTCTTTTGTTTTTTTATGCGCTAACAACAATCGTGTGGGTCAGTGTAAAGCCATCGGCGACGCTTCCGGTAACCGTGGCCAGCTCGTTGGCGAGCGAATCGCTGAAGACGTTGTCGCTTGCATTGGAGGTATCCTGGGTGCCTTTCGTGTAGAAGTTGGTGGCCGTGGTGTAGACGGTATTGCAGACGTCGGTGGGGAAAGCGATCTGAGTTACCAGCAGCGATTTGCCGGTGGAATCGTAGATGTGCGCGTGAATGTGTGGAGCACGCCCGCTGTACCAGCCGGGGAAAATGGTCTTGAACGCCACCACGCCGTCGCTATTGGTTGACTGCCGGCCGCGCAGAAAGTGAACCGATTGGAAATTTACACTCTGCATACCCGATCCACCATATTCGGAATAGTAACCGTCCCGGTCACAATGCCAGATGTCCACGATGGCGTCTGCCAGGGCGGCACAGCTGTTGTTGCTGTTCTGGATGGTGATGTTCACCACCATCTCGATGCCCGTGCGGTCGGAACGAATGTCGACCATCACCAGATCGGCCGGTGTCTTTGTGGGGAACGGGCCGGCGGTTTCGGATGGAGACACCGTGCAGGTTCCGGTCGACGTGGCGCCTCCGGTGGTGGTGGTCGTGGTAGTTCCGGTGGTCGTGGTGTCGGTGGCCGGTGTGGGGTCGTCATCCTTCCCGCAGGCCGCGACCAGGGGTACCATGAGGCTACCAAAACCCAAGCGCTTAATAAATTCCTTCCTTTGCATAGCGTGTTATTTGTTAATTTGTGTTGATTGATATGGCAAAGTAACGCGACATAACCCGCGCCGAATGCAGTCCCGGGCAACTTTGCGACGAACGCTGCGGATGTGACGAAGAACTCCACGCGAAAACGAATGCGGGAGTGATAATTTTACAGCGCGATCATTCCGTTATCAAAGCCATGCAAGGTTCTATGACAAAAAAGTATATCACTATCGTTTGGCACGTCCTGGGTTGTCTGGCGTTTCTCGTCATCCCCGTCTTCCTCTCGCCGCGTCCGCCTGGCATGCCCCTCCTATCGCCCGCCACGATGCGCGATTTCCTGGCCGACGGCCTCATGCTGATCATCTTTTATCTGAACTTCTACCTGCTGATCCCCCGGGTCTACTTTCGCGGAAAAACATTTTGGTATGGGATGCTCATTTTGCTGGGATTTCTCACCATCACGCTGCTGCCCTCGCTCATGACCGGCTACGTGCCGTGGGATCCGCCAACCCAAATGCAACGGGGCATGCGCCCCCCGATAGATTCCCATTCTATTTCTGCCGTACCGGCTGCCATGCCACCCGCGCGCAGCGATGCTTCCTTTCTCACGCAAGTGAAACACAACATCTTCTTATACATCGCCGTCATCCTGTTCTCGATCCTCCTCCGGGTGAGGATGAAGCTGTTCGACACGGAGGTCCTGAAGTTCAAGGCGGAGATGTCCACCTTGCGGAACCAGATCAACCCGCATTTTCTTTTTAACACGCTGAACAACATCTATGCGCTCGCCATCCGCGAGAAATCGCCCACCACCGCATCGACCATCCTGAAGCTGTCGGGCATGATGCGCTATGTGGTCACGGAAACGCGCCACGAGTTTGTGCCGCTGGAGCGGGAAATCAATTATACGAATGACTATATTGACTTGCAGAAATTGCGCCTGACGAAAAATATGAACCTGTCGTATCGCGTCACGGGCGTGGTCCGCGACCAGGAGATCGCGCCGCTGGTGCTTATGCCTTTTATTGAAAATGCGTTCAAGCACGGCGTGAATCCCGATCAGGATTCGTTTATAAATATTCACATCGACGTGAACGAAAGCTTTGTGGAACTGAACGTAGAAAATCAAAAACTAAAGATCGACTATGAGCAACACGCCAAAAGCGGGGTGGGCATCGAGAATACCCGCGCCCGCCTGGAGTCGTTGTATGGCCGGAACTACACCCTGGCCGTCCACGAAGACCCGCTTCACTACCGCATCAAACTAACCATCCGTCTCACATGATATCCGCCATTGCCATTGACGATGAACCCCTCGCGTTGGAGATCCTGGAAAGTTTCTGCGAACAGGTGGATTTTCTAAAACTCGAAAAATCATTCACCCAAACCGCGGAAGCGCGCAAATACCTCGAGGGCTATCCCGTCGATCTTTTGTTCCTCGACATCAACATGCCCGCCGTTTCGGGCATCGAATTCTATAAGGGCCTGCCGCAGCAAACCATGGTGATCTTCACCACGGCACATGCGCAATATGCGGTGGAAGGCTTCGACCTGAGCGCCGTCGACTACCTGCTCAAACCGTATTCACTGGAGCGCTTCACGACAGCCGTGACCAAGGCACGCGACTATTTCAATTATTTGCACCAGCAGCCGTCGGTGGAGAAACATATTTTTGTGCGCTCGGAATACAACCTCGTAAAGATCACCCTGGCGGAGATTGGTTTCGTAGAAGGGTTTGCAGATTATCTGAAGATCATTTTGGACAACGGGAAGACCATCCTAAGCCGGATGACCATGAAGGCCATTGCTTCGAAGTTGCCGGCGAAAGAGTTCGTCAGGGTGCACCGGTCTTTTATTGTGCCGCTGTCGAAGATTGAATCGGTGCGAAACAAGATCATTTTGTTAAAGGGTGGGAAGGAAATTCCGATTGGGGTGAGTTATGAGGATGATTTTATGAAGGTGTTTGGTAAGTAGTACCCTACTTATCCCGGCCTGTTCACCGGGAGCGTGTTCAGGGGATCTGTTTATAGTAGTATTTTTGGAAGATAATCCACGAGGTCGCCAGGGTGACGATTACTAACGGCCAGAGTAGTTTCAGGACAATGGCGGCAAAGGAGAGAATGAAGAAGTAGAAAACCGGGTAGATAAATTTTTTGATGTCGAGGGCGGTGCGATAGAGCATGCTGCGCAGCAGGAGGCCGGCACTCACATTGAAGATCAGGAGTCCCGTTGCCAGGCCCGCGTCGAAGCGCGTGAAAAGCCACAAGATCTCCGGTAAAGTGAGCAAGACATACGTTAATCCCCAATTGGCATATACGTAGCTCTTGCGGTAAGGAAAATTGAGCGAAAAGCGCAAGGCCGTATGTTCAAAGCGATACGATTGATAGAGCAGCAACGCGTGCGCCATCACAAAACCCAACGTCACCATCCCGGCAGCGCGTGTGTCCTCGCGAACATCGCTAAGAATGTGAAAGCCCCCGATGATGGCCAGCGCAGATACCAGCTTGGTGACGACAAACGCCACTTTCATTTTGTCCATCACCGCGTACAAGAACAAACTAAAGAACGGCTTATTCCATCCCCGCACCAATCCGCTCAACCACGACCCCTTGTTCGATTTGATCCTTCGGTTGATGGCGTACACATACACGCCAGCACTGACGCCCGAAAGCACGACGATGTAAAGAACGATAAGCACAGGGACCACGTAGTAGTGATACACTGCCCCCACCACGATCGAGAATAGCGCATACGTGATCATCGGCACCGAGATCAGCAACTGCACCACAAACCAACTCCCCGCCTGCCCGCGCCGGGGCATCGCGGTGCTGCTGTAGTACAGGAACTCGTTCGCCGGTGTTGCCATCTGGCCCAGCACATAGTCCCAGCTTTTCAACGTATAGAAGAACCAGGCAACGAAAACCACGATCACCATGATGGGCGAACTTAGGAGGGTCAACACCAAGATCAGGTTGTAGAGAATGCGGTCAGGCGGGGTGAGGTGCGTCTCGTTGAGCACGTTTATAAAAAATCCATACGTGAGCAACGTCACAAAGAAAAACAACAACAGGCCGGCGTGCACGCGGTAGAAGCCTTTGACAAATATCTTTGTCAGCACAAGGGTGAGGGGCGGGACCATCAGGCGTTTGCTGTAACGGTTTGGTTTTCCACGGTCAGGGTGTCGGTCACTTGGGTCTCGAGCGGTTGATGTGACGAGAGGAAGAAGCTCACGTGCTCGTCGCGGTGCTTTTCTTCGATCCAGCGATACAGCACCTGCAAAGACACGGTGTCCATCGTGATGAGGGGCTCGTCCAGCAGGATCACATCGGGCTTGCCCAGGAAGGCCAGGGCGAGGGAAAGTTTTTTTAGCATACCGCTGGAATAGGTTGAGAGCGGTTCATTCACATAGGCGTTCATGTGCATGCTGTCCACCAGGTAGTCCTGCTGCTGGGCCGGTGCGCGCTTCGCCGAAGCAAAGAGGTGCATCATTTCTTTACCGGTCAGAAAGCCGGGGAACACGGGCTCGGCCTCTGCAAAGTTCACACGCCGGCGGTACTCGACCGGATCTTTTTTCAAGCTGATCTTCCCGCCCAACAAAATCTCTCCGTCAAAATCCAATATTCCCGCCGCCGCTTTCAACAGCGTGCTCTTACCGGTGCCGTTGGCGCCTTTGACCCAAAATACACCGGGCTTGATCGTGAGTTCATCAATGCTTAGCACGGTAAACCTGCCATAGGCTTTCCTGAAATTCCTGATCTCCAACATAGCCAGTATGTCGCCACCCCATGAATAGAATTACAAACTTTTTTCGGTCTGACCGCACGATAATAATAACCTTGCAGAAAAATAATTGATGAGACGGTTGGCGTGTATGATTATGGTTCAATTTGAAAATATTGAGGCACTGATGTACGTTACCGGAATAATTAAAACCTTACGAATTCATTAAGGATCCATTATCTTTCGAACGTTATTGATGCCAATGATAATTTTCATAGCGTGGTCATTCGCGGTCATCGTCCTGGCAAGTTGTGATCGTTCCCAACGAACAACACGGGGTGCTCCAGCTCCAGCCGACGACTCATACAAACCGTTGGCCAGGCTGGACGTTGCGCTCGGCAAGCCCGCACCCGATGATTGGCTGGCGGTACATCCAGAACCCGGCCAAACTTTCGAGCAATACGTGGCATCAAAACCGGTCAGGGCGTCGACTGAGGGATATAAAATTTACCTGCAACCGGTGGGAGTCTTTACTCCCGAGCAAACAGCGCTGTGTCTTCACACGAAAGATTATCTCCAAATATTCTATGGTCTGGACGTTGTCCTGCTCCCGGCAATAGACGACTCAATCGTTCCGGACACTGCGAGAAGGTCTGAACAATTGCTGACAGGCCCCATTCTAGATCACCTGGAAAAGACGCGTCCCAGGAATGGGTTGGTCATGGCCATCACGGCGAAAGATCTTTATCCAGGTAATAATTTTAATTTCGTCTTTGGTCAGGCACGGTTGACAAAGCGCGTAGGCGTATCATCTTTTTACCGTTACCTGGAAAGACCGATCGATTCATTGTCGTATAAGCTCTGCCTGGAGCGGCTCATTAAAACTTCTTCCCACGAGATCGGTCATATGCTTTCGTGTCAGCACTGCACGCACGCGGTATGCGTCATGAATGGCTCGAATGGGCTCTGGGAATCCGATGCGAGACCCAACCGGCTTTGCTCGGTCTGCTATAGAAAGTTCCAGTGGAACACCGGCTTTGTTGCATTATCAAGACAACAACAACTCGTAGCGTACTTCCAAAAACAGGGCATGAATAAGGACTACCTGTTGGCCAAGGAGGATCTGGCGGCCATTGAAAAACCTTGAGACAATTTTCAGCTTTTCTTCTCGTGTTTCATTCTCCTTCCGTCTGTAATTTCGATTCTTTCGATCGGTGTCTGCCTGATCATAAAAATCACTACGCCCGTTTCCGTTCGTAATGCAAACATACCACTTCGGCAAAGGTCCTCGTCTCCACAAAATGAAGCGGCATCCGGTCTTTTATTTTATCGAACAACGGGATGCCCTCACCCAGCAAAACCGGGTTCACAAACAACCAATAATCGTCGATAAGATCGACTGCCATGAGGGCATGCGATGCGCTCGGGCTGCCGAAGATGAGAATGTTGCCGTTAGCGTTTTGTTTTAGGTTCGTGATTTCCTCCTGCACCTGGTCGCTGACAAATTTCGTGCGTTCACGTTTCTCGTTTTTCATGGAGCGCGACAGCACCACTTTTGTCACCCGGTTATACCATTGTGAATGTTCGATGTCGTGCTTCGAAGCGTTGGGCTGATCGCCTGCCGCAGGCCAGTAGCTGTCCATCATTTGATACGTCACGCGACCGTAGAGCGCTGTGTTGGCGTGGTCCGTAAGCTTGCCTACAAAGTCGAACATGTCGGCGTTGTGGCTAATCCAGTCCATTTCGCCTTTGGGGCCGGCCACAAAGCCATCGAGGGAGACGTGCATGCAGAGGATGATCTTGCTCATGGGGGTGTCTTTTTTAGTCTTTCAAAAGTATTGATTTTCAGATTGAGGATGCATGCTTTTCCGGAAGAATACCCGCTTTCCGCGATTCGTGTTCCGGTGTCGTCCGCATCTATACTCCATCCACACCCAAACCATACCTTCCACCATGTTAGATTATCCGCAGAAAGAAAGAATTTGGGCCCTGAATTTTTAGTTATTTAGACCCGTTTTCCCGATGCTAAACTTCGCCCCACGCCTAATCCCGATGTCTTTGAAACATCTGCTCTTCCTTGTCCTCACCGCCGTTGCGTGTCGCCATGCCGTGGCACAATCGTCCCCTTTCACCATCGACCACACCCAGCACCTGGACCGCCTGGGCAACGCCAAAGACTCGTTGTACCAAAGCATCCTGGACCAATACAAAGATTATATCTGGCGCAATCCCAAAGACCCAAATGCCCGGCTGGAGCGTTGCCGGTTTATTCAAACGGCCTACTATGACGACTACGAAGAGTACAACCCCAACGAAGAAGCCGCCGAAGAATGTGCCCGCGAACTGCTGAACGTTTTCCCGAAAGACCCGGACGTGCTCCTGTATGCCTCTGAATTTTTGTACGGCGACACAGCGATCGCCTATCTCAAAAAGCTGACCCTTGCGGTCGAGTATGACCCGGTGTTGTGGAAGACAAACGGCTGGAAAGTATACAACCAACTCGCCGAACAATATGCCAATACCGACGCACATCGCGAGGCCTTGCACTATGCCACCCGTGCCGTGGCCAGCAACGATACACTCGACCTCTCCTTGTTGCAGGCGCGAGCCTACAAGGGCATCAAACAAATCGACAGCGCCATCGCCGTGTTGGCCAGCCATCTCGATTCGACGGATGTTGGATGGGTGTCAAATCAAAAAGGCCGCATGCTCCTCGAACTCGGCGCGCCCGCCCGCGCCATCGAAGCCTTCAATCTTGCCGCACGCGATACTGCCACCCACCAGGACCTTGCCGCCCTCGCCCAAGCCATGATCGACAACGGCCTGCACGAAGAGGCCCGCGCCTACTTGCTGAAGGATTACATACAAAACCAGTGGAAAACCACGCAGCGCGCACAGAAACTACTGGAATACGACCTCGCCCACGGCACGGCCGACTCCGCCGCATTCTCCTACAAGCGCTTCACCGACGAAAAGTTCATGAACGATCTGCTTGGCGTTTACCGGCTTGAACTTTTCGTCCGATCGCCTGGTGCAGGATGGTCATGGGCCGACGCAGGTCGCGTGATCTTACTGTTCTGCACGATCGCACTGGCGTTCATCATCCCCTACCTATGGGTTCTGCCGGTCCACTACATCGGCGCCATCCGCAGGGCACGTGGCAAACTCATACCCGAAACATCATTCCATTGGGGTCTGAGACATTTCTGGGTGGCGTGCTCCATGTTGCTGGTGTGCGACCTGCTGTCTATCCTCCTCTTCGATTACCCGGGCTTTCTCTCCAACTTCAGTGAAGAGATCGCGGCCGGACAAACCAGCCCGATCAACAAAGCTTCCGCCGACATGATGCTGTTTTTCAGCACCGCCTCCTTCGTGTACACCGTCGCACTCATCGACCCGGAAGACATCCGGATGTTCTTTTTGCGCGTGCGCTACAACCTTGGCCTCATCCGTCGCCAGATTGGGTTGGGCATTGCGCTGGCCTTTCTGCTGCGCATAGGTCTCGCGTCCTATCAAGCCCTCCTGGGCGCCTTCCACATCAACCTCACCGAAGAAGCATCCACCGTGATGGCCTCCGTGGTGGACAACATTGTCTCGATAAACCAGTTCTATAATCCCGTGCTGGGCTTCCTGTTCGTCGTGTTGCTGGTGCCCTTCTATGAAGAGGTTCTGTTCCGCGGCATCTTCCTTTCTGCCTGCCAACGCAACATCCCCTTCGTATGGGCCAACATCGCCCAATCCATGACCTTTGCCCTGCTCCACCAAAAGCTGGTACTCATCCCCTTCTATTTTGCCTTCGGCATGGTGGCAGGACATTTCGCAAAGAAAACGCAAAGCCTGACAGCCGGAGTGGCGTTGCATGTGACGAATAATTTTATGGCTTTTTTGGCGATACTGTATTTGCATAGATAAACCAGTCGTCAAACGGGTGATGGCGCATTGTGGGGGCTGGTTTGTTTGTGTGTTGGGTCAAAAAAACTTGTTGGTGGGACACCAACAAGTGGGTATGGGGGAAACTTATTGATGTCAAGCATCATTTGTAGCCCGCCGCCCTGATGTGGCGCGTCATTGCACGATGAACGCGTCATGACTTGATTTGAAAGGTCGATAGAAGAGAACAAAGAATTCGCTATGCCGATGCTCATCACCACAAATTTGGACTCCTCACTCTACATGATGCTCCCCATCATGAGGTCCCCCCAACGCCCACTTGTTGGTGTCCCACCAACAAGTTTTTTGAACTC
>CBIHQM010000175.1:0-12687 GCA_966211885.1 uncultured Chryseolinea sp.
ATCTTTGTTGGTGAAGACCACCAACAAAGGCGGGGGATTGCCTCTGAAGTTTCGATCGGTCGCTATCGGTTTGACATGGAAACTCGGTGATGGCCAATCGCCGTCATCATGCCAATAATAAGGCCCCGAATCACAGCCGTTTATATTCTTTTTGGGAAGCGTTGTTTGGTATTTCAAAAAAATAAAACGTTCTTCGCCATCGTTGGCCAATCCAAGATGACCCTGATTGGGCAGAGCCAGCCAATTTTGTATGTCATTTTAAAACCATTCCAACCATGCTTCCTAATTTTATGAGATTTCGTGACCTGTCCGGGGGTCTTTTGCTTGTTTTGATTTTTGCCATCGTTCTTGAAAGTTGTAAAGACGACGCCCCCGACCCAGTGGTGCCCGTAGTGGTCAATTTTCAAAATAAGTCCGTGTCCGTCAATGAATCGAAAGCCGATGGCGAAATCGTTACCCTTGCATTGCAAGGGCCAGCCACAAGAGACCAGAATGTTAAGGTATCGATCAGTGATCACACAACTTCTTATGGGAACGACTATGTGACAGAGCCGGCTGCCGTTGGCGGTATGATCACTTTGCATGTTGCGAAAGGCGCGACAAATGCTTCATTTAAAATCGTTCCAAAGGTGAATTCGGCTTTTGATGGAGACAAAGACGTGACCTTTTTCCTCACGGGAACCGATAGCGTTAGCGTTGTGGGCAATGCGGAATCGTGGGCAACCATTGTCGATGACGACCTGGTATTTTTTCTTCCGATGCTAGCATCGATTGCCGACAATTCTCATTTTTCGAATCAGATCTTGGAGGGCTCAGGTTCTTTTGTTCCCGGCACGACTGGCAATCCGGCCACGGCTTATCATTTGAATGGCTATTCCGATCGAATCATCGTAAAAAATGCGTCGGCGTTGGATAAAATTGAAAAGATAACCCTTGCGGCCTGGGTGAAACCGGAATCCTTCTATGGTAATGGGAACAACGGAATCCTGGAGAAACCCTATCAAACTCACTCAGGCCCGACATATCAATACAAACTCGGACTGACAGGCGACGAGTATCCGAACACAACGGCCACGTTCAACTTTGCGCTGTCACTGAATCTTCAATATAAAGTAGTGGTTTCGCCTGCCACATGGGTGGCCGGACAATGGTATTTCGTCGTGGCGACGTATGATGGAGCGGCCATGTCGATCTACGTGAACGGAGAACTTTCGATATCTCAACCCGCAACCGGGGTGATCAATCAGTTTGGCCAGAACCTGGTGATCGGCGAGACCTACAATATCTCGTCCTATACTCCAGGAAGTTTTGGTGAAATGCGCATTTATAACCGTGCGTTGTCGGCTGCGGAGATCAAGGCACTTTATCAGCGCTAAGGGACCACTCCAAATGGAATTCCCGATCCGTTCCAACAGACAAAAAAGGTCCTCAAGTCCTTCCTTTACGTGAAAAATGGAAGGCCTCTATGAATGGAATTCTATTCTTTCAAATTTGACCAGCAAAAAGGGGAGCTTTCATAGAAGGCTCCCCAAAGCTTGTCAAGTAACCCTGACTCCACCCAATGCTCAAGGCCTGGTAAAGATTACTCTCCTCATTGCAGTCAGTACTCAACGGTCTGTAACGATGGTCTGGCCATCTGCATGTATTACCCGCGGCCCCGTCAACGTTCCCCTCGTCACGTTAACCCATTGCCACGGCACCGTCAGGATTGTTTTCGCCATGTCACCCCATTGCTCTAGCGTGTGTAAGGTTGTTTTCGTCAAGCAAACCTTTGCTCAGGGAATCGGCTAAGGTCGTTTTCGTCGCGTAGCGCCTGCGTGACGCTGCGTCAAGGTTGATATCCCTACGCTACGCGTTGCCCAAAGCTATGCAAACATAAGCAACGTCAATCATCTCGGCCAAGTTCATTGTGAAGCGGAAATGTTTTGGTCAACGTTAGGGAACGGTGGGGTAATAGTCAGCGTGGTGGGATGATCGGTGGGAAATTCTTTTTAGTAGACCCATTGACTGGAAGTGAGGCGGTGGCAGCCAGGATTACACGAACACAGTATCGGCGTGGGTTTGCCGAGGAGAAATCTCCAGCGTTGTTGTACTACTAATCCTTAAAATGATAATGATAAATATCGATCAGGTCGCTCTCATCAAGTTTATTGGATTGAATCTTCATCAATCTTTTGTCCATTGTGAAATAGAACTCTGGTCGAGTTTCATTCCCTGTTAAAACAATTTTGGCGTCCTTGTCCAGGGTGTCTTTATAAAATGCGATCTCATTTGCCAGATGTCCTTTTAGTCCGGTCAGGTGACTTTGATCTTCTAAATCCCAATTGTCATAAAATTACTTTATAAGTTTCCTCATCCACGCTTATCCAAACGCCCCAGCAGTATTTTTTTTTATGGTCCACCGTTGTCATGAAAGGCAAAAGGCCTCTTATATAATAAGCACTGCCATCAATGATGCAAATTTCATCATTCATTTTAACGCGATGTGATCTTTCGTCCTCGGGAATATCAAAATACTTTTTAGGATATTTGAAAACAACCTCGACGGCATCCCAATCGTGGTATTGTCCACATTTATGACATTTGACTTTCTTCATAAGCAACTACACACAAACCGCAGTTCCTGCGCGTTTTTTCTTTCATTTAATACCATATGCGTCGAAGTATTTTTTAACGTTTTCTTTGTTGTATTTGTCTTCTCCCCGCCAATGCAGAACAAATGTCCAGTCGTGTTTCCCTGGTTCTTTGCGGTCATGATCTAAAGGTTTTAGGATGTCTGCACAACCCAAAATCTCCATAATTACGTGTCTTTCGTCCTTTGAACCTTTAAATACATCTTTTAACCGGTCACGCAATTTGCTGGGCGTCTCACCGGTTTCAGAATGGTCAATTACATCTAATATGGATTGCATGATTTGAATGTCATGTTCAGTGGGTGAAGGGATATCTTCTTTTTCCAACAAGCTCAAGTCAAGCCAATTGTATAGACCGTTCCAGTGTCTAACGCCACCCCATTTGATTCTCTCAAAGTTTAGCACATTAAGGTCTTCATTCTCTCCACATCCATAGTGGTAGTCAATACTATTTTTTTCTGTTAGTAGTCTTTTTGCATTGGCATAACTAGCAAGCCCCGAGCGCCAATCAAGTCGTTTGTTTGTCAAACCACAGAGAAAAGCGTCCGTAATTTTTTTCAATGAAATGCATTTAACAAGTTCCTCAAGTCTTGTAACAAGTTCTGATTTTGAAATGGTCAACGGATCAAACATCAGGCCTTTATCTTTTGCATATTCAAAGTCCGTCTTTTCTATTTTTCGGTCTCCGCTACTTATCCAGCCAGCCGACGTCCAGTAAGTTTTAAATAGTATGTCTTTTGCTTTTTTGTCCACGGTCTGTCGATAAGACACCAATGTCCTATATCCTGTTCATAAATTCAACTAATAGGCATAAAACTTGTAGGTCTTCTATATAACAAGGGTGGTGCGCTGTCTTGGACGATAGCGTAGACAGCGATAGCGTTGCGTGGCAGTTAATTATCGAGATGCTTATTTATAGCAATCCAGCGCTGTTCTTTATATAGAACTTCAAATGCTGGTTGGCTCAGTAGCTTTGACTTTGTTAAGGCGCCTCTCAGACTGAGCAGATCCAAAAAGTCGAGTGCTATGCTTTTATACTTATCATCACTATCTAAAGCAGCAATCGTAGAAAAAATGACAGCTGCTTCAAAATTATCTACATCGTTCATGCCTCCGATAAAGGTGGATGCTGTATTATAATAGTTGTACGTATTGGAAAATTTTTTCATTGCGTAGAAGTATTTTGCGCTGTCCACCAGGCTGCGGACGCGTGCGCTGTATTTTAGATCATTGTACTTTGATACACTACCCGTTACCTTTCGATACGTGAATCCATAGGTAAGTGCGTATATCTTTAAAGGCTGAAGGCCTAATTTCCTTCTTCGCTCATCTACCGAATGCTCAGAGATCATCGGTCTGAACCCCGATGCTTCCCCATTGCTTGCCCACAACACTTGCGTGCCGTACAACTGTTTATAATTAAGATTACACTGAATTCTGTCGTACAGGAACGCATAGTTTTCCATATTGGATTCCTTTGTCCCATTCAACTTCTGCATGGCCCGCAAAGCAAATTTCTGAAACAACACATCCTGATCGGCATGCTGAACGATGAGCTACAAATTATTTTGTCCATCCCGGCCAATTTGCGAGATCTTGGGCCATCCGTATTGTTTGATGATGTCTCTTGCCCGGTTCAGATTAACGGAATCAGATCTGCTTATTTTGTCGATCAATCGCTTGCGCAAGACTGTCATTGCTGTTCTGTATTCGTGCATATCTAAGTTTCTGATCATTCAGCGTCATTAAATTTATTTCCTTTCTCAAGACAGGCAATTCTAGCCTTTGTGCGAAGCGCTGCTCGCTAACAAAAGCCTGTTCTTCAACTTTTTTCCATTGTTCCGGTTGTGTGGTCTTCAAATAAATAAAGTAAGGATCAAACGATAGCCAGTCAGATTCTGTCCATCCTGAGGATATCGCAAGCTCTAAGTATTGAACAGCTTTAGGAGCGTTGCTATCCATGGAATATATGCCCGCTGCCTTATAAGCCGTTAATGCATCGGGTTGTTGGATTTGAAAGGCCTCCTCATAAAGACCGACCGCCCCTTTAATATTCTTTTGCAGATGGAATAGACCAGCTTTAGCGATTAGTCTTTGATACGTGCTATCGGATTGCGCATGCAGGCTGGGTGACATGCCTGTTGTGTAAAGAAGGATAAGAAGTAATCTCATTGCCGAAGGGGGATAAAGTCGCGTATGCAAAGACGGCAAACCTATGTATTAAAGGTAACGAAACATTGGAGATTCCAGCGCCCTAGTCGCCCGTGAGACCCGAATATGGCTTTACTTATATTTCACCTGCGAATTGGGCACGATTTGTAGCGGAGGGTAGGTAGACATCGTGAAAATAATCAATCATCATCATCGTCGTCTGCCAGCGGGATCACAAACGCCGCCCGCTTAGGACCCGGGAATGGGGTCTCCCCTTTCAAACCATGCCAAAGCACCTGGTTGAATTCGATGTCGTTATTTGAATCTTCCTTGACGAAGGAAAATTGTTCAGACTTTTTCTGCCATTGGTTGATCGCTACGTTCTTCTCATCCAAACTTACTTTGGGCATAATAGCGTGAAAAGAAGAAGGCGCCGGACTCGAATTGAAACAAGACCACATCGGGGTGGCGGCGGCATCGTATTGGGTCATGGGCTCCAGGCCCAAAAGCAACTCCATGGTTCTAAGCATTGACGCCGTTGTGTAAAGCGTATGATCCACCACTTTTCTTTTGATATAACCTCCAGCAATGTAGTCCGTGCTGCGGTGAGCATCCACGTGATCGGCACCGTTCTGCGCATCGTCCTCCACGATAAAGACAACCGTCTCGTTCCAGATCGGACTTTGTGAAAGCGTCTCAATAAACATCCCCACGGCCAGGTCATTGTCGGCCACGTGGGCATACGGCGACGGCCGGCCCAGGCGGACGCCTTCGGTGTGGTCATTGCCAAACCGCACCGTGTTGAACTGCGGAAGCTTGTTGTTTTTTAACAAAGACAAGAAATCTTTTTTCCAGACATAAAACCGCGTTGTGTCGCGGATTTCCAAACTGTAGCTGGGATAGGTCGGGCAGTTGTGCCCGGCCAGTATGGGGATCGTGGGACGTTCGTGTTCCATGAACTCTCCATACGTGCGATACGAGATTCCGTATCGTGAACAATTGTTCCAGATAAAACCATTTTTGTTGTTGGCGATCTCGCGCTCCCCTTCGCCGCCATAGGTTCCACCGCGCCCGCTATAGCTCGAGGGCCAGGTCTTTTCGAGATAGTCGGTGGCATAGGCACCCATGCTCCAGCTGTGACCGTCGGCACTGACTTCGGCATTGACATAAAAATTGTCGAGCAGCACAAAAGACTCTACCAATGCATGTTGGTTGGGGGTATATTTTCTTCCGAAAAGAAGCAGCGTCGTGTCGCCGTTCCCTCCTTTCACATCGGCCAGCACCTGGTCGTAGGTCCGGTTTTCTTTGATCACATAAAAGACATACTTGATGGGTGATTCTTTGCCGGTTTTGATCGGTGCCGGCATGTCGACCGTGTCACGCCGGTATTGCGAGTACGGAGAATTGCTATAGACTTTGCCCGTGTATTCTTTCAACACCTTGGCGGAAGGTATATCGATGATGCTCATCGTACCCTTTAGCAATGAACCAATATATTGCACATCGCTTCCCTCTTTTGTGATGCCGCCATGGTGAATCACATCTTCTTTTTTCCGCACCGGCGAAGGGCCAAACGGATTAGCTTTCGATTCAAATCCCTTGCCATTGGAAACCCATAATTCTTTATTGACCAACCGAACACAAGTGGGATACCACCCCGTGGGAATAAAACCCATCGCCGAACTTCGTCCTGGTTTCGACACATCAAAAACCGCGAGGCAATTGTTGTCGGCGTTGGCGATGTAAAGCTTTTTTTCGGAGGGATCGTAGGCCAGGCTGTTGGTGGTGGATCCACTGGGAGAATCCGGGAAGAGGGCGGCGTCGAGGGTTTCGATCACTTTTTTACTTTTGATGTCGATCACGGAAACGCTGTTGTCGTTGGCATTGCAGACGTACAGGTACTTGCCATCCGGGGTGAGCAAAAGTTCGTTGGGGTTGTCGCCTACCGTGATCGGGTTCTTCCAGATATTTTTTTCCAGGTCCCACGTGAGGAGCTTGTCGCATCCCCAGCAGGAGATGTAGAGTTCTTTTTTGTCGCGGCTTAGTTTGCAGGCGTAGGCCTCTGCTCCCAACCCGAGGGTGTTCAGAATTTTTTTTGTTTTCAGATCGATCACATATAATTTCTGATCTTCACGCGTCACGACATAGAGCCGTTGTCGCTTATCGTCCACCTCGATCCCGGCGGGTCCGATTTTCTCAGGCCAGGGTTTGCCGAGTTTCAGCGTGTCGGTGAGTATGAGTTTGTCTTTTTGTAAGGCGAATTGCAGGATAAAATTGTCGTGGCCGCCGGAAGCAAAGAGATATTTTTCGTCGCCTGAAAAGGCAAGGCCGTACCATGATTTTGACACTACCACGGAATCAATCTTTTTTTGCTTTTGAAGATCGATGAGCTCGATGCTTTGAATGCCTTGGCCGTTGTTGGTGACGGCTAGATATTTTGATGACGGGCTGATCACCATGTTCAAGGGCAAATCGCCTAAGGGGAAGGATGTGCCGGCTGGGGTGAGTTTCCAGCCATTTGGTAATTGCACGGGTTTGGGGAGGGCTTGCGCGATGAGGGTTTGCGCGGCGATATAGAAGGCTATGAAAAGAAACGACCGTGGCATGGGTTCATAAGAGTAGGTTGTTGTAAAGGTAATTCAAAAACACGGTGCGGGTTGTGTTTTTTACTTTATCGGTGTTTTACTATTCTGTTAGCGTTGGGTTTGGGATTAATGTGGTGATGGTGTGTCGGAGTGGTGAACGCGGCGACTGGTGGGTGTTTGGCGGTGAGCCTGGCCGCTGAAACTTGTTGGTGGGGACACCAACAAGCGTGGTCGCGGACGTTTGTAGCTCGGGTAAGGATTTAGGGTGGTGTTGTCGATGGAGGGAAATTGTTGATGTGGCACGGGGAGATGGTGGTCGTAGTGATGACTTGTCGCGGCTATCCTTGTTGGTGAAGAACACCAACAAGGGCGGTGCTATTCGTTTCTTAGGGCTTTTGTTGGATTGGAGTTGGCGGCTTTGAAGGATAGGTAGCTGATGGTGAGCCAGGCGAGGGTTAATACGGATAAGCCTGCCACCAGGAAGTTGGCGGGGCCGATGGTGACCTTGTCGGTGAAGTTGTCTAGCCAGCGCGTGATCAGGTACCAGGTGATGGGGATGGCGACGACGAAAGACAGGAGAATCAAGCCGACAAATTCTTTGGAGATGATGAGGATGATGTTGCCCAGGGTGGCGCCCAGTACTTTGCGGATGCCGATCTCTTTTACTCTGCGTTCTACGGAGAACGATGTCAGGCCCAGGAGGCCGAGGCAGCCTACGGCGATGGCCAGGCCGGCGAAGATGCCGGCGACTTTACCCAACTGTGCGTCGGCTTTGTAGAGGCGGTCGTAGTCTTCGTCGAGGAAGGAATAGCGGTAGGGTAAATTGTTGGTGAGGTCCTTCCATTTGATGCCGATCGACTTGATGGTGGCCTGTATATTGTCTGACTTGATCTTTAACGAGAGCGTGGAATAGGCCCATTTGTTTTCTTGCAAGATCAACGGTGCCACCTTGTGATGCAGCGACTGGTAATGGTAGTCCTTCACCACGCCGATGATCGTACCTTGCTTTCCGTTTTGATCGACCTTCTTTCCGAGGGCCTGTTCGGGTTTCCAGCCGAAATCTTTTACGGCTGTTTCGTTGATGATGAACGCGGTCGTGTCGTCGGCACGGGAGCCTTTTATGAAATTGCGACCGGCGATGATCTCAATGCCGTAGGCGGGAAGAAAATCGCTGTCAATAAAATTCGTGTTGATGTTGGAGGGCGATAACTTGCCATCTTCCATCTCGATCGTGGCATAAAGATTATTGGAGGGCTCGCCCGGCACGGTGCTGCACGCCGCCGCCGACAATACGCCCGGCACTTTCAGCAACTCTCCTTTCACGGTTTCCCAACGATCTACCATCGAACGGTCGCCATTGTTGCGAATTAACAATGTCGCTTCTTTTACAAAACCCAGGTCGCGGCTCCGCAGCAGGTCGAGCTGTTCGAATACAATCAGCGTGCCGGCGAGGAGCACAATGGAAATAACAAACTGGACCGACACCAGCATCTTCCGGAGTCCGTTGTGGCCGAAGATAGATTGTGGTGCGCCGCGGAAGATCTGCAGCGGCTGAAAGCCCGAGATCACCAACGCCGGATACACACCGGAAAGCAACCCCAGTACAATCGCGATCACTCCAAACCCACCCCACGTGGTCAACGAGCCCGGGAACAGGCTAAAAACCAAAGGTGTTTCGACCAACGTATTGAATACCGGTAAAACGAGCGCAGCGAGAACGAAGCCAAAGGCAGTTGCCAGGAAACTCACCATGATCGATTCGCCAAGGAACTGATAGACCAGCGCGCGTCGTTGTGCGCCGAGCACTTTGCGCAGCCCTACTTCTTTCAACCGTCGCGAGGCACGCGCCGTGGCGAGGTTGATGTAGTTGAAACAGGCGATCAACAGGATAAAGCCCGCAATAATTGACAACGTATAGATGTTATTCTGACTTCCGCGTTTTCCATTTTCCCACGACCGCGGCGTTTCCAGGTATATCGACGTCAGCGGCTGCAAGGGAAGGTCCTCGTAATACATACCGCCTTTCTCCATGTTCCGGGTGATGAAGTCGGGCATTTTTGCCCTGAGCTTTTCCACCTGCCCCTCTCCTTCTTTGAGCAACAGGTAAGTATGAAAGCCGTTCCAGAACCACATATTATTTATGGGCTGATTCACCTGGTCGCTCCAGGTTCGGAAAGAGACCAACATATTGAACCGGATGTGTGAGTTTTCGGGAACATCCGCGACCAGGCCGGTGACTTTATATTCCTCCCCATTCATGTTCAGTGTTTTGCCCACAGGCGGTTCGTCACCGAAATATTTCTTCGCTGTGGACGTTGTCAACACGATGCTGTAAGGTTCGGTGAGCGCTTTTTTGGGGTTGCCCTCCAGCAGCGGAAAGGAGAAAATATCAAATACCGTTGAATCCGAGAGCAGGCAACCCTCTTCAAAGACCGACACGTCGCCCTTGCGCACCAGGAAGCTCCACTCCTGCATCCGGACAAACTTATCCACTTCCGGCATCTGGCTGGCGAATGCAGGGCCCATCGGGGGCGAGCTGGTGGATTGGAACAGCATCTCATTCTCCGTCCGCAGATTTTCGACGATCCGGAAAATGCGGTCAGCCTTCTGGTTGAACCGGTCGTAGCTCAGCTCGTGGGTCACGTAGAGGGCAATCAGCACAAAGGAGGCGATGCCAATAGCCAGGCCGAGAATGTTGATGATGGAGAAGCCCTTATTCTTGAGCAGGCTTCTGAAGGCGGTTTTTAGGTAGTTGCGCAGCATAGAGAGGGTACTTTGGGAGTTGGAGAAAGTTACAAACCATTTCCGGTAAATTTCAGGGGTGAAATGGATGTCCACGGATAGGATGATGGAAAGGCGGGAATAGTTGAGATGAGTCGCTAAAAAATTCAGTCGGGCCGACTACTGGGCCCCAATGCCATCACTTTTAATTGTCGCTTGCTTTTACTAGTGAGAAGTTATCTTGGTGCAAACTATCCTGCTCTATTTCATACCCGCATGGAAGATAGTTGAGGACAAAGTTTGATTTTTTTCTTCTATGAAGTTTGCCTTCACAGGCTTTGATCAATTCCCATGACGGAGGATCATAATCAAGGCTGTCATTCGCTAAAGCAATACCAAGTCTTTGCATGGCAGAATCTAGCGGAGTGACAACGTCGATCGATTTATAAAAATCAGATCCACCCAGTCGCAGTAACACAAGGAATTGCTCATTGTGCACAAAGAAATAGTCGGCGCCAGCGTTTTCGACAACATCTCTTCTTCTCAATTGAGTGAGAAAATAAATGTCCTTAGCGGGATCTCGGTAAACGCTAAGTGACAGGACCCTTTGTTTCGGATCAACCTCATATGTCTTTACATATTCGCCAATCACTGAATCAAGTTCGTTATCGGTGAAATTGATTTTAAAACGGCTGCGAATTATCGCAGGACGTTCGCTAAGCCCAGATCTGTTGCATGACGCCAGTGTACCACAAATACAAACCGCGTATAAAACATAGCATATTTTCATAAGTAAACGACTAAGAACCGATACGACGAATACCCTCTAATGAACAATTCCCGGGCCACCAATTGGGCCCGGCCAGGGATTGCAGTGGAAAGCCCGCCCGAACGTACCGTGAGTATACATAATAGAGAGCCAGTCACACGTTCGGTACGGGCGGGCCCGAAGTGCGTTGGGTTGAGCGTGGACGGACTTGTAACGAAAAGCCGGGCCCGAGGACCTCCGAGGGGGGCCGCCCAGTCATTATACTTTTTTTGTCGGTGAACAATCGGGATTGGTAAATCCCTGGAATCTGCTACGCCTTCGTCTTCAATAAATCCCGGATTTCAGTGAGCAGTATCACATCTGCGGGGGGTGCGGGAGGAGGTGCGGGCGTTGTGGTCGCGTCTTTCCGCTTGATGGCGTTCATGCCCTTCACCATCAGGAAAATAATGAAGGCCAGGATCATGAAGTTGATGGCCACGGTGAGGAAGTTGCCCCAGGCGAAAACAGGCCCGAGCTCTTTTGCCTTGGCCAGCGACAGCTGGGGCTCGGCGGCTTTGGCGGCGATGACTTTTTCGCTGAGCGCGATGTAGAGGTTGCTGAAGTCAGCCTTGAAGACTATGCCCACCAGGGGCATGATGAGATCGTTTACAACGGAATTGACGATGGTTCCGAACGCTGCGCCGATGATGACACCGACGGCCAGGTCCATGACGTTTCCGCGAAGGGCAAATTCTTTGAATTCTTTCAGCATGTGTGGCGAGGGTTAGGTTAAAGTGAAATTAAGCCTTAATGGCCTAACAACAAAATGATCGTTTCGTTACCACCTTTTTTGGGCCTCCGAATTTTGGTATCTTTTAGGCCCCGAATTCAAATCATATGTCGAAGAAAAAGGGCGCTCGAAAAAAAGGCGGACAAGGTCACGCTGCCCCCGGCAAGGCGCTGAAGAAAAAGAAGACCGCCCCTTCGCTGAAAAATACGGATAAAGCCTTGAGAAAGAGCCAGCAGCAATTGAGCCTGGCGCTGAAGGCCGCGAAGATGGGCCTCTGGGAATGGGACCTGCGCAAGGAAAAGATCCACTGGTCCCAGGACGTGCACCGGATCTTCTCCGTTTCCCAAAAAGCCTTCGACGGTTCCTTTGAAGGCTATCTCAAACTGATCCACCCCGACGACAAGGCGTTCCTGCTGGCCACGATAAAAGAAACCTTGTCGGAGCGCAAGAGCTACTACGTCCGCCACCGCATTGTGCACAAAGATGGCACCGTGCGTTGGGTGGAGGCCCAAGGCGACGTGGTGCTGAACAAGAAAGGCAAACCTGTGAAGCTTACTGGAACAGTACAAGACATCACCGACAAAAAGACGGACGAGCTCGAGAAAGAGGACTGGAAAACGCGTTACGAACTGGTGGCCGCCTCCACCGGCCAGGTGATCTATGACTACGATACGGCTACGGGCCGGATTGCCTGGAGCAACAACATGCGGGCGGTGTTTGGCTATACGGGAAAAGAACTGAAGGACATTAAAAAATGGACGAGCCTCATCCATCCCCACGACCGCGAGCACGCCTCCCGCGAACTGGACCGGGCAGAAGCTTCGTTGAAACCTTTTGACATCCAATACCGCTTTAAAGTGAAAAGCGGCGAGTACGTGTTTGTTCACGACCGCGGCTTCTTTATCACCCTTCCCACGGGAAAGGTGCACCGGATGCTGGGTGCCATCGAGGATATTACGGCCTCTGTGAAAACGGAGGAGAGCCTTGTGCAGAGTAATCGCTTTAAGGAAAGCCTCGAAAGCGCCTTGCCCGGCATGCTCTATGTTTTCGACCTGCAGG
>CBIHQM010000176.1:0-12667 GCA_966211885.1 uncultured Chryseolinea sp.
TGTCGGCTTTGGTGGCGCTTTTTTTTTCCTTCACACCTTTTTGTTCCGGGGGGGCTCCAACCACTTGGTGGGGGGGGGTGTCTAGTTCGCTGGCAAATACAAAGCGACCGGAAGCATCCAAGGTATGTTGGGCATGGTGGACGAGGAGCGCATCCATGCTGCCATAGTCGGCAATGACACCGTCTTTGATGGCGAGATAAGCGTTGGGGAGTACGGGCAAGGTTGCCATGGCATCGCCCGCAACAATTTCTGTTCCGGGTTCGCGCACCTGGACGAGTCCTTTGATGTGGGTGATGAGAAGGTCCCAGGACATGGAGTTTCGTTTTTTTCGTTCGGGTAAAGATAGACATTTTGGTTTAGGTTGATGTTGTTCAAAAATGCAACGACGGTACAAGGAGATCTGCAGAAATGCTGGGGCAGAGTGGCCAAAAAATATTATCTTGATCCGTTCACCAACCTTTTCTGTCATCGGCGTATGCACTATTTTCTCATCCTGCTCTTTTGTTGCTTGGCCAGCGTGATGCTGGCGCAAAAGCCGCCACGCGTGGGGCTTACCCTAAGCGGTGGCGGGGCGAAAGGGCTGGCGCATATCGGGATATTGGAGGCCATCGACAGCGCAGGGTTAAAGATCGATTATATCACGGGCACCAGCATGGGGAGCATCATGGGGTCTTTGTATGCGGCAGGGTATTCAGGGAAAGACATCGAACGCATCGCACGAACCATCGATTGGGCCGCGCTGTTCTCGGGGAGACCTTCGCTGCGCAACGTGAACATCGACGAGAAGGATGAGGTTGAGAATTATGCGCTGGAGTTGCCCCTGGAGAAGGGCAAGATCAAAATATATTCCGGCATCATCGAAGGACAGGAGATCTGGTTGAAGTTCCAGGAACTGCTGTTGCCGGTGTATGACGTGAAGGACTTTTCAAACCTCAGCATTCCCTTCAAATGCGTCGCCACCGACGTGGGAACCGGCAAGGCCGTGGTGCTCGACCAAGGTGAACTGGTAGCCGCTATCCGTGCCAGCATGGCCATTCCCTCCGTGTTCACGGCTATCGATTACAAGGATACCAAGCTCGTCGACGGCGGGCTGGTACGCAATTTCCCCGTGAAAGACGTGGTGGAAATGGGTGCCACCAAAGTGATCGGTGTGAACCTGTCGCAGGGTCTGTTGCAGGCCAAAGACCTCAACTCTGCCATCGATGTGTTGTACCAGATCGGGTTCTATAAAGACGCCGACGATTTTGAAAATCAGCGCAAGCTCTGCGACGTGTACATAGAGCCCCCGTTGAGAGGCTTCTCCGCCGCCAGCTTTGGCAGCAGCGACAGCCTGATCCGCATCGGCAAACTGACCGGCGACAAATACTACCCCATCTTCAAAAGAATGGCCGACTCGCTAAAACAGTTGTATCCCGACTACGCGTATGCCAAAGAGCGCCTGCCCAAATCAACCTACGTCATCCTGGACGATATCCGCATCGAGGGCCTCAAGCGTACCACACGCACAGGCTTCACCAACCGGTTGAACCTCGAAAAAGGACAAGCCTACAACGGTGTGGACGTGGCCGAGGCCATCCGGAAAGTATACGGCTCGCGAAACTACAAGCGCATAACCTATAGCTGGGAACCGACCACACCAGGGCATGCCGTGCTCGTGTTCAACGTTCTTGAAAGTCCGCTCACCTTTCTGAAGGCCGCGTTGCATTACAATACGTACAGCGACGTGGCGCTCATTGCCACGGTCGAGTCAAAAAACCTCGTGTTCGACCGTTCCAAGTCTACGGCCAAAGTCAACATCAGTGAAAACTTCCGGATGTATTTGGAGCAGAATCAAACGTTTGGTAAAAAGGAAAACAACAACCTGGTCCTTTCGTTCTATCATGAGCGGATGGGGTTTCCGGTCTACCAGGATTTTAAAAATTCTTTTCTCTACCGCACGTCGTTCACGAAATTCGATGCACACATTCAACACAACATAAAGTCCAATGCCACCTACGGACTGGGCACGTCGCTGCAGGATTTCAACTTAAAGCCGAAGATCGCTGCAGACGCTACCGTGAAGGCGGGCAACAAATTTGCAAACACGTATGTGTTCTATCAGTTCAATACGCTCGACAAAAAAACTTTCACTACGGCGGGATGGAACATCTACACCGAAGCCGGGTGGGTGTATCATCAGCGCCCCTCCGATCGATACTACTCCAACGGGTCCATCGAGGCCTTTAACGACAGCTTATCGTTTGCCGGGTACGGTCAGATCAAAATGAGGGTAGAGAACTACGCACCTTTGACGGGACGCGTCACCCTATTGTCGCAATGGCATGCCGCCGCCAACATTCATTCGGACGACGCTTATCTTAATTTCTATAATGTAGGCGGGATCACCGATTTTGTGCGCAACCAGTTTACCTTCTCAGGGTTAAATGAGTTCCAGGTTACTTCCAACAGTGTAGCGACGTTGTCGCTCGGTTTCCAATATGCGGCGTTTAAAAATATTTATGGGATTGCGCGGGCCAATGCCGGGGTGTATGATTTTTCGGGAAGAAAGTGGGAAGGGATCAACTCGCACAACTTCCTGAGCGGGTATAGTCTTACGGCGGGTTATGATTCGGGGATCGGGCCGATCACGATCACTATTATGTACAGCGACCAGGCGCAGAAAGTGTATGGGTATGTGAATGTGGGATTTCACTTTTGATGGCACGTGCCGTCATGTTTGAACCGCAGAGGCCCAAAGTCCAGCGCTAAAGAGCTTTGCGTCTTTGCGCCTCCGCGGTTTAAGGTATTTTACCGCAGCACCAGCTTCCAAATCAGGTAGATGACTCCCAGCAAGAATATGACGATAGAGAGCTTGTTGATGCCGTGCATCATCTTGATGTTGATGTTGGATGGACGGTTGGGATCCTTCTTGCGAAAGAAATAATTGCCCACTTCACCCAGGGAAAAAAATTCTTTTACACCGGTCTTTTTCTCCCCGTTTGTCTTCCCTTTATTCTCTTCCATAATCTTTTTTTGTTTTAATGTGCGATCGCACCATTGCCATCGGGCTCCAGCCAGTCGCCGTGCTCACGGATGAGGTTGATGAGTTCGTCGACGGCTTTGGCGGTGGGCACGTTCTTGCGCACCACTTCCTTGCCCTTGTAGAGCGTGATCCTTCCGGGGCCGGAGCCCACGTAGCCATAGTCAGCGTCGGCCATTTCGCCCGGGCCATTCACAATGCAGCCCATGATGCCGATCTTGATGCCTTTGAGGTGGCTGGTGCGCGAGCGTATTTTGCCTGTTGTTTCCTGCAAATCGAAAAGCGTGCGTCCGCAGGAGGGACACGAGATGTATTCGGTTTTCGATATCCGTGTACGTGTAGCCTGCAGGATGTTGAAGGCAGTTTCGTTCACCTTCTTGTCGGGCCCGCAGTTTTCGGCGGCAATAAAAATACCGTCGCCCAGACCATCCACCAACAGGCCTCCGAAATCTGTGGCGGCGTATAGTTGCAAATGTTCTACGTCCAAATCAGCATAGGCCCGGCCGATGATCACCGGCACATCGCATCCCTTGTTCATGAGCGTCACAAACAGGCGGCGTTGTTCGGCCATGCCGTGTGCGTTGTAGGTGTCGATGAACAACACGGCGGTCTTGTCTTTTTGCAGGGCATCCACCAGCGCATCGTTCACGTCGGCCAGCAAGGCGTATACAAAATTCAACGTGCCCGATTTCTCAACGCCTTGCAAATAGTGCTCGGCGCGAATAAACGGGTAGGCTTGCGGTCTTGCCTTTTGCGTTAGCCAGGTCTTGTGATTGTAGATCAATCCCAGCGTGCCCGGGATCTCGAAGTCAACTACGGTATCCCCCAGAAAAACATAGTCACACGCCATGTCGGTGATGTTCCACTTGTCCAGCGGCACAGAGTATTGATAGCCCACACCAAACAGCGACGCGGGGGTTACTTTTTGCTTTCCCGAAAAATCGGCGACCACGCGGGGCACAAAATGTTCGCCACCGATATTCAACACGGCATGCGTTTTTCTGCGGTTGTATTCGAACGGGGTGATCGGGTAATGATCGATCGCCGGAATAGGATCGTGCGGCGCGCGCTTGTCATAGCGGCGGGCCAATTCGAACGCTACGGGCACTTCTGCTTCGGGCTCTTCGGTGAGCGAAACGCGAATGGTGTCGCCCAAGCCATCTTCCAACAACGTGCCGATGCCCACCGATGATTTTATACGGCCGTCTTCACCATCGCCTGCTTCGGTCACGCCGAGGTGGAGCGGATAGGGTTTGAAGCCCTCCTCATCCATCTTTTGCACCAGCAGGCGATAGGCTTGCACCATCACTTGCGGGTTGCTCGACTTCATGGAGAGCACGATGTTGTAATAATTTTCGTCTTCACAGATGCGCAAAAATTCCAGCGCCGATTCCACCATTCCTACTGGGTTGTCGCCATAGCGGCTCATGATCCTGTCGGACAGCGAGCCGTGGTTGGTGCCGATGCGCATGGCCGTGCCGTATTCTTTGCAGATGCGGACGAGGGGGATAAATTTTTCTCGAATACGATCCAGTTCGGCCTGGTAAGAAGCCTCGGTGTATTCGATGGTCTCGAATCTTTTCTTGTCGGCGTAGTTGCCGGGGTTGATACGCACCTTTTCCACGATGCGGGCGGCCAGTTCGGCGGCGTTGGGCGTGAAATGGATATCGGCAACCAGCGGTACGGAATAGCCTCGGTTGCGAAGCTCCTTTTTGATTTCCGCCAGGTTTTGCGCTTCCTTGATGCTGGGCGCGGTGATGCGCACATATTCGCAGCCGGCCTCCACCATACGGATGGTTTGGGCCACCGATCCGGCGGTGTCCATGGTGTCGATGGTGGTCATGGACTGGATGCGGATGGGGTTGTTGCCTCCCATCGGCAAGTCGCCGATCTTTACTTCAACGGTCTTTCTCCGGCTATATTCCACCAGGCTATTGCAATACTGCCTGATGCCAGCAATTTGGTCGTTCACGGTGTGCAGATTTCCTGCAAAGTTAACCTGAAAAAGCGGAATTTTGTTCACCCCGCTCCCGGCGTCCTTTGAGCAAAAAACTATACTGTGGGATGCACCCAAGGCGTCCGGTAAGCCCGCTGCAACAATGCGGTAGCCTCCGCATCGCCCTTCACCTCGCGCCGCGCGGCGTCATAAGAAACCGGCCGGCCCAATTTCATCGAAATGTTTGCCAGGATGCAGCTGGCCGTGGAAATATGGCCTTCCTCGATGTCGGCCACGGGTTTTCCGTGTTCCTCGATCGCCTGGAGGAAATTGAGCATGTGCAGACGGGTGGCCGGTGCGGCGTTGAGCTCGATGTCTTTTTCTTTGAGGTCTTCGGGATATTTTTCTTTTTCGTAGACCACGTCCTGGTGGATGGTCTTTCCTTTGGGGTCTACCGGAATAAAATCATAGCGCATGGTGCTGGCTTTCAGCGTTCCTTTTTCGCCATAGATAAAAAGCGCCCATGGGTAGTCCGGATCGGCGGGTGTGCCCCAGGCGCGGTGCTGCCACACACAATTCAGGCCTTCGTATTCGAACACAGCGGTTTGCGTATCGGGGATGTTGGATTTGCCGGTTTTATCCACGTAGATGCCACCTTCGGAGCTGATGCGGTTCGGCCATCCCAGTTTAAGCATCCAGCGCGCCGTGTCGAACATGTGAACGCACATGTCGCCTATGATGCCGTTGCCATATTCCGTGAAGGTGCGCCACCAGCGCACGTGAGGCAGGCCGTCGTAGGGACGCATCGGCGCGGGGCCGGTCCACATTTCATAGTCGAAGAAATCGGGCACGGCTTGAACGGGCGGGTTGCCATTGTTGCGCATGTGATAGTAGCAGCACATCTCCACGTGCGAGATCTTACCCAACATGCCCGTGTCGATGATGTTTTTCTTGGCTTCAATAAGGTGTGGCGTGCTTTTGCGCTGCGTACCCACCTGCACCACTTTGTTATATTTCCGCGCAGCCGCCACCATGGCTTCACCTTCAATCACATCGACGCTGATAGGCTTTTGCACATACACATTCGCACCCGACTTCAACGCTTCGATGGTCTGGAGGGCATGCCAGTGATCGGGTGTCCCCACCAACACGATGTCCATTTGATTTTCGGCCAACATCTTCCGGTAGTCACCATACAATGCGGGTGCTTTGCTTCCTGCCTTTGCGCGTTGTTTTACCAGGTCGGCCGCGCCCTGCAGCTGATGTTTGTCCACATCGCAGAGCGCCACCACATCCACGGGCGCCACTTGCATGAGACGGAACAGATCGCTTTTACCATACCAGCCGGTGCCGATGAGGCCTACCCGAAGGTTTTTTGCGGGATTGATAATGTCCATGCCCTGCGCACCAATGGCGGTAAGCGCAAGCGAGGCAGTTGCCGTGCGGAGAAACAATCTCCGGTTGATGTTGAAGTTTTCCATTTCGTCGGGTTTAGGATGGCCATCGCCGTGGTTAGTGTTCTTCACCAGCCCAGATGAGGTAGCCTGACGAAAATATAATGAAATAATGGGTGGCGCAATGGTTTAAATGATGGGTGGCGCGAGGGTGGTTGGTTTGTAGGGAAGGTTCGTTGAGGTAGTATCTAAAACGGGGCTCGCTGCCGATCTTGTTGGTGAAGAACACCAACAAGGGCGGTAGGGCGGTAAAAAAAAACCGACACAAAGGATTCAAACCTTCGTGCCGGTTCTTTTTGGGGAGCGGAAGTAATTTTATTCTGTGCGCAAGATCTTTGCCGGGTTGATGTTTGCCCCGCGGAAAATTTGCAGGCTTATGATGCCCAGGGACAGCAAGGCAAGAATGACGACGGGCACAACGAACATATCCCACTGCATGCCTATGCGAAACGCAAAGCCCGCCAACCACGCATCAATACCATACCACGTCAACGGGATCGCGATAACACTGGCAATCAACACCAGCTTAAAGAATTGCCACGACAACAACGACATGATGCTGCCAACCGACGCGCCCAACACTTTCCGGATGCCGATCTCCTTCAATTTCTGCGCCGTCGTGAAGGATGCCAATCCCCACAATCCCAAACAGGCGATGACGATGGCCAGCATCGAAAACATGCTGAAGATCTTGCCGAACTGTTGTTCTGATTTGTATTGGCTATTAAAGAAATCGTCGAGAAAATAATAATCGAACGGATTGCCGGGGAAAGCTTCCTTGTAGAGGCTTTCGATCTTGGCGATCGTCGTCTGCATGTTGTTGCTGTTGATATGGACAGAGTAGTTGTGACCGGAGATCGTATCGGCTTTTAACAGCCAGGGACTGTGTTCCGTTTTCAGCGAGTTCCAATGATAATTTTTTAGAACGCCCAGGATTTGCACCGTATCGCCGCCCAGCAACAGGCGTTCTTCGAGCGCATGCTCTGCGGTGCCCAACCCAAAGGTGGTGAGGGCGGCTTCGTTGACCAACACCGACCGCATATCGGAGGCAATGGAGGGATTGAAGGAGCGACCGGCCAGGATCGTGATGCCATAGGTGGATACGAAATCGGGATCGACCCAAACCACTTTACCATCCTTGCTTTCCTGTTGCTCCGTCCCGGAACGCCGCATGCCCGTACCCCAGTTATAGCCACCGCCAGGAATGGCTGCCGACGTTGCCACACCGGTGACGCCGGGTACTTCTTTTAATTGATTCTTCAACGACATGAGCCGCGTCTTGGCGCTCTTTCGATCCAAAACGCTTGGGCCGTTCACGATCAGCATCTGGTCCATGGTCAGGCCTTTGTCCTGGTTCTTCATAAAGATCATTTGCCGGTAGATCGCAAACGTGCCGGCGATGAGGATCAACGACGACGCAAACTGGAACACCACCAAAGCTTTACGCAACGAAAATCCGCCGGTCATCTTCTCCACTTTGCCCTTCAGCACTTCCGTGATCTTAAACGACGACAGGATGAAGGCCGGGTAGATCCCCGAAACAAATGACCCGATGAGGAACAAGGTGGTCAACACCACCCAAAACCGGTAATCACCAAAGTCGAACGTCAGGTCCTTTCCAACGATGTCGCCCAACACGGGCAACAAGCCCACGGCCAGCAGCGTCGCCAGCACCACGCTGATGAAATTGACCAGCACCGATTCAAAAATAAATTGGCCGATCAATTGACTGCGATGTGCTCCCACCGATTTTTTGATACCCACTTCGCGCGCGCGTTCCATAGCCCGGGCGGTAGACAGGTTGATGTAGTTCACCCAGGCAATGGCCAGCACGAAAATAGCGATCACCACAAAAAAGTAAATGGTGTTCACACTCACCGTCGCACTTGACTCATAGTCCAGGCCGGGGCTCAGGTGAATATCCAATATAGGCTGAAGCTTCAACACATTTTTGCTGTTGGATTCGGCCAGGTCCTTGCCACGATATTTGTCTATAAAGGCGGGCAATTTGGCTTCCACTTTTTTGGGATCGGTATGGTCGTGGAGTTCAACATACGTCACAAAATTATTCCAGCCCCACCCGTTGTCGTGGGTGTATTGGTCATTGCGCAGGAGATTGTGCGTGGGAAAAAGAAAATCAAACTGGAAGTGCGAATTGCCGGGAACTTCTTTCAGGACGGCGGTCACTTCATAATCGCCATCGGCCCACCCGCCCGAGATCTTCAATATTTTTCCCAGCGGATCTTCACCCGGCTTGAAATATTTGTCGGCCATTTTTTTGGTGATCACGACGGAGGCGGGATTGTCCAACGCGGTATTCAAGTCGCCTTCTAAAGCGGTGTAGGTAAACACATCCAGGAAGGTAGAGTCGGCAAATTGCATGTTCTCCTCGTGAAAGGTCGACGGGTCGCCGTTGTCGCGTTTGTAGATGACCACCGCGCCACCATACATGGGGTGCGTACGAATATAGCGCTTCACTTCCGGCACATCGGCCAACATCGCCGGGCCTTGCGCATACCCGGAAATAATGCTGTTGCCCCGGAATTCGCCGGCGCGGTACGCCATGGTGGTGGTGCGATAGACGTTTGCTGCGTTGGGATGAAACGTGTCGTAGCTCAACTCAAAGTCAACATACTTCAAGATCACCAGGCACACGGCAACGCCGATGGCCAGGCCGAAGATGTTGATGAACGAATACAGCTTGCGCTTCTGCAAGTTCCGGATGGCCAGGGTGAAGTAATTTCTGATCATGATGGGGTTTGTTTTTTTATCGCCTACTAACTCGATGACTATATCTATCCGATGCAGGGCAGCCAATTTAAGTTGTACAAAGGCTTCCCTTTTTATCCGCTGTCGCGAGCTGTCATTATTCTGACCTCAAGCCCAAGTATTCTGTAGCGGACGGCATCGTCTTCAGAATACTCAACGATCTTCGGATGGTTACATAAAAAAGAAAATCCGCAAACGGACACGACTGTTCTATTTGTGGATATAACGGTCGGCATAGCTGAGAAAGGTTGGCCAGTTGGGACCGGTCGTGTGCCCACCGGCATGTTGACGAAATGCAATGTCGCCATCCAACAACCCAGTTTCCAGCGGCGGAAAAGTAGCGGTGCCCAGGTCCTTTTTACCCAAGAGTTTATAGACCGGTCCCGCATGAACGCCGGCCAGAAACATTCCCCGGGCATCAACCCATTGCCCTTCTACCGCCGGGGACCCAACGCTGATAAACACCGGCCGCGGGGCACAGAGATCAATCAGTTCGTGCGCATCTACAGGCAGATCGTTTGGCGTGAGCGGGCCGGCGTATTTTATGAAGTTGCCCGCAAACCAATGATATTCCCCCGATCCGGCGAGGTTCTCCACCTGCTCTCCAAAAACACGTCTCAATATTTTTGCACCCCCCGCGCCGGAAGACCCGATAAAGCCAATGAAAAAGCGAGGATCATAAGCCATCGTCACCAGCGCAGCTTTTCCAAAACGCGACAGTCCCTCGATGCCCACGCGTTTGGCGTCGACGGCTTTGTCGGTCTCAAAATAGTCCAGCGCGCGGCTGGCACCCCAGGCCCAGGCGCGCAGGGCGCCCCAGTCGTCGGGTTTGCGGGGTTGGCCTTGGTTGGTCAGACCGATCACGCCCTGGGTGAGGCCCGCACCGTTGTCGGCCTGGAAGCTGGTGGGGATGATCTGGGCATAGCCCCAGCCTTTGGCAAGCAGCTGTTGTTTCCAGTCGGGTTCGGGTTTGGTGCCCGCGGGTGGCGCCGGCGGGGCGAATCCGGGAGGGAAGACAAAACTCAATTCCATCATCACTGGCACCGGCCCCTTGGCTTGGGCTGGGGTGGTCAGGGTGAGGTCGATGTTTACCGTAAGGGATGGATAGGCCGCATTGTCCACGTGACCGAGCAGCTTTTTGGTGACCACGGCGATCTCGCCGTTCATTTCGTTGACGGTGCTCACAACTTCCCAACGCACCTTGGGCACATTCGCCGGGACGCGTCCATACACTTCGCGGTCAAAATCCTCCACGATCTCCGGCCGCCGTTTCTCCCACCACAGGGCTGGGGTAGTGACGCGTTTTCCATTTTTGAGCACCAGTGGATCGGGCAAAACCTTGTAGGGCGACGCCTTTGTCTCGTCTACGTTGGCCGCGTTGTGCGCTTGTGGGTTGCCGGAAGGTCCGCGGCGGGTGGAGTCGATGTGAAGTTTGGCCAGCATCGTTTTGTAGTCCTGCTCCGTGATCCGCTTCAGACTGTCCCAACGGGCTTGCTCGGCAGGTGTCAGCTTGCGCTGGGCATTGACGCCGAGCGCGCTTGAAATAAGCAGGAAGAAAACGATGACCTTAGAAGAGCGTGCTTTCATGATGGGGTTGATTTAGGATGTCCATTCGTCCGCCGGGATCATCTTTACGTTTAATATTCAACATAATCATCCCCCGATGAAATGAATTTACATCGCCGGTGTGCGGCCATCACCCGGTTCCAACCAAAACCTGTAAATTTGAACGTATGTCGTACCAGGAATTCACGCCCCATCCCTTGCTGCAGCCGTACATTGTCTGTTACTGGTCATCCAAAACCGACCGGTCGTCTGCGGCCAGCAACATCTTTTCCGACGCCTGCTCCGACATTATCTTTTCTTTAGGCGCCGACGTGGCGGTTACGGGCGGAACACTGAAACACGGACATCAATACCTCGTCGGCATCATGACGCATTTTCACCAGGTGCAGACGCCACCCGAAACCTACCTGTTGGGCATTCGCTTCAAGCCGTTTGGCATCTACGCCTTGTTGGGCATTCCGCTTCAAGGCATGGCCGATCGAACCGAGGCACTTTCGCCGTCCGACTTTTTCTTCCCCGGGATCAACCCTGCCGCCACGGGCGTGGTCCAAAAGCTGGACGCCTATTTTCTGCAACGGCTAAATGACAAGAACCGGTTGGTGGTTTCGCTTTCCGAGACGATCCTGGCCGTCGATGGAAATATTACGGTGCAACGATTGGCCAACCGTCATCACATCACCGAGCGCCAGATCGAGCGCCTTTTTCAATCGCGTGCCGGCGCCACGGTGAAGGAAGTGTGTAAGCAGGTTCGGTTTCAAAGTACATTAAAGAAGATCGAAGCTTGTCCAACGGCAAGCTTTGCACAGATCGCTTTTGACATGGGGTATTATGATCATGCGCACATGCTGAAAGATGTGAAGCGCTATTCCGGTCTCACGCTGTCGCGGATAGCATCCTGAAATTGTCGGGTTTTTACGAAAATCTTTTTATTTTAAAACAGCACCTTTGCCAGCTAACGGGCCGGTGAGACAAAACCGGGCTTACAGGAACATTCACATTAACCTATTTTTTGTATGATAAAATTCGGCTACACCATTCTCTATGTGCAGGATGTTGAACGCGCCATCGCTTTCTATGAAAAAGCTTTTGGTCTGAAACGGAAATTTGTAGCAGGCGATGCTTATGGCGAACTGGATACGGGTGCCACCACGCTTTCGTTTGCCAGCATTCCGCAAGCACAAAGCAATTTGAAAAGCAAAATTCAAATCAGCAGTTTAAAAGAAAGACCTTTTGGCATCGAGATCGGGTTCACGACCAACGATGTGGAGGGTACTTACAAGAAAGCGATTGCGGCCGGGGCTACAGAGGAAGCCAAGGCAGCTCATAAATCGCATGGTCAGACGGTGGCCTATGTGAGAGATCCGAATGGTTTTTTGGTGGAGATCTGTACCCCGATGGGGTGATCAAAAATTATTTTTGGTATGAATGATAAACAGGAAAGTCTCAAGGCTTTGCAGCAGATTCCCGGTGTGGGGAAGGCTGTGGCGAATGATCTTTGGCGGATGGGGATCCGTGCGGTGGCTGATTTAAAGGGGAAGAGCGCGGAGGAATTGTATGTGTTGCATAACGATGAGCGCGGGCAGGTGCAGGATATTTGTATGTTGTATACGTTTCGGTGTGCGATCTATTTTGCGAATACGGTGAATAAGGCGCGTGATCCGGAGAAGTTGAAGTGGTGGAATTGGATGGATGAGGTGCGGGTGAGTAGTGTGGAGAAAGATCTAGCCATCCGTAAAATGTTAAACCGAAAAGGCGCCCTCCTTCGCTGAAGCTTCGGCGGGCGGGCAAAGGAGATTTAAAGTAGCGTGCCTGAACTTGCGGAGAGTGGTGTGAGTTTATTTCTTTTTGGAGACCACGTAATCATATAGCGTCTTTGATACATCGTTCAACGCTGCTACAGCAGCCTTTTCGTCTTTGAGGTCT
>CBIHQM010000177.1:0-12593 GCA_966211885.1 uncultured Chryseolinea sp.
TTGAAAGAAGGGGTGTTGGCTACGCTGATTAATGAGGTGATGGCTTCTAAAAGCATCACGGTTTAAATCCAACCTGCTGATACGGTAGCCGACGTTGGCGACTTATTCTTCTATAATATCTACATGTAGAGGCTGGCGCATTTTTACGATGATCGCAGCACTGAACCGAAAGCGTCAAAACTAAATCATTGAATTTGCCAAAGCTGTCAAACTCTTCGACACTTTTATCAATCGCTTTTCCAATTCTGTATTATTAATGTCGTAGCGCAAGGTGCTGTTTTCGGTCACGATGAAACTAAAGCCCGCTCCTTTTTTGTAAAGGCCTTCACGTTCGCAAATGATCATAACCGATTTGCCCTGCGTGGCTTTGATGATGTCGTCCAGCGCACTGCTCTTTCCGTCGGCCAGGTAAATGACGTGGCTTTCACCGATGTCGGTGATCTCGTTGGCCTGGGTCACTTTGAGGGTGTGGCCGTTCAGGTTTTTCCCATTTTGCTTTAGCAATTCGTCATAGACTTTTGATTTGCCATAGACTGCAACCTGCAGCTCACCGTTGAGGTTGGGCCAGGATGAGTACTTAGCGATGTTTACCACAAAGAGGGCATACACCTGGTAGTTGGTGGTTTGGCTCCAAGCCGCTGTGGTGAGGCCGAAGACGAAGAGGAGGGTAAATATTCGGGAGGGTCTCATGGTTTATTTTTTGAAATTGATCTGGTAAGAAATTTTCACAACATATTCGCGGCTGCGGCCGGATATGGGAGCATAACCGCCGTTGTAGGCTTCGGGAATAGCAGGGCGTACATTGGCAATGTCGTAGGCGCCGGCACCCAGGTTAAATCCAGGAAGAACATTCCGGTAGTTAAGAAAAGCGTTCACCAACACATACGGATCCAGGGTAGATAATGCCGGGTTGCCATCGGCGTCCAGCATAGTGTAGGCATATCGCTTGCTGGCGTAGATAAAGGTCGGGTTGAAGCTCAGCTTCGGCGTGAGATAAAAGTTGGTGTTGAGCGTGATCTTGTTCTTCGAAAACCCAACGTATTGCGATTGGCCAGGCACGTTGTACGTGGCCACGGTATTGTCCTTAAGCGCGGTGCTGTAGGAGTATGTCAGGTTTGCATACCATGCTTTTTTGCGGATGCTATAGACCGCCTCCAGACCACGGCTTCCACTCTTTTTCGAGTTCTCGTACCATTCCTCGAATGTACCATCCTCATCGCTTCCTTGCGAGCCATAGACAAGCACGTTTTTCGTGGTGATGTTAAAGGCATTCACGGACAGCAACATTTCGGGCGTGAACTGGTAGCCCAACTCCACCTCAAACACATTCGATTTTTCCGGTTTCACCTGACCATTCAAGGCGATGTTGATGTTCTGCAGCGAGGGTGCGCGGAAGGCCTGGCTAAACAATACCTTGAAGTGGAAGTTCTCGATCTTCTTGGTCAACGCGATCCGGGGCACGAAGGCTGCGCCGTAGCGGTTGTTCTTTTCATAGCGGAAACCCAGCGTGGCATTGGCCAACCTATGTTTAAAAAGGCCTTGGGCAAAGAAGGCGACGTTGTTCAGCTTCAGCGTTTGGTTTCCCTGGAACAGACCGCCGTTCAGCAGGTCCTTGCCTTCGTCCTGAAAATAGACGCCCCCAAAGGTGATGCTGGCTTTGCGCGAAAAGTCGTAGATGGCGTCCACCTGCGCCAAGGCACGCGTAGCCCTGACGTTAAATGATTTTTCTTCCGTATTCCGGTTGCCATAGGTCCAGGGAATCTGGTTATAGTATTTCAATTGGGGTGTGATGAGCAGCTTGCTGCTGGCTTTCCAGGCATAGCGCAGGTCGGTAAAGAAATTTTTGTTCGAGACAAACGTCGACGGGTCCGAGGTTTCGAACTGGTCGTACATGGTGCGGAACGAGAGGCTTTTGTATTTCAATCCCAAATTCAGGTTCATGGGGTCGGCGCGGGTCACTTTGGAAAGATCCTGCACGCCATAATCTTGGATGAGATCCTGGTGTTGGCGTTGGTCGCTCACAATGCCCTTTCCCTTAAAGGCATTGAAGTCCCACGAAAAGGTGTCGGTTTTCCTGGAGGCCATCACCCCGCCGTTGGTCCGGCCTACGGCATCGGCATGAAATCCACCGGTGCCATACACCGCCACGCCGTTGAGGCTGTCGGCGGCCTTGGTGATGATGTTGATCACCCCGTATTCCGCAGACCCGCCATAAATGGCCGACCCAGGCCCGCGGATGATCTCGATACGCTCCACGGCGTCGACCGGGAAGCGGTTGCCGATGGCCACGGTTTGATAAAGCAGTTCGTTGAACGGCTGGCCATCCATCATCACCAACACTTTTCCCTCGTTGGCCCAGCTTCCCCGTAAGCCAATGCCCATCACAAACTGAAGATCCTGCTGCACATCAAAACCCGGTACCAGGCGCAACACATCGATCATGTCGCGCGCGCCGCTGTTTTGAATTTCTTCGGCAGAAATGACGGTGATGATCCCCGGCGTCTCGCGGGTGGTCAACCCGTTCTTGGACGACACGGCCACGTTTTTATTGAGAATTTTTTGAAGATCGCTTTCTGCGGTGAAGGCGTTGAGGTTTAAAAGCGAATCCAGGTCTTGAGAAAAAGCGGTGAGGGAGGATAAGAAAAAGCCTGCCAACCAGGCATAGCGGTATTTTTTTAGCATAGGCTAATAGTGTTTGAGATCATGGTTTAGGCCTTGCGGGGCATTCAGTCGAGAGCGAGGAGAAAGAATTATACCAAAAAATAAAAAGTGATCGGCGTTAAAAAAATCAGGCTTCACAGGGCCAATCGGTATCCCAAATTAAGATATTTTTTTTAGAGTTGGAAGGGCCACCGTTTTTGCCGTCTAGGCACGGTGCTTTTCGTTCTTATCTTTGCCCCATGACAGATCCCATCTACGCCTACGACTCACTGAAAGATTTCGCCTTGACCATCTTCAAAAAGATCGGCTGCCCCGACGACCAGGCCGTGCTCGCTACGGACGTATTGTTGCGCGCCGATTTGCGGGGCATCGACTCGCATGGCATCGCGCGTTTGTCGGGCTATGTGAGGCTCTGGGATAAGAAGCGTGTGAATGCTGCTCCGAATGTGCGCGTGGTCCACGAGTCGCCTAGTACGGCCGTGGTGGATGGGGATGGCGGCTTGGGGCTGGTGGTGGCGCCCAAGGCGATGGAGATTGCCATCCGCAAAGAGCAAATTGCCGGCACGGGTTGGGTGGCCGTGAAGAACTCCAATCACTTTGGCATCGCGGGCTATCACGCCATGATGGCGCTGGAACACGATATGATCGGCATGGCCATGACCAACGCCAGCCCGCTCGTTGCCCCCACCTTTTCTGTTGAAAGATTATTGGGAACAAACCCCATCGCCGTGGCCATACCCGCCGACAAGCAGCCCGCTTTTGTCGCCGACTTTGCCACGACCACCGCGGCCAACGGCAAGCTGGAAATTCTGCAACGCAAAAATCAGGCAGCGCCTGTGGGTTGGGTACAAACCAAGTCGGGCGCTGCTTCCACCGATCCCAATGAAACCAAAAGCGGTGGGGCATTGATACCGCTGGGAAGCGACCGCGAGCATGGCAGTCACAAAGGATTTTGTCTTGGCGCTTGGGTGGATATTTTTTCGGCGGTGTTATCGGGCGCGAACTATGGTCCCTGGGTGCCACCGTTCGTTGCATTTTTGGAGCCCCCTTCCGATCCGGTGGGCGAAGGCATCGGTCACTTCTTTGGCGCTATGCGGGTGGATGCTTTCCGTCCGGCGCAGGAATTCAAATCGCACATGGACAATTGGATCACGCGCTTCCGCTCAGCCCAAACCGTCGACGGACAGGAGCGTGTTATCATTCCTGGAGATCCTGAACGGGAAATGCATGCGCATCGCATGGAACACGGCATACCCTTGAATCCGAAGGTCGCTGAAGACTTGAAGGAACTCGGTAAAAAATTTGGTGTGAATTTTTAGAACCCGGCCGTTATACCGACCCGCAAAACCAGCGGGCTACTGTACGGTGAGAAATCGTTTGGGTTGGTTGGTTCGTGATAGCTGAAATTATATAAGGCCATGAGATAGAATCCGGCGTGCCGGCCGATGGGTTGAAACAAACCACCACCCGCCATAAAGCTATTGAAGCCCCTGCGCACGGTCTCGTTTTGCGAGATGGGATATTCGTAATTCAAATATTCATACTCAGTATGCAGGAAGAACGGCCCATAGAAATTATAACGCAAAAAGGGGCTGATGCCGTAGTCGTTCGTGGAGATGCTGTAAGCGGATTGCTTGTATTTGGTGTAGCGATATTGCACTTGTGCACCGGCCGCAAGCCTGGGTGTGATCTTATAGCCGATCAACGGCGAAATGGAAACGTAACTGTAATAACTTGAGAAGCTCAATCCAAATCCGCCGCCCGTGAAAATGCGTTCGCGTAACGGAGGTTTTTCGCTCATTTCCTCGTCGCCCCACTGAGCAAACGCCACGGTTCCCATCAGGATGAGGGAAGTGGCCAGCATAATCTTTTTCATACCACTTAATCTTTTTCCGCTACGATGAAGATGTCTTCACTCTCTTTTTTCATCAGGTATTTCTCGCGGGCGAATTTTTCCAGCGACTCCCGGTCGCCAAAAAGCTCGTCGCGATCCTTTTCCACTTCCTTTATTTTTTCTTCGTAATACTCCTTTTCATTCTCCAGCGATCGCAGCTTCGAACTCAACTGATAGCGGGCGATCATGTTGTTCGAATCCAGGGCGATCATCCAAAGCACAAAAAAGGCGATCGATAAAAAATAAAAATTCCGGAACGGTTTCGGCAGTTTCTTGAACATATAGCTTAAAAAGTGATACTAAGATAGAGAATAAATCAACGTCAAAAAACAAGCCGCGCTTCCCTCCGGTCGCTAAGGATTGAAAACGAAAAAAGCCAGGACATGTTGCCTGGCTTTTCTATAATCATTTCGACAAAGAACTACATGTTCTTGCCGGGGAAGTAGCCGATCTCGCCCAACTCTTCCTCGATGCGGATCAGTTGGTTGTATTTTGCCATCCGGTCGGAACGGGAAGCCGAGCCGGTCTTGATCTGGCCGGTGTTCAGTGCCACGGCCAGGTCGGCGATGGTGCTGTCTTCGGTTTCACCCGAACGGTGTGACATCACGCTCTTATAGCCATTGCGTTTTGCCAGGTTCACGGCGGCAATGGTTTCGGTCAGGGAACCGATTTGGTTCACTTTGATGAGGATAGCGTTAGCGACGCCATCGTCAATACCTTTCTGGAGGCGTTTCACGTTGGTTACGAACAGATCGTCGCCCACGAGTTGTACTTTGTCGCCGATGCTTTCGGTGAGGGCTTTCCAGCCTGCCCAGTCGTCTTCGGCCATGCCATCTTCCAACGAGATGATGGGGTATTTTTTGGCCCAGTTGGTCCAGTAGGCTGCCATTTCTGCGGGCTTCAGTTTTTGACCGGAAGACTTTTTGAAGTGGTATACTTTTGCTTTAGGATCGTAGAATTCGGATGCTGCAGGGTCGAGGGCGATGAACATATCGGAACCGGGTTTGAAGCCGGCTTTCTCGATCGCTTTCAACACCACTTCGATAGCTTCTTCGTTGGATTTGAGGTTCGGTGCAAAACCACCTTCATCCCCTACGTTGGTGGAAAGACCTTTATCGTGCAATACTTTTTTCAGGGTATGGAACACTTCGGCACCCATGCGAAGGGCTTCCGAGAATGACGCTGCGCCTACGGGCATGACCATGAACTCCTGGAAGTCGATGGCATTGTCGGCGTGGCTACCGCCGTTCAGGATGTTCATCATCGGCACGGGCAGTGTATTTGCGCTCACGCCACCGATGTAACGATACAGGGGCATGCCGGCTTCCATGGCAGCTGCTTTAGCAATTGCCAAAGACGTTCCGAGGATAGCGTTGGCACCCAGCTTGCCTTTGTTGGGTGTGCCGTCCAGGTCGATCATGATCTGGTCGACCAGGTTTTGTTCGAAAACATCAAAGCCCACCACTTCGGCAGCGATCTTGGTGTTCACGTTGTCCACGGCCTTCAACACGCCTTTTCCCATGAATTTCTTTTTATCACCATCACGGAGTTCTACGGCTTCGTGTGATCCGGTAGAAGCACCGGAGGGCACAGCGGCGCGTCCAAAGGCGCCGGACTCAGTTACTACATCAACTTCAACTGTGGGGTTGCCGCGGCTGTCGAGAATCTGCCGGGCATGAATGCTTTCGATTAAGCTCATAGTGATTTTAGATTTATGGATTGGATGATAGTTGTTCGGGTTAGGCGGTGACGGGTTCGGCGATCTCCGCCTGTATCATTTCAATGAACTCGTCGAAGAGGTAGCGCGAATCGTGCGGCCCGGGGGAGGCTTCAGGATGGTATTGCACCGAGAACGCTTTCCGGTCTTTCAGGCGGATGCCCATGATAGTGTTGTCGTTCAGGTGGACGTGGGTGACCACTACGTTTGCATTCTTCTCGATGTCTTTTTCGTTCACCGAGAAGCCGTGGTTTTGGGAGGTCATTTCACCTTTACCGGTGATCAGGTTTTTCACCGGGTGGTTCAATCCGCGGTGACCGTGGTGCATTTTGTAAGTCGAAATTCCGGAGGCCAGCGCCAGGAGCTGGTGGCCAAGGCAAATGCCGAAAAGGGGCTTGCCAGAATCCAAGGCTTGCTTCACGGTTTCAATGGCGTAGGTCATCACCGAGGGGTCGCCGGGGCCATTGGAGATAAAGTAGCCGTGGGGATTCCAGGCCTTCATCTCCGCGAAGGATGTTTTGGCAGGGAAAACTTTGCAAAACACGCCGCGGCTGGCCAGGTTGGTCACGATGCTTTGTTTGATGCCCAGGTCGAGCACCGCCACTTTGATGGCGGCGTTGGCATCGCCTACGGTATAGGCCTCTTTCGTCGTTACCAGCGAAGAGAGTTCAAGCCCGTTCATGGAGGGCACTTTCTTTATTTCTGCTTTGAGCTGGTCTGGGGTGAGCTCTGAGGAGATGATGGCGTTCATGGCGCCTTTGCTGCGTATGTAGCGCACCAGCATCCGGGTGTCGATGTTGGCGATGCCCACCACGTTGCGGCTCTCCAGGTATTGCTGCAGGCTGCCCGTGGCCGACTTGCGGCTGAATTCGTGCGCAAATTCATTGACCACCAACCCGGAGATCATGGGACGGCTCGACTCCTGTTCGGCGTCGAAAGCGCCATAGTTGCCGATGTGGGCATTGGTGTTGACGATGATCTGTCCGTAATAAGAAGGATCTGTGTAGATCTCCTGGTACCCGGTCATGCCGGTATTGAAGCATATTTCACCACCAGAGGTGCCGATTTTACCGATGGCCGTTCCCTCCACGAGGAGGCCGTCTTCAAGAAGGAGGTAAGCTTTTTTCTGCATAGCGTTCGCAAAAATACGTTAGTAATTCCGGGATTAGCATGCCCGGGCATAGGTTTTTACCAGCGGCCAGGGCATAAAAAAAGGGATCAAACGATTGTTCGATCCCTTTTCGTATGAATGGCGTTCTATCACTATTCTTTTTCTTTTTTAGTGGAAGCTTTCTTGGGCTTCTTTTCTGCCTTTTCAGCTTTGGCTTCGGCTGCAGGAGCAGCTTCGGATGCGCCTTCGGCACCTTCGGTTTTCTTCGCACCGCGGCTTCTTCTGGTCTTGGCTTTCTTGGCCACGCCTTCCTTGCTGTAGAGCGTGTTGAAATCCACGAGTTCGATGAGACACATTTCGGCGTTATCGCCTACGCGTACATCACCCAATTTGATGATGCGGGTATATCCACCCGGACGATCGGCAATCTTCGATGCTACTTCACCAAACAGGGTCTTCACAGACTCCTTGTTTTGGAGGTAGGAGAACACCGTTCTTCTGGAGTGCGTGGTGTCGTCCTTCGACTTGGTCAGCAAAGGCTCAACATATTTTCTCAACGCTTTGGCTTTGGCTACCGTGGTCGTGATTCTTTTGTTCAGAATCAACGAAGAAGCCATGTTCGAAAGCAACGCTTGTCTGTGCGCTGTTTTTCTACCTAAGTGATTTACCTTCTTACCGTGTCTCATGATTTCCTAGTCTTCATCAAGTTTATACTTGGAGAGATCCATACCGAAGGTGAGGTTCTTCTCCGCTACCAATTGTTCCAATTCTGCCAGCGACTTCTTACCGAAGTTTCTGAATTTCATCATGTCCGAGATCTCCAGTTGAACGAGGTCGCCCAGTGATTTCACATCGGCTGCTTTCAAGCAGTTGTAGGCGCGTACGGACAGATCGAGGTCGTGCAATGCGGTCTTCAACAGTTTGCGCATGTGCAGCATCTCTTCGTCTACTTGCTCTACTTCTGCATCTTTGCCGGTTTCGAGTTCCATCGACTTGTCGGAGAACAGGGCAAAGTGTTTGATGAGGATGTGTGCGGCACCTTCCAACGCCTTTTCAGGGTGGATAGATCCGTCGGTTTCGATGTCTACTACCAACTTTTCGTAGTCGGTCTTTTGCTCTACACGGGTATTTTCTACGCTGTATTTCACGTTCTTGATAGGCGTGAAGATGGCGTCGATCGGAATGAATCCGAATACTTGTTCCGTAGGCTTATTTTCTTCAGCCGGGAGGTAGCCTCTTCCCTTCTCGATCGTGAGTTCGATCTCGAAGTGAGCGGTTTCGTCCAGGTTGCAAATGACGTGCTCCGGGTTAAGAATTTCGAAAGCAGAGGTAAACTTAGCGATGTCGCCAGCTTTGAACTGCTTTTGTTTCTTAATGTTTACTGTGATCTTATTATCGAAGTTATCCGATACTTTTCTGAACCGAACCATTTTCAGGTTGAGGATGATTTCGGCAACATCCTCCACAACTCCTTCGATGGTCGAAAACTCATGAAGTACACCGGGAACCTTGATTCCGGTGATCGCATAACCTTCCAGGGAGGACAACAGGATTCTTCTCAGCGCATTGCCGATGGTCACCCCATATCCTTTTTCCAGAGGCTTGAATGTGAAGAGACCGTGAAAATCATCGGACTTTTCCATCGCAACCTTCTCTGGCATTTGAAATGCTAATATTGACATAGTGATGTTGTTAACAGTTAAAATTACTTCGAGTACAATTCAACGATCAGCTGCTCGTTGATGTTTTCGGGAATATCAACACGCGGTGGCAGGTTGATGATTTTTCCTGTCATTTCGCTGTTGTCCCACTCCAACCAGTTGTACTTCTTGGCTCCTTGGAGGGAGAGGCTGTTGGTGATGACTTCTAATGATTTGGAACGTTCGCGTACTTCCACCAGGTCGCCAGGCTTCAGTGTGAAAGAACCGATATTTACTACATCGCCGTTCACCAGGATGTGTTTGTGCAATACCAATTGACGAGCCGCGCGGCGTGTGGGAGCGATACCCAAGCGGTACACGGTGTTGTCAAGCCGTGACTCCAGCAATTGCAAGAGCACTTCACCGGTTACGCCCTTCTTGCGGGAAGCGGTGTCGAACAATTTTGCGAATTGTCTTTCCAGCAAACCGTAGATGTATTTGGCCTTTTGCTTTTCAGCAAGCTGCGTAGCGTATTCCGATTGCTTGCGCTTCTTGCCACGGCCGTGTTGACCCGGAGCATAGTTCTTCTTCTGAAGCGCCTTGTTATCACCTAAAATAGGCTCGTTGAAACGTCTTGAGATTCTGACTTTAGGGCCTGTATATCTTGCCATGGTAAAACCTAAATATAATATTCTTTAATTAAACTCTTCTTTTCTTCGGAGGGCGGCAGCCGTTGTGCGGCAGCGGCGTCACGTCGCGGATGGCCGTTACTTCGATGCCCGATCCTTGGATGGTGCGGATAGCCGATTCACGTCCGGCGCCGGGGCCTTTCACGAATACTTCTACCTTTCTCAGTCCTTGTTCGAAAGCTTTGGAAGCGCAATCCTGAGCGGCCACCTGAGCGGCATAGGGAGTGTTCTTCTTCGAACCTTTGAAGCCCATCTTTCCGGCCGACGCCCAGGAAATTACTTGTCCTGTGGTGTTGGTCATCGAAATGATGATGTTGTTGAACGTGGCACGGATGTGTGCATGCCCTACGGCTTCCACGTTCACTACGCGCTTCTTCGCTTTATCTTTTCTCTTTTCAGCTGTCGCCATTATTGAAAAGTTTTATCTATTAACCTTTAGTTGCTTTCTTCTTGTTCGCTACCGTCTTACGCTTACCCTTACGAGTACGGGCGTTGTTCTTGGTAGTTTGTCCACGAACGGGCAAGCCCTTTCTGTGGCGGAGTCCGCGGTAGCATCCGATATCCATGAGGCGCTTGATGCTCAACTGGATCTCAGATTTCAACGCACCCTCGATTCTGAATTTCTCAGCGATGATTGCGCGGACTGCGTTCGACTCTTCGTCGTTCCATTCCTTCACTTTCTTGTCGATGCTTACACCGGCTTCCGTAAGGATCTTTTGGGCTGACCTACGGCCAATACCAAAGATGTACGTGAGACTGATTTCGCCTCGCTTGTTATCGGGAATATCTACACCTGCTATACGTGCCATAGTATGTTAACCTTGTCTTTGTTTAAACCTAGGATTCTTTTTGTTAATCACATACAGTTTGCCCTTGCGTCTGATGATCTTGCAATCAGCGCTGCGTTTCTTTATGGATGCTTTAACTTTCATGTTCGTTTTTACTTGTATCTGAATACAATTCTACCTTTTGTTAAATCGTAAGGCGACATTTCCAATCTTACTCTGTCGCCGGGCAAAATGCGGATGTAGTGCATTCTCATTTTACCTGAAATATGTGCCAGCACTTCATGTCCGTTTTCCAACTGTACGCGAAACATCGCATTGGATAACGCTTCCGAAATTGTACCGTCTTGTTCTATTGACTTTTGCTTCGCCACTTATATGGATAGTTTTCTTCAATATACTCGTGCGTCGTCAATATCACTGTTTCGCTCTCGGTCACGGCCACCGTATGTTCAAAATGTGCGCTGGGCATGTGGTCGGCGGTTCGCACCGTCCAACCGTCGTTATCCTGCACGACATTCTTTGTTCCCCGGTTTATCATCGGCTCGATGGCGAAAACCATTCCGGCAATGATCTTGACTCCTTTGCCCCGCTTACCATAGTTGGGCACTTCCGGATCTTCGTGCAGCTTGCGCCCCACGCCGTGTCCCACCAGTTCGCGAACCACACCGTATCCGAAGCTCTCTACGTAGCTCTGGATCGCATAGCTCACATCCCCGATCCGGTTTCCTGCTTTTGCCTGTGCGATGCCCCGGTAAAGGGACTCGTACGTGCGATTCAGGAGGAGCAGTGTTTCCGGTCCTACACCTTCCAGTGGATAAGTGTATGCCGAATCACTGTGAAAACCTTTATATAAAACACCACAATCTATCGATATGATGTCGGTCTCTTTCACTTCATAGTTGCCGGGAAATCCGTGCACCACTACGTCGTTTACTGAGATGCAGAGTGATGAAGGAAATCCGTTGTAGTGTTTGAACGACGGGATTCCACCATTATCTCTGATATACTCTTCCGCCAGCTTGTCCAGATCTTTCGTTTTCACACCAGGCTTTACTTTCCTGGCGATCTCTCCGTGGGCCTTCCCCAGAATCTGGGCGCCCTCCTTCATGATCTGTAACTCTTCTGCCGTTTTTAAGTTAATCATTCAGCCTTTAAGCCGCAGCAAATTGAGAACGTCCTTTCACTCTGCCCGACTTCATCATCCCTTCGTAGTGTCTCATGAGCAAGTAGCTTTCGATTTGCTGGAGGGTATCCAATACCACCCCAACCAAGATCAGAAGCGACGTGCCACCAAAGAACTGTGCGAAGTTTTGTCCTACTCCAGCTTTTACTGCGAATGCGGGAAGCACGGCAATAGCACACAGGAACAGGGCTCCGGGCAATGTGATTCTTGATAAAACAGTGTCTATAAACTCAGCGGTTTGTTTGCCGGGTTTTACTCCGGGCACAAAGCCACCGTTGCGTTTCAAGTTGTCAGCAATGTCGTTCGAGTTGATCGTGATCGCCGTGTAGAAGAACGTGAAGATCAAGATCATGGACGCGAACAGCAAGCTATACTGCCATGAATACGGATCCGAAAATGTAGATCCGATGTAGGCGCCGATGTCGCTGTCTCTCCACATGCCCGCGATGAGGGCCGGGAAGAACATCAAAGCTTGTGCGAAGATGATGGGCATTACCCCTGCGGAGTTCAACTTCAAGGGGATGAAGTCGCGCTTGCCGCCATAGAGTTTGTTGCCGATCACTTGCTTGGCATATTGGATCGGGATGCGGCGGGTCGCTTGCGTGAGGGCAATAACGGCTACCACGATTCCGAACAGTACAAACAATTCAATGATAAATGCGAAAGCCTTTCCGGGGAACTTGTCGCTGATCTCGGCGATCAATGCCAGCGGTAAGCGGGACACGATACCGATCATGATCAACATCGAGATACCGTTGCCAATACCTTTGTCGGTGATCCTTTCGCCCAACCACATACAGAACATGGTACCGGAGATGAGGATGGCTACGGAGGTCACGAAGAAGAACGGTCCGGGATTCATGATCACCGAAGGATCGATAGCGCCTTTGAGGTAGCTATAGCCTTGGAA
>CBIHQM010000178.1:0-12565 GCA_966211885.1 uncultured Chryseolinea sp.
CACCATCAACGTATTGCCCACCGTGTTGAATGCCTTCACAAAATTTGCTGCAGGGGCGAGTCTTTGCAACCGCTCCATCAGTGACTCGTCCAGCGTGGTGAAGCATTTCAAAACGCCATTCACGGGAGGAGCGTCGGCAATGGGATTGGTAGTGTCCAATACAGTTTTGCCGCTCAGCGCCTGCGCCACAGACTTCACCAACGCCTCGGCGGCGGTGCCTTTCACGGCCAGCACGATCAACTCGCCAAACCTGGCAGCGTCATCAAAACTTCCCACATTAACAGCGGCATACTCGTTTTTAAAGTCTGCCAGTTTTTTCGCGTCGCGCGTTCCTAACGTAACCTGAAAGCCGTGTTTTAAAAATCCCTCAGCAAGAGACTGCGCCACTTCGCCAGAGCCAAGGATGCCGATTTTTTTTAGGGTCATGGGGGTAGGGTTTGTTTTGTATAGTAAGCAGAGATTGTATTTCAGTATTCTGTCAAACCCCAAAAAGGCCCATTAAGTTTTAGAAGATATATTAAATTTTGAAGAGCAAAGGATGGGATACTTCCCTGCGATATTTAATAATATGCGGTTCACAATTATTACGTTGTCAATCGGCTACATGAACCCTCACAAGATTGGGAAACCCTTTCAGGGTTTGAAATACGTTTGCCATGTTGGTTCGTCCGGTTTTACCGGACGCCATTGTTCGAATAGCCCTTCGGGCTAATTTTTTTCGGAGCAATTGGGTGTTCAAAATAAGGGTACTAAGGCGAATGGCCCGAGTAGGGCGTCCCGATGAAATGGGGGTTCAGGAGGATGTTATTTTACCCTGCAGCGACTCAAACCGCCCAGCTGACCCATGTTAACTATGGAGAACAGAAATCCTTCTAAAATTTTTTAAAATGCGCACGCCGTCTTATCTCGTCCGGGTTAACAAATGCCATTGTCTGAATAGCCCGTTAGCTATATTGCTTCTCAAAGGTAACCGAACACTCCACTCAGGTATTTGAAGCCGACAGGCTTCCCGAACAATGGCCCCCGGTGAAACCGGGGGTTCAAAGGGCGATGTATTTCAACCCTGAAAGGGTTCCCGTATGCCGCACAATTCATATCTGATTATCTTCATGCGTTATTCGCATAGAACAGAAAGCGTTTGATGAATTTGCTCTTAAAACAAATACCGCTCATCGTATCCAACGCCGTTCTCTTTTAACAAGCGCCTATACTCTTCCTCCAAAGATTCGATGTTGTGATGTGTTTTTTGATTTTTAATGTAGCGGATGAGGATCGATTTCTCCTTGTAAGAATAAGTGAAAGCGCCATAACCATCCTGCCATCCTTTGAAGATGCTGAATTTTGCCACTCGTTTTCATCCATGCATTTGTCGCTACCTTGATTTCTTTGACAAAATTTCCTAAAGAAATGGCAGGGTGCAGGTCACACAAAATATGAATGTGATCGGCCACGCCGTTAATTTGCTAGATGCGTGTGTTTCTATGTTTTGCGATTCCGCAGATGTATTGATAAAGATCGGAACAATAGCGTTCGTCAAGCGTTGGCTTTCGCTGATCGGTGGTGAATAGGATGTGGTAAAGGATTTGGCGATAGCTGCTCATCGTAACGGTTTTTAAATGGCTAATAATACCCCCTGAAGAAGATAACTTCAGCGCCGAAAAACCGAAACGTACGACAGTTAAAAACTACAAAATAATATTCAATTTGAAAATACCTTGACTCCCCTACACCTTAAAAAATATCTTCTTCTTATAAAGCCAGTAACACAACCCCCAATCCAAAGCAAACAACACCGCCGACGTGATGAATCCCATCAGCAACGCTGGCGTATTCACAAAGCCCATCAGCCCGTTGGTGATGGCGGTGATGTAGCCGTTGAACCAGCGGCTGGCGACGATTTCCATGAAGAGGTAGATGAAGAGCGAGTTCATGCCCACGATGGTGAAGAACTGCAGGTGGTTGCGGTGGCCTTTGATGTCGATCCACCAATAGAACAACGCCAGCGCTAGCAGGCACCATCCGCCGGAGGCGAGCACGAAAGAGCTGGTGGCGATGCGCTTGATGATGGGGGTGATGGTGAAGTCCATGGCAAATCCCAGCACGAGCGCAACAGCGCCTGCGGTAACAAGCCACTTCAATTTTTGTTCATTAGTTTTTTCCGAAAGCAATAATTTTCCCGCGATGGCGCCCCAGATGGTGTGGGCAGCCGTTGGCAAGCAGTTGATGGCTACCCAGCCGCCATCGTTTATTTTGTTCATCAGCAAGAGGTCGACATAGTTGCCGAAGTTGTGTTGATCGGTGAACGGTTGGTCGAAATTGGGCACGTGAGTATAGCGATAGAGTAGCTCCGTGAGCAACAACAATCCGAAACTGAACACCAGTTGTGCCGACATCGACCACCTAAAAATTAAAAACGCCACTAGTGTAGTGAACGACAATTGCGTGAGCACATCCCAAAGCTCGAACGCCAATCCTTCTTTGCGTACAGCATAGTCCAGGACGCCCCAAAAGAAAAGCCATGCTGACCGTTTCAATGCTTTTTTGAACGATTCGCTCCACGCCATGCCTTGTTGCTGCTGACGATGCAGCGAATAGGCCAGTGCTGTGCCGGCCATGAACATGAAGCCAGGCTGTATGAGGTCCCAGAAGCGCAAGCCGTTCCAGGGGTGGTGGAAGAATTGAATGAACACGTGCGACAGTGCGGTGCCCTCGGTGGCTTCGAACAAATGTTCATAGAGGCCGATGCTTTCACCCATGAGGAAAATCATGATCAAACCGCGCATGAAGTCGAGCGAAAGCAAGCGGGAGGGTGTCTGGGGCAAGGTCATTTTACGGGATGTTTAGAGTACGATGGTAAGCAGAAGTATAAGCTTCAACAAATCCTGCGCCTGTTGGCGAAACGTTTGCACTGCATTTTGTGGATAAATAGATCGATTGATTTCGATGTTCGCACTGATCTTTACCTAACTTCAATTGATCGAAAATAAAAGTTCCTCATTTTGAATCACTCTAACCCTCATTTTAATGAAACATTTTACCCCTCAAAAATGGCTTTGGCTATTTTTTATGGTGGTGGCTACCGGTGTGTATGCGCAGGAAAAAACCATCACTGGAAGAGTTACCGATGCTGACACGGGAGATGCACTACCCGGCGTAAACATTGTGATCAAGGGAAGCTCTGTCGGCACGACTGCTGATGCCGACGGAAAGTATTCGCTTGCAGTACCCGGCAATGATGCCGTGCTCGTCTTCAGTTTCATCGGCTTTCAAACTCTTGAAATGCCGGTGGGAACGCAAACCGTTATCAATCCCGCCCTGGGTTCGGACACAAAAGCGTTGGAAGAAGTGGTTGTGGTTGGTTATGGAACCCAACGCAAAGTTGACCTCACCGGTGCGGTGGGATCGTTACGCGCTTCCGACATTGACATTGGATCGAAACCCATCACCAGCCCCGACCAGCTTTTGGCTGGACGTGTAGCGGGGGTGCAAATCACCAACCGCAGCGGTGACCCAGGTGCCCCGATCGATGTGCGCATCCGCGGCGTCGGCACAGCCGGTGTGAACTCACCCCTTTGGGTGATCGACGGCGTGCCCATCGTGCAGACGTCTAACATCACCGTAAACACATCCTCCACAACCGAATCTAACCCGTTGGCCGGGATCAACCCCGCCGACATTGAATCCATCGACGTGTTAAAGGATGCATCCGCTGCCGCCATCTACGGTGCGCGCGCTGCCAACGGTGTGATCATCGTGACGACAAAACGCGGTAAAGACGGCAAGGCCACATTGACGTATGATGGCTACACTGGTGCAGGCACGCCTTGGAAAAAACTCGATGTACTCAACACGAATCAGTACATCGACATGCAAGCCCAGCTCGATCCCGTCAATCGCGACTTTAGCAAATTCAGAGGACAGCCCGATGTGAACTGGCAAGACCAGGTGTTCCGTACGTCGAAGGTGCAGAGCCACAACATCGGCGTGAGCGGTGGCACACCCAACGCCAACTATTTTGTAGGCGTGGGCTACATGAACCAACAGGGTCTTGAATTGGGCCAGGGCTTCAAACGCTACTCTATTAAAGCCAACACCGATGTGAAGGTGGGCGACCGTATTAAAATAGGGGAGTCCTTGTTGCTGAGTTCGGTTGATCGCATGATCCAATCCGAAGACGCGATCTATGCAGCCTTCAACTCTGCCTTGAACCAACCATTCTTTAAAGTATACGATCCCAAGGGACCCGGTGGCTACAATGCCGAAACGGTGGAGAACCGCGGCTCGGCAGGGAACAGTAACAACTACGTGATGCGCACCGATCCCAACTACAGTTATACGACGGTGTTGAGCCGCAAGGTGCTGGCCAACGTATACGGTGAACTCGAGATCATCAAAGGACTGAAATACCGCATCAGCGGTGGCGTGGACTATAACGTGGGCGATGGCAACTTCTTCCAGGGTGATGTGGGCTTCAACGGCTTGCCCAAGTCATCGTTGCTCGTGCAGGAGCGGCCCATCGAAATGACCACCAACTTTAACAACACACTTACCTATATAAAGAATTTTGGTAAACACGATCTCACCGTGCTGGTGGGTCATGAAGAAACCAACTTCCGCTATGATAAATTGCGTTTGCAAGGCAACGACCTCTTTAACACGGCGATCAAATTTGCGTCGACCGGCGTGCAGGTGGCGGGTGCCAACGAAGCAGACCATTGGGCGTTGCGCGGCTATTTGGGACGGATCAACTATGCTTACGCCGACAAATACTTGTTCACCTTCAACATCCGGAAAGATTTCTCTTCCCGTTTTGCTGAAAGCAAGCGTTCACAAGCCTTCCCTTCGTTCTCGGCAGGATGGCGCATCAGCCAGGAAAACTTCTTCCCGAAAGGCGGCATATTCGATGATGTGAAGATCCGTGCCGGTTGGGGACAATCCGGTAACCAATTCACCGGAACCAACTTCCCGTATCTCACCACGCTGCAACCCACGATCTTTTATGTAGTGGGAACAGGAAATCAAACCGTCGTGCGCGGCCCGGCCCCGATCAACCTCGCCAACCCCGATGTGAAATGGGAAACGGGTACACAATTCGATATTGGTACCGACATCGCCTTGCTCAGTGGTAAAGTAGACTTCACCTTCGACTACTACAATAAGACATCCAACGGCATCTTGCTGGGATTCCCGCTGCCGTACACCTCCGGTTTCTTCCTCCCCACCGACAACAACATCGGCAAGATGGTGAACCGTGGTATCGAATTGGCTTTGACCTACAACGGTCAGGTGGGTCAGGTGAAGTATAGCCTGGGAGGTAACATCACCACGGTGCACAACGAAGTGCTCGACCTGGGAACCATTCCCGAGATCATCAGCGGTGTGGGTGGAGCTTCCACGCACCGCACCAAAGTGGGCGACCCCATCGGTAGCTTCTACGGCTACAAGACCGACGGTATTTTCCAAAACCAGGCCGAGATCGATGCAGCGGTTCCCGACAGAATTTCTTCGGGCCGGAAACCCGGCGACATCCGCTTTAAGGACGTGAACGGCGACGGCCAGATCGACGCCAACGACCGCACCAACCTGGGTAGCTACATACCGAAATTCTATTACGGTATCAACGCGTCGGCGCGCTTCCACAACTTCGACTTCTCGTTGTTGCTGGCTGGCGTATCCGGACAAAAAGTATACAACCAGGCAAGATCCCAGGGCGAAGATTTGCGCAGTGCCACCAACTTCTATGCCTCGACGTTGGGTCACTGGACCGGAGAAGGCACCAGCAACTCCATGCCACGCCTGACCATCGACGACGACAACCAGAACAACCGGTACTCCGATCGTTGGATCGAAAGCGGAAGCTTTATGCGCATCCGCAACATCCAGCTCGGCTATGCCATTCCGTCCACGCAACTGAAGAACTGGACGGGCGGTTTGATCACGCGTTTCCGCGTTTATGTCGCCGCGCAGAACCTGTATACTTTCACGAAGTACTCGGGCTTCGATCCTGAAGTGACCCGTGGTCAAAGCTTCCAGAAAGGTGAAACACCGTTGGCTACCGGACAAGACGGTGGTAGCTCACCCCAACCTCGCATCATACAATTCGGATGGCAGGTATCGTTCTAACCTCGTAATGAAAAAATTATGAAACCAATAAAAATACTATACCTGGTGGCCGCTTTCCTGATTTGTAACTCCTGTAACAATCTGGACTTGAAGCCCCTCGACAAATTGACGGCCGATGCCTACTACAAGACGGCGGCCGAGTTTGATGGCGCCATGTTTGCTGCCTACTCTTCGATCCAGGACTTCTGGGGAACGAGTACGGAAACCCTCGGTGAGTCGGGCGAATTCTGGAAGATCACCGATGTGGTGACCGACGACGTGTCTGCTCAACCCGGTGCCGACAACATCTCCAAGGATGCCGACCACCTCAACATCCGCGCCAGCGACAAACCCTTCGCCGCAATCTACACCCAGCTGTACGAAGGCATCTATCGCGCCAACACGGTGCTGGAACACATCGACCTGGAGAACGATCTAACCGACGATGAGAAGAAGCTCTACACCAGCGAAGCAAAATTCCTGCGGGCCTTCTTTCACTTTGAAGCGTTGAAACTTTTCGGCACACCGCCGATCGTGACCAAAACGTTCAAGGACCTCACACAACTTTCCGTGCCCAACGCCACCAAGGACCAACTGTTTGCACAGATCCTTGGCGATTTCAACGATGCATTTGCCAACCTTCCCGAAGTATGGGGCGATGAAAATACCGGTCGTGCCACCAAATGGGCGGCGATGGCCTACATCGGCAAAGTGAACATCTGGAAAGGCGACATGCCCGCCGCGATCACCGCTTTTGAAGATGTGATCAACAACGGCGTAGGCCACGCCGGCAAATATGGATTGATCGACACCGACAACCCTGCGAAGGACCTGGAAGATGTTTTTGCGTTCGACAACGAGAACAACAAAGAATCGATCTTCGAAGTCCAGTTTGGCGGACCGCACTCCGACGACAACGTGTGGGTGTTTGACGACACGCACTCCGAAAGTTTCAAGGCATCGCAAGGAACCGGGCGCTCCATGTACTGGGATGCCAGCAACTTCGAAGCCACGGAAACCGCTCCCGGCGGAAAGAACGGATGGTGGGTGCCCACGCAAGACCTGGTGGACCAATTTGAAGCCAACGATGCGCGACTCAATGCATTCATCTACCAGGCTGGCGACACCTACTACATCTGGAACAGCGGCGTAGAATCGCTGCCCTACGATCCGCTGTGGTCGGAAACCGGTTATGTGGTGAAGAAATATGCCGGCCAACGCAACTCGGTGGGCGGCGATTTCTCGGGCAACAACCAGGGTAACTTCAACAACGAGCGCACGTTCCGTTATGCCGAATTGAAGCTGCTCTATGCCGAGGCCTTGCTGGCTCAAGGTCGTGCGCCGGAAGCTACCACCCAGATCAACGACATCCGCGATCGCGCGGGTCTTGGACCCCTGGCCGGTGTGGCAACACTGGCGGACCTGCAACACGAGAAACGCGTGGAGCTTTGCTTTGAAGGACATCGCTGGTATGACCTCGTACGCTGGGGCCTCGGTCCCACAATCTTCCCGACCGACTGGGACGATAAGTTTAACGTCTATCCGTTCCCGCAAAGCGAAATCGACCGCACCAAGGGAACTGCAGGCGAGATCAAGCAAAACCCCAACTACTAGGATACCCGGTGTCTATAGTGAAATAAAAAACAGCGAAGGGCCATCACCCTTCGCTGTTTATTTTCAGGGTTATCCATTACCTTGCTCAAAGGCAAAGCGATCGTGGCGTAGCCAGCACAACCCAACCTGACCCTTGCCCTGGAAGCCAATGCCCGCGGATGATGCAGGCATTTCATTTTTTTTGTTGTATAGTTTCTCCTGTAAACCGAAAGTTTTCATGAAGCGCCTTGATGCGATAGTTGGAGTTTTAGTTTTGATGATCGTTTGCTCCTGCGGACGCAAAGCCGACACGGTGTTTGAAATGATTTCGTCGCGTCATACCGGCATCCATTTCAACAATGTGTTGGAGGAAGACGAGCAGGTGAACGTGAACAACTATATGAACATCTACACCGGCGCAGGCGTGGCGGCAGGAGACATCAACAACGATGGGCTCACCGATTTGTTCTTTAGCGGCAACACCACCTCCAGCCGGCTCTACCTGAACAAGGGCGATCTCGTGTTCGAGGACATTACGGAATCGTCGGGCCTGCTCAACCACCGGTGGGCTACCGGTGCGGTCATGGCCGATGTGAACAACGACGGCTGGCTGGATATTTACCAATGCGTCTCCGGTGGCGGACCCGAAACAGACCGGGGAAACCTGCTGTTCATCAACAACCAGAACAACACCTTCACCGAATCATCCCAGTCCTACGGGCTGGGCGATAAACGGCAGGCCATGCACGCTTCTTTTTTTGACTATGACGGCGATGGTGATCTCGATGTCTTTATCATCACCAACCCGGCGTCCTACGAGAACATGGTGAACCACATTCAACCCCGCAAGCTCGACGGCACAGGCGTGAGCACGGATGTGCTGTACCGGAACAACGGCGACCACACGTTCACCGATGTTTCCAAAGAAGCAGGCATCCTGGTGGAAGGCTATAGCCTCGGCCTCGCCATCAGCGACATCAACAACGACGGCTGGCCCGACATTTATGTCTCCAACGACTTTATCGGCAGCGACATCCTCTACATCAACAATCAAAACGGCACCTTCACCGATCGCGCCGCCGAATACCTGAAACACACCAGCTTTGCCGGCATGGGCAACGACGTGGCCGATTTGAACAACGACGGCCTGGTAGACATCGTGGAGCTGGACATGCGCCCGGAGGACAACAAACGGCTAAAGCTGATCATTCCACCCACCGGCTACGACAAATACCAATTGTCGCTCCGCCTGGGATATCTCCCGCAGTTCACACGCAACACATTGCAGCTGAACCGGGGCAACAACACCTTTAGCGAGATCAGTTTCCTCTCGGGTGTGAGCAGCACCGACTGGAGCTGGAGTCCGCTGTTGGCCGACTATGACAACGACGGCGACAAAGACCTTTTTGCTACCAATGGTTTCTTGCGCGACCTGGGTAACATGGATTACATCACGTACCAAAACATTTACAACACGCCGCTGGGGACTGTGCAGGCGAAGACCGATAAAAAACTGGAGGCCATCAAAGCGTTGAAAGGCGCGGCATTAAAAAATTATATCTACTCCAACAACGGCGACCTCACCTTCACCAACCAAACCCAAGCCTGGGGCTTGCAGGAGGAAGGTTTTTCGCACGGCGCAGCCTATGCCGACCTGGACAACGATGGCGATCTTGACCTGGTCGTGAACACCATGAACGAAGAGGCGCGCATCTATCGCAACCACAGCGATGCGCTCTTTCACCGGAACTATCTCCGGATAAAATTCCGCGGCAGCGAAAAAAATAAGGAAGGCATCGGCGCCAAGGTCTGGGTATTTAGCGAAGGGAAGGAGCAATACCTGGAAAACTTCCTGAACCGGGGCTATGAGTCTACGGTGGACGGAACGATGCACGTGGGACTGGATACGGCCGATGTTGTGGATTCGTTGAAGGTGATCTGGCCCGATGGAAAACAAGAAATTTTAACCAAGATTAAAGTCAATCAATTGCTCACGCTGGACTATGCTTCCGCGAAAACGAAAACCACAACGCAACCCAGCACCAGGCAACCAACCTTGTTCAATGAAGTGTCGCACGCATTGGGCATTGACTTTACGCATAAAGAAAACGACTTCATCGATTTTAAAGTACAACCGCTGTTGCCCCACATGCATTCGCGCAACGGCCCAGGCGTTGCTGTGGCAGATGTGAATGGCGATGGCCTGGAAGATTTTTATGTGGGTGGAGCCTCCAATCATGCCGGCGCACTTTTCTTGCAAGGGAAAGATGGAAAATTTAAACGGGCAACACCGGCCATCGATAGTTTGGGCGAAGAACTGGGGGTTTTGTTTTTTGATGCCGACGGCGACAACGACAACGATCTATACATCGCCACAGGAGGGTCGGAGAAACCAAAAGACTCGCCGGCCTACAAAGACTATTTGTACCTGAACGATGGCAAAGGAAAATTCAATCTCGCGCAAGATGCCTTGCCCGAACATCTTCAAAGCGGCTCCAGCGTGATCGCCTCCGACTACGACCGCGATGGCGATCTCGACCTGTTTGTGGGTGGACGGATTGTGCCGGGAGAATATCCCACGCCGGCGGCCAGCTATATTTTCCGGAACGATTCAAAACCCGGTGAATGTCGTTTTGCCGACGTCACGCAAGACCTGGCGCCCGGCCTGTTAAAAGCCGGCCTGGTCACCTCTGCGCTATGGACTGACGTGGACAATGATGGCTGGCCCGACCTGCTCATCACCGGGGAGTTCATGCCCATCACGTGCCTGAAGAATAAAGATGGAAAATCGTTCACACCCCATGCCACCGATGCCTTCCAACACACCAGCGGTTGGTGGAACAGCCTGGTGGCCGCCGACTTCGACCAGGACGGCGACATGGATTACATCGCAGGAAACCTCGGCCTCAACTCGCGCTATCACGGGACCACGGAAGAGCCCCTTTGTGTCTATGCCAATGACTACGACAAAAATGGTTCCATCGATCCGGTGATGACCTACTATTTGCAAGGCACCAAATACATCGTTCACACACGCGATGAACTCATCAGCCAGATCCCCGCCATGCGTCACCGGTTCGTCCACTATGCCGAATATTCAGAGGCCACGTTTGATGATTCATTCTTGAAATCGGAAACAGACAATGCCTATGCGGTGTGTGCCGAAAATTTTCAGACCAGCTACATCGAAAACCAAGGCAACGGCAAATTCACCCTCAAGGCCCTTCCCCTGGAAACACAGTTCGCCCCAACCTATGGCATGACCACCGCCGACGTGGATGGCGACGGGTTTTTGGATGTGCTCATGACCGGTAACATGTTTTCCGCCGAAGTCTCCAGCGGTCGCTATGACGCCTCGGTGGGTGTTTTTCTTCGCGGCGATGGACATGGAAATTTCAAAGCCGTGAACGCCCGCGAAAGCGGCTTCTATGCCGATGGCGATGCCAAGGGTGCAGCGCTGATCCAACAACCTTCGGGCAATGCGTTGATGATCGTGGCCAACAATGCCACGCCGCTAAAAGCCTTTACCATAAAACAAAACCAACGCTACCAACCCCGTCCCGACGACGCCTATGCCATCGTCACGTTGAAAGACGGCCGGAAATACAAACACGAGTTTTACTATGGCTCGACCTACCTCTCGCAGTCGTCGCGTGTCCTCTCATACACCGGAGATGCCGAACATATAGAAGTTTATACATTCCGCGGCGAAAAGCGATGAGGTGGGATGAGGTTTCGGGCTCTGGAGATTAAATGGCTTTGAAAGACATTCATCTATAAAAAAATCGGATCATGAGAAAACATACTGCTACGTGGTGTGCCGCGTTCGCTATTGCCCTGGCCATAACAGCCTGCGAAAAAGAGTACTACAGCGTCGACGATTTTGCTTCGGTAAAAAAGATCGACACCCACACCCACCTCAACGCCAACAACACCGCCATCAGCGAGCAAGCCAGAGCCGACAATTTCACGGTGCTGGCCGTGAACGTGGATGTGCCCGACTATCCCACACTGCAGGAGCAACGCAGCTTTGCGCTGCATCAAATCAAATCCGTGCCCAACACCGTGAGCTTTCTCACGGCCTTCACGTTGCAAGGCTGGGATTCGGCATGGACAAAACGCACCATTCCCTGGCTGAAGGAAGGATTCGACCAGGGCGCGCTGGGCATCAAGATCTGGAAGAACATCGGCATGACCTACAAAGACGCGAGCGGTCGTTTCATCATGGTGGACGATCCTAAATTCGATTCCGTTGTTCAATACATCATCGACCAGGACAAAACCATTATGGGCCACCTGGGCGAACCCAAAAACTGCTGGCTCCCCATCGATCAAATGACGGTCAACAACGACCGTCATTACTTCAAAGAGCACCCGGAATACCACATGTTCCTGCATCCGGAATATCCCTCATACGAAGACCAGATCAACGCCCGCGATCACTTCATCGAAAAACACCCCGACATGCGTTTCGTCGGCGCTCACCTGGGGAGCCTGGAATGGAGCGTGGATGAACTTGCAAAACGTCTCGACAAATTTCCCAACATGGCGGTCGACATGGCCGAACGCATTTCGCACCTGCAACACCAGTCGCTCACCGACTATGACAAAGTGCGCAACTTTATCATCAAGTATCAGGACCGCCTCATCTACGCCACCGACTCTGAAATAAAAGACAGCTACGATGCAGAGGCCGTGCGAAAACACGTGCACGAAACCTGGCTGCACGACTGGAAATATTTTGTGACCGATGAAACGATGACATCACCCGAAGTGAACGGCGAGTTCAAAGGAATGAAACTGCCCCGCACCGTCGTGAACAAGATCTTCCACGACAATGCTGTGCGGTGGTTTAAGATGCCGGGATAAA